>CAYVTG010000072.1:5269-9430 GCA_964454575.1 uncultured Thermoplasmata archaeon
CACTGGCGGTGAACTATATGTTCATATTGCCCGGCTATCTGCTTCTATACGTAACTGTTACATCATTTTATGCACCGGAAGTAGAGCCTTTGATGTACCGATATCCACAGTACCTTGCTATACTTCGATTGATCAACAGACAGAGTAACTGTTTCCCCAGCGGACACATGAGTATCTCTCTTACGATGACGCTCATCGCTCTGTACAGTGCACGTTTGAAAAGACTGGGATACTTTGGCGTGATCTTTACCGTACTCACCGCCTTTGTGATCATATATCTGGGGGTACACTGGCTCCTTGACATACCTGCAGGTATAGCTATCGGTATATTTGCGTACTGGGGAACATCCACAGGGCGTTTTGACTTTTTGTTCAAACCGGTGATCCGATTGGTAAAAAAATGAAGTGCCCCGGGGGTTACCCGGGGAAGTTTTGTCGTTTTTAGATCTCTTCTACAACAGCGTTGGACAGTTTCGAGTGGGGGATATGTACCCTTTGGCCGGTGTCGGTTTTTATGGTTACATTGTACCTTCCGATATCGGCTATCGTCCCTTCGTAGGTATCTATCCTCACGCGAGTTCCGACCTTTAGCGTCTGGCTGGATTGTACAGAACCCATCAGGTTAAGGAACATATCCTTTGAACCATAGGCGAAGCCGACTCCTAGACCGAGGAAGACAGCACCAACGGCTATGGCAAAGACGATGTACAGTATCGGGACCTCTATACCTAACTGGGCCAGTGCCATGACCACCGCGATGTAGATAACCAGTATCTTCGTGGCTTTGGCCACCAGCGAGTTCAGAGGTATCTCCATCTCTTTACCCCAGTCCATTACCTTATCGTGTGCCCAGCTAGCAACCCAGAAACCAATCATACCTATGAAGAAGGCAACTATCAGATTGGGCAGCCACAGTATAACCGTATTTACTAGATCGGCCAACATGTTGAACATGCCGTGGGTATTCAAAATGCCTATGGCGATCTGTACAAAGATCAGCATTATGAACAACTTTAGGATGAAAGAAAGAGATTTTAGTATGAATCCTTTCTTCTCTATCATATCTTCGATGGGTTCGATGATCTTGTTGACCTCCATCTCCTTTAGCATCTTCATTATGAATGATACTACGTATTCGGAGACGATCAGCCCGACCACTATGACTGCTAGTGCCAAGATAAGAAGGGGGATCACCAATAGAATGGGGTTGATGAAGGTTGTGAGCACATTAATTGCGATGATGGACAGTGCTATGTTGATGAATATCAACAGTATGAAAACCTTGACGAACATGTAGATAAGATCCATTATGGAGAATCCTGATTTCTTGGTCTTCTTATCTATCTTGAATAGTTCTTTGCTGAGGGGAGTTTTTCTTAAGAATTCTTTTAGTATTCTTATCACTATCTCAGCAACGTAAAAACCGACCAGAAGCACGATCACCGCTATGATAACTCTAGGTATGAACAGAACTATCGGTGTAAGTATAGCTGTCAAAGTACGTATTCCGGCAAAATCAAGAGCTATCTGGATGAAAATAACGAATATGAACCAGAACACCAGCATACCTATAAAAGAAGACACATTTTTCATGCCGAGTTTGCGTATCTGCTTTGTTAAACCTATCTTTCGCATGGCTTTCTCGAAGCCCGCTTTCTTCAGTACATTGGATGTGATAAATCCGGCGAATTTTGATACCAGGTAGCCGATTAGGATGACGATTATGAAGAATATCAAACTGGGTACGAATGCCCAGAAAGCGTACCACATATTGGAGAACACGTCAGTCATCGTATCGATCAACGATGGTTTTGGTGCAGTGGTGAAGCTGAAAGATTCGGTTACTTCTTCACCATCCACTGTTTCTCCTTCAACATGAACGGTGTATTCTTCGTCGTTCAAGAGAGATGCAGTAGGAGTTATGGTCAGTGTACGATCATCATCAGACCATTCTTTTTGAACCGGATATACTGGATCCGGCTCGATCTCGATGTCCACAGTAGAGGTATTCATCCTCTCTCGGAATTCGATCACTATCCTTCCGTCTATGGGATAGTCGCTGGCTCCCTCTCGGGGTGTAGTTGTTCGTACAGCAGTAGCTGATGCTGTTAGCATAACCAATAGTACGAGCAGCATAACACCCGTTTTCATCAATCTTTTGCACATCATATTCACCTGTTTAGTATGATATATATGTAGATATATTTATATCTTTTGTTTACCTTAGTTCATCCGCCAGTCGGGTCAATACCGTCTCTGCACCACCGTAGATCGTGTGATGAGCGGTGTGGCCTGTTATAGCTGTTTTGGATGTGTTTATCTCTACTATCACGGCACCGCTGTTTCGTGCTATATCTGGTAGCGAGGCTGCGGGATAAACGATAGAAGATGTACCTATCACGAGGACGAGGTCGGATTCGCAACATAGTTCTAGAGCTCTTTGCATGGCTTCCGTGGGTAACGGTTCTCCGAACATGACCACATCCGGTCTAAAGTATGCACCGCATGGACATTTTGGAACCGTATTGTTGTAGATCTGGTCCATATATTCAAGAGTATCCTTTCTGCTACTACAGTCGTCGCAACGCAATTTTGATAATGTGCCGTGTAGTTCTACTACATCCCGGGAACCAGTTTTCTTGTGGAGACCGTCCACGTTCTGGGTTATCACCGATTTGAGACCATATCGTTCTAGAGTCACCAATGCATGGTAGCCGGTATGAGGTACCGCATGTGTAACTTCTTCTATCTGCAATCTGAACAGTTCCCAACTCTTTTGCGGATCTTTTCGGAAAGCGTCGATGTGTGCGTATTTCTCCGGGTCGAATCTCTCCCACAATCCTCCCTTACCTCTGAAGGGAGCTATACCACTCTCCACGGACATCCCCGCACCGGTCAGTGCGACGATATTTTGTGCGTTTCTTACTGTTTCGATGACCTTATCGGGTATCTTCATGGCACCTATAATTCAGCCTTGATCACGGCCAAGTTCTTCTTTATCTCTTCGGCCACATCGGCATGCAGGCTCTTTCCGGTGGAGTCCATGGTCACCAGGAAGGGGCCGGCTTCTTTGACTTTGAGCATCCAGAAGGCCTCCGGTATCCCGAGTTCTTCCAGGAAGTGAACGTCTTCCACCTCTTCGATGGCCTTTGCCATGAGTGCTCCGGCGCCGCCTGTGTACTGTGCGTAAACCGCACCGTGTTTCTCCAGTGCCTTCAGCGTTCTGTCGCCCATGCCGCCTTTACCGATGATTATCTTCGTACCGAACCTCTCGATGAAGTCGTCCTCGAATATCTCCATGCGTATGCTGGTGGTCGGCCCTGCGGATACCACGGTCCACTTGCCGTCCACTTTGTGTATGGCCGGTCCGCAGTGGAACATGGCATACTTCGACGGGTCGAATGGTACTTCGTCGTCCTCCAGCCCCAGCAGCTTCTCGTGGGCCGAGTCCCTGGCGGTGAATATCGTACCGGTTATGTAGAAAGTATCTCCGACTCTGAGTTCTTTGACTTCTTCCGGGTCTATGGGTGTTTCGATGACTTTTTTCATTGGATCACCTCTATCTTACCATCGGCCTCTACGATTACAAGCGCCTGCCGGTTGGCCCAGCACTGTGGTACCACTGCAACAGGGAATGATGCAGGATGTCGATGGGCGTACTCTATCTTGACGTCCAGGACGGTGGTCTTGCCGCCGATGCCCATGGGGCCGATGCCCAGCCGATTGATCTTTTCCAGCAGCTCGCTCTCGATGTCGGCGATGGCCTTTTCAGGATGCCGTTTGCCAACCGGTCGGAGGAGTGCTTTTTTAGCCAGCTCCAGTGCCATATCGGCACCGCCGCCTATTCCGACGCCGACAACGGTGGGTGGGCATGGCTTGCCTTCCATGGCTGCTACCTGGTCGATGACTATTTCCTTAACACCCTTCAATCCCTTGCCGGGTGTCATCATCACCAGTTTGCTCATGTTCTCGCTTCCCCCGCCTTTCGGCATGATTTGAACCTTGAGTTGATCTCCGGAGACCACGTCCCAGTGTATGGGTGGTATGAACCTACCTGTGTTATCACCGGTGTTATCGTGTGTTATAGGGTGGATAGCGTTGGGTCTGAGCGGTATCTTTTCGGATGCCGTACGTACCGCGTTGGTCAGAGCGTCTTTGATC
>CAYVTG010000073.1:0-8749 GCA_964454575.1 uncultured Thermoplasmata archaeon
TCGAAAATGCCGGTGGAACGGTGACAAGTTTTGAATCTTACTGCGGCGGGCTCCCGGCTCCAGAAGATAACGACAATCCCTGGGGATACAAGTTTTCATGGAGTCCAAAAGGTGTACTTCTCGCCGGTAAGAACTCTGCAAAATACATGAAGAACGGTAAGATCATAGATATACCGTCCGAAGAACTATTTGTGAACAACTGGCCCATGGATATCGAACACCTTTCTTTGGAGGCATATCCCAACCGTAATTCATTGCCCTACAAAGAAACCTACGGCCTTGATGACGCGGAAACTGTGTTCCGAGGCACACTCAGATATCCCGGCTGGTGTAAGACCATGAAGTGCATGGTCGATATCGGCTGGTTGGACGATAAAGAGATGGATCTAGCCGGTAAGACCTATGCAGATCTGATGATAGATCTTGTTGGTGACAAAGAGAAGACGGCCGATTATCTCGATATACCCGTAGATTCTGACCCCATCAAGCGTATGGAATGGTTGGGACTCTTCGACGACGAACAGTTGCCTTTAGAGAAAGGAGCGCCCATAGATGTACTCGTCACAAGGATGCAGGAACGCATGGATTACGCCGAGGGCGAGAAAGATATGATCGTTCTTCACCATATATTCAAGGCTGAATATCCCTCCGGTGCTAAAACGATAACATCCACTCTTATAGACAAAGGAGTCTACGGCAAGGAAACATCCATGGCACGTACGGTAGCGTTACCAGCAGCCATAGCCACCGAGATGATACTCAAAGGTAAGATAACCGGCACCGGAGTACATATACCGGTGGACGAAGATATCTACGAACCTATACTGGAGAAACTGGAGTCAGAAAATATTGTTTTCCAGGAAAAAGTACTCTAAGGCCGAGTATCGTTCACCTTACTACCGGTAAAGGATTAATATGACGAGAGATATAGGTGATCGATAATATGTACGATACTGTCATCATCGGAACCGGCCCTGCAGGCTACACGGCCGCACTTTATGCTGCTAGATATAGATTGGACACACTGCTCATAGGGGAGATGCCAGGCGGGATGATATCCGAGGCCCCGGATGTATGTAACTTCCCCTCATACCCCAATATAAGCGGTATGGAACTCGCTATGAAGATGGAGGAGCATGTCAAATCTTTTGATGTACCAGTCGTTTACGGCAGGGTAGAAAGTATTCATGGAAAGAACAATGATTTTACAGTCAAAACAGACGGGGATGAATTCAGTGCTAAAAAGATCATACTGGCCACCGGTCAGGATAGGAGAAGGCTGGATCTTCCGGGTGAGAAAGAATTGACCGGTAGAGGCGTCAGCTACTGTGCCACCTGTGATGCCGCTTTCTACAACGGTAAGACCGTTGGGATAGTCGGCGGTGGTAACGCCGCACTGGCTGCGGCACTTTTGCTGGCGAGATATGCCGATAAGGTGTACATCCTATATCGTAAAGAAAAATTCTTCAGACCGGAACCCATCAGGATATTGGAGGTAGAGAAGGAAGACAAGATCGAAACCATATTCGGCGTCAACGTTCAGGAACTTAAAGGAAAAGAACTGTTGGAAGGTGTAAAACTGGAGAACGGTGAAACCTTACCTTTGAACGGTCTATTCATAGAGATCGGTTCCACACCGAACAACGAACTGGCAAAGGGTATGGGAGTAAAACTTATCGACGGAGGCTACATAATGGTGGATGAGGTAGGAAGAACAAATATCAGAGGTATCTATGCCGCCGGAGATGTGATAGACTCACCACTCAAACAGGCTATAACAGCCGCGGGACAGGGTGCCGAGGCTGCCGGTGGACTTTTCGAAGACATACAGCGAGATAAGGTAGAATAAGGATGAAAGGCAGAAGATACGGATTGATGGCAGTGGTGGCGGCCATCACGGTGATCGCCGTCCTGGTCACCGCCGCTTCACTTCCCGGTTATCTACGAGAGGTAGGTAATCTTCATACTTCCTTCGAATACGCCCAGATGTACCTTGACGACGAGCCGTATTCGGAATTGATAATAGAGTACGACTATGTGGCAGGCCATGCTCCGTCGCCCATGGCTATGGAGCTACTGGAGGAAAGGGTGTATCAATACACGGATAAAGATATGGTGACCTCTATTATCAACGATGTGATCCGTTATGAAGATACCAGAGAGATATACCGTGAAGAAGATGTATTCTTGCTGAGCAACGATTACAAAGATAATCAAAGGGGCGGAGACACCATGGTGATGCACGTATTGTATCTTGACGGTGAATGGAAGGAGGACAACGTTTTGGGGTTGTCCTATGGTGGTGACAGAGTCGTTATCTTCGTAGAGACCATATTCAAAGTAGCGCAGCGCAGCCAGGATGCACAAGCCTTGGAGATAGAATCTTCAGTACTTGTGCACGAATTCGGACACCATCTGGCCCTGGTAGGTATCGGACATGAGAGCGATCATGAGGATGTAGAATATCCTCATCACTGTGACGAATCCGCGGGAAAGTGTGTGATGGCATCCGATATCGAGGTCAAACGGATGGGGCATTCTGAAGCACAACCCACAGACTTTTGTGTTCTATGCCAGGAAGAGATCGATACGGTAAGAGCCATGGAGGATGAACTCGGTCTGGAAGAATTCTTAACAATGGGTGTGGTCGGAGGAGAGATGATAGTATGTATAGGATGGATTATGGTACTAGTACCTAAAAAAGAAGATAGAAAAAAGGAATTCGAGATATATAAGGAACGCTACAACAGTGATTTCGGTAAAGGCCGTTACTGACCGTCAAAACTGAAAGATACGGTGAAGTCACTTTCCACCGTGGTCTGTATCTCTTTTAAACGGATCACTTCCACATCGCTTCGGCCCAGATTTTTGAAGATGCCTTTTACGTGTCCGTCGCCTATCACCGCTACCACGGAGCCGTACTTTTGCTCCAGATGTTTGATGCCTTCGGACATGTGGTCGTTTCGTTCGTCTATCAACACACGATTGACCGACGGCATGTTCTGTGCCAAGACCTCCATGTAATCGTCTTCTTGCTGCTGATATCTGTCGAGCTCTTTTTCGATGTTTTCCTTGGAAGCGAAGAGCCCTGCTATCATACCGAATGCGAAGTAGATCTTCTCCTTCATGCTCATGCAGGCGATCATCCTTTTGAAGACTGCATCCGCCGGTAGGTCTATGAAGGCTACGCCGGAGCCTATATGTTGTGCGGCTTCTACGGCGGCCAGCATCTCTTCACCGGGGGCTACCTCGAACTCGTCGGCTATACGTTTCTGTATGAATGCCATTGCACGATACAAGAGGGGAGCATCGCCGCTTCGATCCTGAGTTTTCAACGCTTCGAACCGGTTACGGTCCAGTTCGACGGCTACCACCGCCGGGTTCCTACGGATTATCTCGCTCTTGACTCTGTCCCGGATATCGAACACGTGACCGACCCCTATGATAGTGATCATCCGGCCTTCGAGAGATACTGCGATATAAAAAGGTGTGGTTCACGATAGTTCTGATGGGGCCAGTTATTTTACCGTTGTTCCGGGGCTGATACACGTTATATCCAAAATTATTGTTATAGGTTGTGTTGTAGTCGTATTATATAAGACTGATACCGCACTTGTTGCTCGATAAGGGGATATATCCAGAGGAATCAAAGATTCCTCATTTCTAGGTTTTTTAAAATAAGTTTATAAATTCCGCGGGTGAAATTATCTTTATCCCTCTAAACGATTCTAATTCCAAAAGATGTAAATCTCCGGAGATAATAAAGTTTGCAGAGGCTTCCTCAGCACATTCAAGGAATATATTGTCTTTGGGATCTTTTTTTATTATATCTAACGATTCTTTGGGCTTTATCAAAATAGAATTATAGTGGAGAACCTAATGAATATGACTATTCAACGGTTCTCCACTGCTACTGGCGAACGAACTATAAGTATCAGTAGTTACGTTCGCCACTATAGTCAGTAATATCTCCAAAAAACGTTCCTTTTCATCATCTGTGAATTTGAGTTTAGGGTAATCCATGACCGTTAATAATTCTTCGATGATCTCTTTTGATATGAAGTTTATTACTTTTCCTTCTACTGTGAGGTCCAGGCACTTTTCAGGAGGACCATGCCACCCTATGGCAGATATCAAAACGTTTGTATCCAGAACGACTTTCAGTGTTGTCTCGCCCATTCTACCGCTTTCTCGACTATGTCTTCGCTGATTTCTTCCTCTTCGAATCTTTGCCTTAATTTCTCTTTTAGTTCTTTGTATTCCTTCTTCAGATCAATGTTTATCCTTTTGAAGATAACTCCATCCTTGATGGGTATAGCTATGAATTTATCCGAAGGCTCGAGATTTTCTTTTTCCCTGATACCTTTCGGTACGACGAGTTGCCCCTTCTTGGACATCTTTACTACATCATCTATCATCGTTCAACAGTAGAACTGTTCAACAATTTAACTCTTTTGGTGCTGGTGTATTATTTCACTTCGATGGGATTTAGAGGAGATTCTTCCCTATCTGCCAACTTGTGAGGGCTATAGAAGATATGACATTCTCTACCAAATATGGTTATCGTCCAGTCCCTAATACTCAATGGTGTTACCAAAAGACTAGACATGCTTCGTCGGTGGTGGAACAGAATAGACGCATCGAAGGTAGATCATCAGCCGCCTGTAGTACTCGCCAAAGTGCATGATCACTTGAGTCCGGCGAGTACCGACGTCAAGATGGCCAGAGCGTTCTGGAGTTCGGCGGGTTCCAACCGGAAGGTCAATCTTACTTGTCCGGGCATACCGAGGTACTCGCCGGGAGCTACCAGTACGCCTTGGTCCCTAGCCTTTTTGGCGAACTCCAGAGAGGTACAGTCCTTGGTAAGCTTGGGGAATGATATGATGCCTTGGACGGGTTCTATCCATTCTATACCGTCGGTCTCTGATATCCATCTCTTGACGATCGATAGATTGCGGGCTGTTCTTTTGCGTACGGCGGTCAAGATCCTTTCTCGGTTCTCGAAAAGTGCTAGAGCCGTCCTTTCGGAAAGCACCGAGTTGAAGGGATCCAGATGTGGTTTGGCACGCCTCAATCGCTCCATCAAACTGTGGTCCTTGGATGCTATCCAACCGATGCGCAGTCCTCCAAGGCCGTAAACCTTGGACAGGCCGGAGGTCACTAGGACATTTTTACCGAGCTCCACGGCCGAGGTGCTTTGAGGCATATGGTCCCGGTATATCTCATCCACCAACAGCAGAGCTTTGTTCTTTTTCACTGTATCGTAAAGTGGTCGGAGTGAATCGATATCCATGTAGGTACCGCTTGGATTGTGAGGGTTGGTGATCACAATCATACTTGCATGTTCCGGTACTTCGCTGCTCTTGGGAACAAAACCATCTTCGTAACGCCGCTGGATCTTTTCTACGGAGCGACCCATGATGGCAGGTGCGGTTCCAAGTGGTGCGTAGCCCGGGTTCTCCACAACGACGGTGTCTCCGTCACGCAACAGTACCGAGTAGGCGAGCATATTGGCGGATTGTGTACCGGAAGTAAGTAGAACGCTCACATCTTCACCGTATGATCTCTGCACGGCATGTTCCAGTCGCCGGTTGATCTCCGTGTCTACCTCCAATATCTGCGAGCTATCGAGTTCGGTGAGATCGGCCAGTGTCGGTGCCGGCATAGAGCTGGAAGCCAGGTTGTAGCGGATGTTTTTGTTGTCCATGAGCCAATCCAACAGGGGAAAATCAGTGAGCTCTGGTTCGTCTATCGGCTGTCTGTTTCCCGGCTTCGAGATCATCACCTTCTTCTTCTCACGGAAGCCCATCTTATCATAAAAATTCATGGCTCTCCGGTTGTTTGAGAGTACCTCCAGCTTGAGCAGTTCCACGCCGTCTTCTGCCGCCGCTGCACGTTCGTATTCCATCAAAGCAGCTCCGATACCCTCTCCAAAATGCTCCGGATGTACTATCACGGTGAAGACCTCGCATATCTTTGTGGACGAGATCGCATCTAGGTATGTGGTGGAGTGCAGAAAACCAAGTATATTTCCATCCTCCTCTGCAACCCACAGTCGATCTGAATCAAAACGTTCTTCGATGAATTCGAAGAGGCTGTTGGCATCGTATTCAATATACTCTCTATCCCACAAGGGGCCCATACTGGCTATCTCGAGCTGGACTATACAGGTTAGATCTTCTTTACTTGCGCGGCGTACCTCGAAGGGCATGATGAGAGCATATCGAAGGAGGGATAATACTTTATCGATTATCGGAGGAAGATCCCCGGATCGAGCTTCCGTGTAACCTAACTTTATATATTACGTAAGCTATAACCCTTTAAAGAGATGAAAAAACTTATCCTCTGTGTGGATCGTGACGACGATATAGGAGCTAAAACCGGATTAGAGACCCCTCTTATCGGTCGCGATGCCAACCTCAACGCCGCTGTTGAATTGGGCCTGAGCGACCCGGAGGATTCGGACACCAACTCGATCTTTGCAGCCATCTCCACATACGATAATCTAAAAAAGGAGGGGGAAGACGTTTACATCGCTACGGTGTGCGGCTCTTCCAACGTGGGTTATAAATCGGACCAGATACTCAGCAAGGAACTTGATGTTGTACTGAAAGAACTTCAGCCCGACACCGTGATAATGGTGACGGACGGTGCTGAGGACGAATACATCAGCCCTATAATCTCATCGAAGATAGATATCTCTCATGTAAAGATGGTGTATGTAAAGCAGAGCGAGAGTGTTGAAAATCTATACTATATGATAGTCAAATCTCTTCAGGAAGAAAAGGCGAAGAAGAAGATCCTGATGCCTATCTCGATCGCACTGCTGGTTTACGGTGTATTCCGGATAATAGACTTGATAAGTGCCTTTTTTTACCACGGGGGCGAGGCTTTCATCGCACTATCCGGTTTCGGGATAGGGTTCATCTCGTTCGTACTGGGTGCATATATACTCGGGAGGATATACGACTTGGATCGTAAGATAATCAAGTATTATAAAGATATCAAAAAGGCCATAGCCACAGCAGCAGCCTGGCTTCCCTTCACCGTAGTGGCCATACTGATAGTATTAGCCAGTGCTCTGAGCGGTTGGAACGCTATAATGGAATTGGAAAACGCCACCACTGTATTGATATTCATGACCTTCGTCAGTACGGTAATATGGTGGTGGATCGGAGCGATACTGCTGCACGAATTCGGGCAGGTACTCCATATATACTTGACTCAAGGAAAGGTAAAAAGATCCTTCTGGGCGGTGCTGTTCTCCACCTTGGCGATGACGTTGATATTCTGGGGTGTTTTCGAATATCTACGCGCAGTACTCGGTATGGAGGAGATGAGGAACGTGATACCCATGGTTACTATCATCATCGGCTTAGGGCTTTCCGTAGGTGTACTGGGAGCCGTGAGTCAGATCGGTGCCAAGGACGAAGAAGATGAGGAAGAAGAGGAGTGAAAGATATGGATATGGATAGATGGCTCCCCATATATCGAGATATAGTTCATGATTTTAAATACTCTGAGGCAGAAGACCTGCGTTCGGCTGTTGAGCTAGCAAGACTTCGGGCCAGCGACTCCCTTGAGCCTTTGAAATCATTGAAGGGTAATGAAGTAGAAGTTATCGGACCGTACGCCAGTGCTCCCAAACACCGTCATCAGATAGTCGCAGACTCGGCACTTGAGCAAGCACTCGATGTAGGCTGTAAACCCACTCTGCTTGTCACTGACCTTGACGGAGATGTACAGGCGCAGATAGAACTAAATCTACATGATGTACCGGCGGTTATACACGCTCACGGGGACAATATAGATAAGATCAAAAAATGGGCACCAAGATTCGAAGGACACGTGATAGCTACCTGTCAGTGCGAGCCGCCTAGTGGTGTGCACAACTTCGGCGGATTTACCGATGGCGATCGCGGGGTGGTCATCTGTGATCATTTCGAAGCTAAAGAGATAATACTGAACGGCTGGGATTTTCGAAGGCCTATAAGTAAAGCCCCGGAGGTAAAAAGAAAGAAACTAGATTGGGCACGGCGGATAATAAACATGATCGACACTCCGGTAAGAAGATTATGAACCTTATTTTCTCTGTACCAGTATCTCCATAAAGTGGATAAGATGAGAAGCTATAGCCGGATTATTGGTGTAACCGCATACTTCGAATCCCGGTGATGCCAGAAGTGCTCTTTTCCCGTCGCTGATTATATCTGTAGCGATGAGATGCTCTTTTCGTTCCACATCTGCCCAGGATAACACTTTCTCTCCGGGTTTCGTTATTATCACCGTTTTTACACCACGTTTACGTAGTGATTGAAACTTAGTTTCGAGTGCGGACAATATCTCCGAAAAATTTGGTGACGATATCATTATCTCTTTATCGGTTTTCTTAAGGAATTCGCTTATCTTTTCCATCACCTTGTCTTTTCCGTAGATGGTGTAAACCACTTGGGGTTCTCCCTTCTCCGCCAGCAGTTCGAACAACGTGTTCAATCTACCGAATACATCATCGAGTTTTGAAGAAAGCCTAGCTTTTATCTCAAGAGGCTCTGCAGGTCTATAGACACGGGGGCGTCCTTCGGTCATGATCACGTACCCCATCTCATGAAGGGTATCCAGTGACTTGTAAACCGATGTTCTTGGTAAACCCACAGTGGATGCTATCGTTTCTGCATCGGCCACACCATGGGCTACAAGACCGGTATATGTCCTTGCCTGATAGTCGGTTAGACCGAATTGTTGTAGTCCT
>CAYVTG010000074.1:0-8592 GCA_964454575.1 uncultured Thermoplasmata archaeon
AGAGCACCCAGAGTCGCTATGGTCACAGCGGCGGATGAACCCAGGCCCGCACCGCTGGGCAGATCACCGTACGTTTCGATGGTAAGATATTCATCCAAACTGACCGTATCGATGGCCTCTGAAATATAGCTGTGATACTTTTTATCAATGGGATGGCCGTTGACTTCTGTTCTTTCATCGTTTGATTCAACCCGTACGTGGACCCTCCTTTCCACAGCTATCGCGATGGCCGGCTTACCAAAAACCACAGCGTGCTCGCCGAACAGTATGATCTTTCCCGGCGCCGAATACCTAACCATGGTTCAAGTACAAAGAGGAAATACTTAAGATTATTCCAGAATCAAAGGTAGCTGTAGTCTGCCGCCATCTTTCTCAGCAGTTCTATGCGCTTCTCGGCCGGAGGATGAGTGGAGAACATTTTAACGAAAAAGCTCTTCGGGAATGGATTGACTATGAAGAGCGAGGAAGATGCCGGGCTGCCGCCCTTCATGGGGCTCCGTGAATTCTGGTAGTGCAGCTTCTCCAGTGCATCGGCCAGTGCATTTGGATTCTTGCTTATCTTAGCCCCTTCTTCATCGGCATAGTACTCACGTTTTCTTGATATAGCCAGTTTTACCAATATGGCGGCGATAGGTGCAAGTATCATGGTAAGCAATAGGATGGGATGTACTCTTCTTCTGCCGAAGAACATACTGAACCAGACCATCCTTGCCATGAACGCGATGGCACCGGCAAGGGTTGCGGCAACGCTCATCACCAGCATGTCTCTGTTCTTGATATGTGCCATCTCGTGGGCGATCACACCGCTCAATTCGTCGTCGTTCAGCAGCCCCAAGAGCCCTTCGGTGACCGCAACCACGGCGTTTTTCTCGTTTCTACCCGTAGCGAATGCGTTGGGTACGCTCATGGGAACTATGGCTACTTTGGGTATGGGAATATCCGCTCTGAAAGCCACCTTTTTTACGATACCGAACAGACGTGGATTTTCGTGTTCGTCGATGATCTTTGCCTTATAAGCCCTGAGTATGAATTTATGACTGTAGAAGTAAGCGATAACGTTGAAAACAGCCGCAAAGGCCAGGAACATCAGCGACCCCATTATCCAATCGCCCATGAAGAAGCCGCCTATCACGTAGCCCACGGAGACGAAGAGCAGGATCATGAAAGTGAACAGCCCCAGAGTTCTAGCCAAATATCGCATAAGTATGAACTCGATATCGTTCTTAATAAACGTTGTGCTGCTCACACCAAAAGCATTATAGATATTTCAGAAAATTATTTAATGCATAGGTTCGATTGTTATACGATGGAAAAAATATCTGTGGATATACCAAAAAGATTGACCGATATATTCGGCGATGACCTTGATAAAATAGTCCAAGATATGCTGGATAAGCGATCCGATAAGTTAAAACTCATACAAAAAATAAAAAAGATGAATTTACCGGTAGATGATTGGGAAACGATGGAAGAGGAAACTATCAAAGGTGCCACTGAATGATTTTTTTAGATACCAATATATTCATGTATGCAGCCGGAGATCAGCATCCTAATAAAGATCATTCTATAAGAATTCTGGAACTTGTAGCTATGGACGAGATCCAAACAGTCATCAACGTAGAAGTAATTCAGGAGATCCTACATCGGTACACACATATCGGAAAGAAATCTGAAGGTATTAAACTCGCAGAATATGTATTATATTTAATGGATACAATATATAGCGTCGAAAGTATCGATATTAAAGAAGCCATCAAGATATTAAATAAATACGATGTGACATCTAGAGATGCTATCCACGCTGCCTCCTGTAAAAACCGAGGTATAAGGGAAATTTGTACTTATGACCGACATTTTGATGATATTAAATTTCTGACGATGATTAAACCAGCGGAGATATTAAAAAAGTAAATACTTCACTCTTACACCAAAAAACCTTTTATCAGCACTCACATATCCGTCTGTGGACTCGGAAACAAAGACAAGGTTGTTCTTATCGAGAGTGTTGAAGGACCATTACTCACACCTCAGAGGATATGTAAAGAGTGAGAACGTTCAGTTTTCACCTCCTCGATTTACCCTTCGCGAATACGCTTTTATATACCCGGGCGGCAAAGGCATGCACCGCCCCGTGGCCTTCAACAGCGTAGATGAGCTGCTGAGTTTCTTAGCCAAAAAACTACCGATTCACTGCTACTACTCTACAGCGTACTACTCAAATCCTCGGGCACCCATGAAGGACAAGGACTGGCTCGGTGCCGACCTGGTCTTCGATCTTGATGCCGATCATCTACCGGGAGGAGAAGAACTATCTTACACCGAACAACTGAAGCTGGTGAAGAAAAAGACGCTCCTGCTGATAAACGAATTCCTACTGAAGGACTTTGGATTCAAACCGGATGACATCACCGTCAATTTCTCAGGACATCGAGGATATCATATCCACGTGCGTAACAAAGACGTTATCCCCATGTCAAGACAAGCACGCCGTGAACTAGTGGACTTCATCACCGGAACGGGATTGGATTACGAAACTGTACTCCCGTCAACCACTTTACAGATCGATGAGTTCATGGGTCACGGTAAATACGTTACCAGCTACAAACTACCACCGGAGGATGCAGGTGGTTGGATGAGACGTATGAGAGAGTTGATAATCGACCTTTTAACCCGGTGGGCGAGTATGTCGAAAGAAGATGTTCTTAGAGAGATGAGGGAAAAGCACGGATTCGCAGAAAAGAGATCCGAAAAGTTGTACGAAGAACTGTTCGTCGACGGAAAGTGGAGACATATCGCTGAAGATGGAAATCTGGATTGTCTATCAGAAGACAGAGGAGCTAGTATGAAATGGTTCCTTGGGATACTGGATGGCATACTCGACGAGCACAACGTTAAGGAAGTAGGCGAAGGAGTGGTGGGCACCACCGACGAACCGGTCACCGGAGACACCAAGAGACTAATACGGCTGCCACAGTCCATACACGGCGGTTCGTTTTTGACGGTGGTCCCTATCGAACTGGGAGAACTGGAAAACTTCGATCCGCTGGCCCAGGCTATACCCAAGACACTAGGAGATGCACCGCAGGAGCTGATACTGGAGCGCATACCGGACCCGGATACCATCATACTGAGAAACAAAGAATTCAAGCTGGAGGAAGAGATGACCGTTCCCGAATATGCCGCACCATTTATGATCCGCAAATTTCGAGGGAAAATTCTATAATAACAAACCATATATCAGATAAAAGGATGTAAAGGTAACGACATGGCTCGTAAAAAAAAGGATTTCGAAAGGTTGGAAGGCACCTATCAGATAATCAGGGTAAAGAAGCTTGAGAGGATGGCTTATATACCTCAGAGTATAGCTATAGTCGCAATATTCTTTTTATTCCTTAATTTTACTGGTGCACAGTTAAAACCTTTCTATCTACCGATTTTCTTCCCTCTTTTGATTACCATGGTATGGCTCCTTGTACTTGCCATAGAAACGTTCGCCTTCAGATTGATGGAGATAAAGTACAGAAAAAGTGAAAGCGCCAAGTTTTTGATGGCTCATAGGTCTATCAAGAAAGCCTACGTTATAATCGTTATCAGCATAATCATATTCGTATTGGCAGCCACACCATTTATACATCATCAGATAGAAGACCAAGTATCGTCCACTAACGAGTTGACATTTGAAGGTGAGGAAACGATCTACTTCACCAGTAAAGGTAGATTCGATTTTCTCTATGTAGATTCCATCAGCGTTGAACTGCTGGATTCCTTTGGCCCGGACGTAGCTGAAGTAGATATAATGCTCTTGTCCATCGAAGATCACGAAGCAAACCGAACGGTGATGGCACTCAACCGTGAGATAGGTCATCCCAAAGAGGCCACGTTTCAATCAGACTTTGAATTCGAGATGCCACGCTTGAAATTCGATGAATATTATATCGTACTGAACTCAGATCAAGAGGTCACCATACGGTACAATATCGATGTTATGTTACCCGGAACACGAGTGTATCCCTTTGCAACGATCGCCATAGGATTCATAGCGGCGTATGCATACTGGATCTTCATCTTGTACAACATAAAGAGACGTAAATCGGAAACCAATATCTACGTGTAAACTGCACAGCAGCCTTTGTACCATTTTGGAGAGTGTTTTTTTGACCACTCGACAGTCTTTTTAGAAGGCATCACGATACCATCTATTCCCATCTCTAATGCTGATATCTCCAGATCCGCCCTGCCCCGTTCTCTCATACATCCCAGTATTATCTTACCGTCCACCACTTCGCGTGCGTATTCTAAAACAGAAATCAAGTCATCATCTGATACGCTCCTGCCGAAGGACTTTGAAGGTATCAGCGAATTGATGATGAGTTTGTTTGAATCCGATACCATATCTACGGCTTCGAACTCTCCATTTATCACTCCTTTGTCCAACCCTATGGTTATGTGTGGAACTACCCTTACACCGAATGATCTCAGCGCTCGGTATCCCTCTAAGATATATTCAGGACCGATATCTACACCGTATAAACTCCGGATGGTCTCTTCAGAGCCGATGATATCGTAGGATACCACGTCCACTCCGGAGCCGTCCACTCTTCCGGCCGTCTCTTCGTCTATCCAGCCGGTGTGCAGATTGATGGTCAGGGCTGTATCGTCCTTGATCCTGTGTATAACATCGAGATAACCAGATACAGGCACTCTACCACGGGTATCACATCCTCCGCTGAGCAAGAAACCCCTTCTGCCTTCATTATCTAGTTCCAAAGCTAACCGATAAAGCTCGTCCGGTGTCTCAACAGCTTTCATACCTCCGAGATACTTACCTTCGCAGTGAGGACAGTTCAGCTGACATCGGGTGCCGGTGACAGATAGGGCGGGAAAATCCTTTCCAGGCCGGTAGAATTCCATGTTCGTACAACAACGGAAGCGATAAAAAGATTGTCGGTAGTGTATTTGGAAAAATTATATTACATCCGTGTGTACTATCAATAACAGGTGGATAGAATGAAGGAATATCTGATAGTACTGAACAAAGACGAAGACAGTTTATCGATAGTAGATCTCGAAACAAGGGAGGAGATAAAAAAGGTGGACACCGCACACAATCCCCACGAGATAGCCATCACACAGGACGGAAAGAAATCGTACATCTCATGTTCGCTGGGCAACGCAGTTAACGTGATGGATAACGATACCTTTGAAATTGTGAAGACGATAGAGCACGAAGAATTCAAATTCCCTCATGGTGTGGGTATAACAAAGGACGGTAAGCATCTGTATCTAGCTTCTACCTACAGCGACCGCATATTCATCATCGATACGTCCTCGGATAAGATAATCAAGCATTTTCCCACCTATCAGCAGCACTCACACATGATCTCGTTTTCACCGGATGGAAAAAGGATATACGTGCCCAATATAGGAAGCGATAACATCACGGTAGTAGATGTTGAAAAAGAAGAGATAATCAACCACTTCCCTGTTGGAGGCGGTCCCGAAGGTGTGGCCGTACATCCCAACGGCGAAACGGTCTACGTCGCCAACCAGAAGGACGACACACTATACGTCATAGATACGGAAAACTACGAAACACTCTTCAAGAGAAGATTGGGCACACTTCCCATACGGATCATCTTCTCCGGGGACGGAAAGTACGCATTCATCCCCAATCGAGAATCTGGTGACCTTTCCGTCGTACAGAGCGATTTTGAGAGAATCGGCGAGATAGAGCCGTGGGAGATCAAGCGCATCTCGGTGGGCGTATGGCCAGGCGGTGTTGCCTTCGACAGTAAAGACAGGTATGCCTACGTGGCCAACAACAAGACAAACGACGTCTCCGTTATCGATGTAGAACGCCTGGAAGAGGTGGACCGCATAAAGGTGGGCATACATCCGGACGGCATGGGCTATCTGGTCAAGGGGTAGGGAGTTTCCATCGTAATGGACACATACCTGCAATTATCTCCATCGTAATGGACACATACCTGCAATTATCTCCATCGTAATGGAAACTTTTTTATCTGATAGGCGTATAGAGTATTGTATGTACGAGGACGTTTTGCTAAACCAAAATATCCACTGGGAAGGTGGTCACTACCCCACTGGGATCGAGAGGGAGAAGAAGGCCGATGTAGAAGAATTCTTGGATACCAAATACATCCAGATCATCGCGGGTCCTAGGAGGGCAGGAAAAACATATGTGTTATATCAGTTGATGGAATCTTTACTGAAAGTTGTAGAATACGAAAATGTATTGTATGCTAATCTGGATGATCCATCTTACACTCCTTTAAAAATAGCGGGGAATCACCTAGGTGACGTTTATGACGATTACATAAAATTAAAAAACCCAGAAGGAAGAGTTTACCTGTTTCTGGACGAGGTGCAGAGTATCCCTGAATGGGAACGGTGGGTCAAATCCGTTTACGATTCAGAAAAGGATGTTAAATTTATTTTGACAGGTTCCAATGCATCTCTATTATCTTCGGAACTCTCTACACTTCTTTCGGGTAGAGAGGTAAATTTTGAAGTATATCCCTTTGATTTCTTTGAATTTCTGCGAGCAAGGGATGTCGAAGTGATAAGAGAGGATGAAGTTGATAAAACATATCAAAGCAATTATTCTAAAAAGGGCTCTTTAAGGCATCACATCAATGAAATCCTAAAATACGGCAGTTTTCCTGAACCTATATTCCTAGAGGATAGATTGAAAGAGATCATACTTGAAAGATACTACGAGGCGATGATATATCGTGATGTGATACCAAGGGTTCGAAACCCCGAAGAGATAGAAGAACTCGCATATTACCTGGCGACGAACATATCAAACCTATTCTCGTATAACTCCGCAGCTCAAGATATGGATATCAGTCCCACCAGCGTTAAGAAATACATGAACTATTTTGAACAGGCCTATCTCTTTTTTACCGTACCAAAATTTTCGTTCTCTGTAAAAAAGCAGTTAAAAAACCCGAAAAAAGTTTATTGTGTCGATCCCGGATTGAGAAACATCGCAGGTTTCAAATTTTCCAGGGATGCGGGAAGACTTGCAGAAAATCTAGTCTTTCTGGATCTGATAAGAAGAGGTAAGAAGGTATATTATTATAAAGAAAAAAAAGAAGTCGATTTCGTTGTAAAAAGTAAAGAAGGTATAGAACAGTTGATCCAAAGCTCCTGGGATATGAGGGAAGAGAAAACAAGAGAAAGGGAGATTACCGGATTGATAGAGGCCATGGAATACTTTGGATTGGAAGAAGGAGTCATCACCACCGACGATCACTTTGCCAAAGAAGAAATAGATGGTAAAAAGATACATTTCGTACCCTTATGGACATGGTTGTTGCGTCCGTGAAGTACGGATGTATTGTGAGAGAAAAGCGTTATATTGACGAGATATATTGGTAAACAACTGAAAGAGGTACACCATGCGTGAGCAGACCGAATCGGAGGAATAAGATGAAAAAGAAATTCAACGTAGATGTATATTACACGGGCTTCTGTACATATCAGATAGAGGCGGAAAGTGAAGAGGAAGCCATCTTAAAAGCAAGAGAAGAGGCTATCGACATAGATGAGATATCTTCCACTCTAGAGAATTGGGAAGAAGCCGACGTTGCAGAGGCGACTCGATGACCCAAAACCGACGTTTAGAGAGGAGGATAGCCAACATCAAAACAGCACTGCGTGCACGGGAATTCACTGCACAGGAAACCCTGGAAATGGGCATCGACCTCATCGAATTCGCACTGAATTTTAACAAGGAGGCAAAGATGATCGATGATTGAGGAAGTACTCGAAACGATGAAAAGAGATGTGAATACATTCTTTAATTGATAGAATCACAGACCCGCAAGTACCTTCTCGAACACTTCCAAGTCCCTGTCGCTATAGAGCACGAATCTGATGAGCTTAACATTTTCCAGGTCCGGTGTCATACCCAACACGGTTTTAAGTGTTATCTCGGCCGCCTCTTGTATCGGATATCCGAAGGCTCCTGTTGAGATCGCCGGAAAGGCGACCGAATCGATCTCATGCTCTTCGGCGAGCATGACTGCATTGCGATAACAGATAGCTAGCAGGTCGTCTTCCGGTTTATCCACGCCGTATATCGGTCCCAGGCAGTGTATAACGTAAGGATTCGGTAATTTACAGCCCCCTGTTATAACCGCTTCTCCCGGTTCGATGGGTGCCAAAGGCCGACACTCTTCTTCAAGCCCCTGTCCAGCTGCATGGTGTATGGCTCCGGCAACGCCACCGCCTATCATCAGCCGAGCATTGGCGGCGTTAACGATGGCGGTAACATCCGGCTGTTTGACGATGTCTCCCTTGATACACTCTATGGTCACACCTGATACTTCTCGCTCCATATTATTTACAATGAGGACATCAAAATAAATATTTCCAATCAACTAGCAAAAAGGATCCACCATATATCCAGACCGATCAAAACTCAGGCCAGTCCTCTATAAGGAAAGATCGAAGGAAATTTTAATTAACTCAGAAGGCTATGTCATCATCGATCATGACCACTTTGAAGATGAGTAAAGCTGAAGAGATCGTCAGGGAGGCCATCAGGGCCCGCAACTTTTC
>CAYVTG010000075.1:0-8509 GCA_964454575.1 uncultured Thermoplasmata archaeon
TTGGTTCCTCTGTTGGTTCCTCTGTTGGTTCCTCTGTTGGTTCCTCTGTTGGTTCTTCTGTTGGTTCTTCTGTTGGTTCTTCTGGTGGTTCCTCCAGAACAGAATAATCTCTTTCTAAGATCTCATCATACATATCCAAAGCTTCATCGTACTCTCCTTTGTCCGCTGTATCCTTGGCTTCTCTGAGGTCTTTGACCAATTCGGTAACATCTGCCCTCGAAGATTTCAACTCAGCTACCTTGTTCTTACTTTGCGATATAAAAGAGCCTAAATCCTTAACTTTGTCGATGTCCTCGATCACCTGTTCTATATCTTCGATCAGTTCTGTAGTGGCACCTTCTTTCTTCGCAGCAAGTATCTTCTTGATATCAGAACCTATACTAAGGGCACTCACAGTACCTTTTCGTATCTCGATAAAGCCGTTCTTCATCTCTTTGTACTTTTCTTCAAATTTCTGTGCTTCATCGGACTCTTCTTCAGTTTCTACAGATTCTTCCTTAACTTCTACAGATTCTTCCTTAACTTCTACAGACTCTTCCTCAACTTCTACAGATTCCCCCTCAACTTCTACAGGCTCTTCCGACTGCAGCTCCTTCTCGATTTCAGTCAGAGCGAAATCCAAAGTCTTGATGGCCCCGTCGTAGTTTCCCTCTTCAGCACGATCCCTGGCAGATTTGAGTTCTTGGAGATGATGGTCGAATTCTATCTCCGATTCTTTCATCTCGATGATCTTTTTCTTACCTTGAACTATCATTTCATAGATATCATTTATTTTGTCAATGTTTTTGGAGATGTCGTCCACCAATCTTACACCGTTATTGTAATCTTCTTCTTTACCGAAAGCGATAGCGGTACGGATCTGTTCCTTGATCGGGTCAAGATCGATCTTCGTTTCCTTCGCCTCGGCGAACTTGGATTTTGCATCTTCAAACCGCTCTTTGAATTCTTCTTTGGTCACTAGTTTGGGAGGTGCCGTCTTAACGGACTTTAACAATTCTTCAATCTGGCTAGATATCTCATCTAGCTCTCCCTGGGATGCTCGCTCCTTCAATTCCGCAAATTTCTCAAAATATATTTTGTGTTCTTCGTATCCCTCATCTAACTCAGCCAATTTTTCTTCTAGCTTCATCACTCGGGGCGCTAGTTCTTCTAGTATCTCTCCCCGCCTGATAACTTCTTCTGCATACTGTATGGCATCCTCACGTTCATCCTCACTGCGTGCATGAACAGCTTCGTTAAGCAGCTCTTCAAGGGGTGTCATCTCTAGGCTTCCACATGATACACGAGTGGTTACCTGACGAGCCTTTGATATCTTTTCTTCGACTTCCTCCACCGCTACCAGATGTTCCTTAACTGCATCTTTGAACTCCTCATCGGCCGGCGTTTCTTCTTTATAGATGGTTTGAACGATCTCGGGAGCCGCGTGCTTTCTAAAATCCACCGAAACTTTATACGCCCGGGCGGCTTCGTCCATCTTACCTAATTTCATGGCCAATCTCGCTTTGGCGTTCCATATCTGATCATAGAGTGGATCGAATTCTATCACCTTATCATATGCATCGTATGCACCTTCAAGATATCCCATCCCTTCTAATATCGCAGCTTTACCATACCATATCGCCTCATCCTCTTCACCATCAAGTATATCCCTCTCTATATCCGCCAGGAACGATAGCGGGTCTTTTACTATACGGCCCCCGGGAAGTATGATATCTTCATCTATTACGGAAAATCCGGCCCCGCATTCGGAACAGCTATGTTTTGATATGAGTGCGATATTGTTACAAGAGGGACAGATTATCTCCCTCTTATCAGCATCGGATTCGGTTTTTTCTTCGGAAAGTTCCAGATCGATCCTCTGGGCCTGGACTTCTCCGATGTGCGGTATCTTTTTTATATCGTCCGCACTCAGTGTTTTCAGCTTTTCCAGACTTTCATAACCCGCCTTAACTATTAGTCGAGCAGATAGCTCACCGATGGAGGGAACAAAAAAGAGCTCTTTGATCCCATCTGCGTTATCTTGACCTGTACTTCCTTCCATTAAATTCCTCCAAAGAGGTAAAACACTTTCAGTTGGATGTGCACTACCAATAAGATTTACGTATAAATACTTTGGTGCATTTATCGAACATTCACGTTCAATCCCAGAACCGTTTGGTCCTTGCATAGGATATCTCTGCGTTCATCAGGGCTCTGAGTAACTCTTCCATGTCTCGATAACGACCCAATAATCTAGCCGCCTTGTCGTGACCGACCCCCCTTGCGGATATAGCTAAAAGGGCTTTATGTCTGTAAACCCTAGCAAGGTCTGCAAGTTTAAAATAATTCCTCAGGTGCTTCAGTTCTTCATCGGTCATTTCATCGGACTTCTTATCGACGATACTGCTGTCCTGATAATGTAGTAACGGTGCCACCATATAGGAGCCGCATCTGGAACATTCCGGCTTCTTGATGTCCCTGACCCGTCTTTTTCTGAGAGTACCACATTTCAAACACTTCATCTGTATCTTCTCGTCCTCGAGCCTTTCTTTGAACGCCATCAAAACAGCACGAGAAACCCTATCCGGACTGAAAAATTCTTTGTAGCTCTCAAGACCGGCTTCTCCCATCGGAGATAGTCCTTTTTTGGATATGACCAATTCTATCGTCCCTTCCTGCATACCTTTCAAAACTCTGCTCGAACCGGTAACATCCATATGATCCCTGAGCATCTTCTCCATGGCCTCGAAGTAGAGTGGCGTATCTTTAAAAACGTCCAATAATCTGTTGACACTTATCGAGCGGTAGTCTATATCCTTCTTGACTGCTCCGAATTTTTTGGCTACATGCAGGAATGTCCATCTGAAAGAGGACGAATTGACTATAGATATTTTCAGCAGACTATCGAACACTTCGGGATCAGTATCTAAAAAAATCTCTTCGAACCATCCCGGTGGCACTCCCCGGGGAAGTTTAAACATCATCCTGTACGGATCCACATGAAGTGCTACACTCTCACCCAGCCTTGCCGACAGCAGTGATGCCAGTAAACGCCCCAAGGTCTCATTGATCTTGGTCCCTAAACAAGCATTGACCACTGCGACGTCATTGTGCATCTCCACAACCACCCTGCGGTCCGTTGGGATGGGATAACCTTTTTGGTCTGCTAAGAAGTCTGAGAAACCCTGCCGTGCGCCTTGTTCTACCGGATAATCGTGTTCGTCGCCCCAACCGGTTGCACGAAGAGCACCCACCTCTTGGGCGATCTCGTAAGGTACCGGTATGTCCTCTCCGACCCAGTCGGGTATCCTGCCGATATCTCCCACGGGACTAGCAAGTACCTGGTCTTCTTCTATATCGACTATCTGCCATGTACGCCCCTGAAGGACTATGACCGCTCCGAGTTCCACGCTGCTGGCAACGAAGCTCTCGTCCAGTGTTCCTACTATCCGATTGGAGGTCATATCTCTCAGTAAAAACGTCTTTTCGTCGGGTATCATAGATATGTTCTCGTAAAAATATCGCAGAGAAGCACGGCGTTTACCCATCTCCTCCCCTTCCAGCCAGATAGCTCTGATCTCCGCCAGCTGCTCCACTACATCCATATATTCCTGATGGTCGACATCTCTGAAAGTATATGACCGCTTGACCACTTCGTAGAATTCCTGCAAACCCACCTTACGCTCACTGTGCACATGAGATATGATCTGGTTTGCCAGTACACTCAAGGGCTTTTCGGGTATATCCGTCAGCTCCAATTCTCGTTCAATTGCTCTACGGGATATAACAGCAGCCTCGGCGATATCATCTCCGCTTGTAGAGATTATGTAACCTTTGGAAGTTCTACCAATGCTGTGCCCGGAACGGCCCACCCTTTGAACGTACCGTATGACCTGTCGCGGAGATTGATACTGTATCACCAAGTCCGTAGCACCTACGTCTATACCGAGTTCCATCGAAGAAGTGCATATCAGTCCTTTCAGATCTCCGGATTTGAACCTTTCCTCCACATCGATTCGTGCCTCCTTGGAGAGTGAGCCGTGGTGTACTCCTATGGGAAATTTTTCATCCCACATATGTAGAGAGGAACCGATTATCTCTGCAAAATCACGCGTATTGACGAAAAACAATGTTGATATGTGTTCGTCGATCAACTCGCGGCACCTACGTATATTAGATGCCCGTCTGAGATCGCTTTTGATGCACTCCGCTACCTCTTCGTCTTCTTCCTTCTCAGCCGGCTTCTCTACCGTGAGCTCCATCTTCCTCTGACCTGAGACTTCCACTATCCTACCCTCTCTGTTCATCCCCAAGAGGAAGTTGAGCACTTTTTTCGGACTACCCACTGTTGCAGACAATCCGATACGCTGAAATTCCTTACCCTGTTTTAACAAAAATAATCTTTCCAAAGCCAGCGAGAGCTGACTGCCGCGTTCGTCCACTGCCAGCTCGTTGAGTTCGTCCACCACCACGTACTCCACGTTCTTCAACGATTCACTCAGTCTACTGCCGGTGAACATGATCTGCAGTGTTTCAGGGGTGGTTATCAAAATATCCGGTGGATGTCGGGACTGCTTAGTTCTTTCTTTTTGAGTCGTGTCTCCATGGCGTACACCCACGGTAAAATCCAGTCGCTCTGCGAATTCCTGCATACGCCTCACCATATCCCTGTTAAGCGCACGCAGCGGTGTGATGTAGAGCACTCGAAACCCTCTTCCATCGCTGTGTATGATACTATCTATGATGGGTAAAATTGCAGCCTCAGTCTTGCCTATACCGGTTGGCGCTATAACCAGTACATTTTCTCCGTCTAGTATGGACGGTATCGCGTCCTCCTGGGGTTTAGTTTCCTCTTCGATATCCAGCTCTGTGAGAACGGACCGTATATCTTCGGAGAGAAGTTCAAAAGCTCCCACGGGTCAAAACCTCACTGTGGGCTCGGCTTATCCAATGGTATGGGGATGGTCTTTACTTCAAGCAGCGAGGCGAGTTTATCAAGTAGTTTCTTTTTGTTGGAGCCTACAAGGGCCTTCTCCAGTACCTCTCCCAGGTTGTCCACGGGTATCACTTCGATCATGGTCTCGTACTTTGCCTCTAAAACGACATCCTTAAGATTGGATCTGGGGATGATAACCCTCTTCATACCGGTTTCTGCAGCTGCCTCTATCTTTGCGGTGACCGCTCCCACCGGTAAAACCTGGCCTCTTACGCTCAAAGAACCGGTCATAGCTGTGTTCTGGTCTATGGGTATCCCCTCTAGTGCAGAGATGACTGCTGTGGCCACCGATATCGATGCTGAATCGCCTTCTACACCTTCCTGAGTACCTATGAATTGTATGTGTACGTCGTACTTGGAGATGTCTTCGCCTGTGTACTTCTTGACTAGTGCCGAAACATTCTGGACCGCCTCCTTTGCTATCTCTCCCAACCTACCGGTAGCGACTATCTTACCTTCGTCCCTTGAATGTGCCGGTGTTACCTCCGCTGCGATGGGTAAAACTATACCTGAATATTCAGATATGCCCCCTTGATCACCACCCATGGCGGCAAGACCGTTCACCACCCCTACTGAGGCTCCTTCGGTGGTGAAGGTACTGTACTCCTTTCTTCGTTTGATGTATCTATCAGCCACCTGCTGTTCCAGCGATCTAGCTATGTTCTTCGCACCGATGACGTCTGCGCCTGTGGTGTACTGATGCTTTCTTTCTACGGCCAGATCTCCTGCTACTCTCACCAGACCTCCCAACTCTCTCAGCCGTAGTGTTAGTTCACCCCTCTTATTGGCCCGTCTTTGAGCCTCCCTGAGTATCTCCATCATGGCGGTTCTGTCAAAGTGAGGTATCTTCATATCGTCTTTTTTTACTTCCTGAGCCATGAATCGTATGAGCTTTAAACGGTTTTGATGAGTATCCTTCATGGTTTCGTTAACGTATATCTCGTAACCGTATCCTCGTATCCTTGACCTCAAAGCCGGGTGCATACCGCCATGTACTCCGCCACCACCGTCTCTTTGACCCGTTATGGAGTCCAGATTACCGGCTGCTACCAGTACAAAATCGGTTGGCACAGGCTCGGATTTAACCATGGCACCGCTGCTGCGTTCGCTCTGACCGGTGATGGAGAATTTCTTCTCCTGCATGGCAGTCAGTAAACTCTGCTGTGACGACAGACGAAGCATGTTGATCTCGTCCAGGAAAAGTACGCCTTTATGAGCTTGATGTATAGCACCGACTTCCACGCGGTGGTGTGCCGGTGTCTCGTAGCCTCCACTCTGGAAAGGATCATGACGTACGTCTCCTAATAGCGCTCCCGCCTGCGAGCCGGTTGCGTCGATGAATGAAGGTTTATCACTTGCTTTGTGATTGAGTAAAAGCTTTGGTACCTGTTTCTCCGGATCGTTACCCATCCCCATGCTGGAAGCTCTCAGAGCTATTATCAGCATAGCGGCTGCGATGATACCGAAGAACATTATAAGATAATTACCTGTAAAAATTGAAATAAGTACGGCAGCGGCGACTACAAGGCCGATTATCATGAACATACCCTGGCTCCGCTGCTGAGATCTTTTCTGCGCTTCCTTTCGATGTGCGTTTATTATATCTTTACCTTTACCTCCGGGGACCGTCCTCACCTTCGGGCGATTTTCGTCCTCTTCATTGGGAAAACATAGAACGTCTTCAAGCTCTTCAGAAGGTAGATAATCCACCATAGACTGGGCCAGCATAGACTTGCCGGTACCCGGCGGTCCTATCATCATCACGTGCCTGTGCTGACGAGCGGCTTTCTTCATCACGTTCACCGCTTCGTCCTGGCCGATGACCTGGTCCGCAAGGAGTTTAGGTACCTCTATATCTTCAGTCGTATCTATACCTACATCCTCTATCCACTCGTCGATCGGCGGTAACTTCTTCTTCTGTTTTGATCTTGCTTCCATTTATTCACATCTAGTCGGTTAAATTCAATTGAACCCTCTCTTAAATAAACTTTTGGTGTTTATAACTCTCGAGCTCCTCCAATACTCCTTCCACACTATCGAAGGATTCAACACCCTTTATATCCCACGATCCCAGCCCCAACACATGCTTACCATACTGAAAGGCCAGTGCTATCTCCGATAGTGTCCCGTAGCCACCGTCTATAGCCACCACGATATCACCGTTGAGCACCACCAGACTGTTCCTCACCGCACCAAGGGCCGTCACTATCCCATGCGTCAGATATTCGTTACCCTCTTCCCTGGAATTCCCCGGCAGGATCCCGATGGTCGTCCCGCCTTCAGACACGGCTCCTTTGCAGGCAGCCTCCATCACTCCGGCTCTCCCGCCAGACACCAGTACTGCACCCATACTTGCGATCCCTCTACCTATCTCTTCGGCCCGTCTGCAGTCTTCCTCCGTACAGGTGGCGCTGTCACCTCCTATCACACTAACGTACATGCCGCGCTATCAGTGCGGCGGTATATTGGTTTTACGATGTATTCACCCTTGTAGAATGCGAAGGATTACATGATCCTCTAGGCACTTCATTCTGCTCGTTCCTGTATATCAGATGTGAATTTCTTGCGAATATTTGCGATATTCGTCTCGATCTTTTCAACCTCTTCCTCATCTACATTGTCCCATGAATTGACTGCGTCCATCAACCTACCCCTCCTTTTAACTGATATAGTTCTGGATGTCATGGGTATAAGTATATCTGTTCCGCATGTTAAAAACTTTTTCTAAGAGATTCAAACGTGTTTTCATATCTCGATATATAAACTATTCACTTCATCCCTTCCAGATCATCCTCAGCTCTCTTGGCCCACCACACCAGGCCCATCTCGCGGAAATTGCTGAGGGCTGACTCCATGTGCCCCTTGGCACGGTCCATCTGATCTTTTCGGGCGAAGAATAGGGCGTACTCGTAAAGTACCCGGGAGAATTCCATGCGATTGTCTGTGTCGTCCAGCAGTTTACGAGCCCTTCTGAACTCTTCCTCCGCACTATCTAGCTCTCCCATCTCTCGATAGACCATGCCCTGTACCCGCCGTGCGATGCCTTCTTCACCGGAGGCTCCGAGTTCCACAGATCGGCTTATCATCTGTTCTCCGTGCTCGAGTGAAACATCTGTTTTACCCATAGCCAGGAATACCTCGTTCAGTGCACACCTAATATTCAGTGTGAACTGCTCGTCGCCTACGTCTTCGCTGATCTGCAGTGCACGCCGATGAAATTCCAATGCCTTAGCATGATCTCTTTGATAGTGATGTATGTTTCCTATATTGTTAAGAGAGGTCGCCACACCGAGTTTATCACCCACCGTTTCCAGTATCTCAAGGCTGCCTCCATAGCACTCCAAAGCACTCTCAAAGTCACCTTTGTTCTTGTAAATAGCTCCGATGTTGTTCAAAGATATGGCCACTCCGCGTTTGTCTTCGATACGCTCTTTGATATCCAAACTCTTCATGTGGTGTTCCAAAGCTTTATCGTACTCAGACTGGTAATAGTAGATTATACCTATGTTGTTCAGAGATGTACTAAGACCGTTT
>CAYVTG010000076.1:0-8438 GCA_964454575.1 uncultured Thermoplasmata archaeon
TGGTTTCCTCGTGTACTTTCTTGGTTTCGCTGTAAATATTTCCAAGATATTCCGCGGCGATGTCCATGCGTTCGTAAACCGCTTTTGTAAAATCGTCTTCCCTTACAATATCAAAATAATCGAATTCCCCTGTCGCCTCCGAATATTCCTCTTCGATATCTGTAACCTTGATTGGATATTTATCGATCCGGATCTCATCTATGAACGTCTCTATCTCGTCTTCCTCTCCTTCACATACCACTTTAACCGTTCCATCTTCAAGATTTTCAACGAATCCCGATAGTTCGTGTTGATACGCTAGTCGATCTATCGTATCTCGGTATCCAGCTCTCTGGACACGTCCTTTTACTATTAAGTCCGCTCTCTTCATATGTTTCCAACCTCTCTGAACATATAAATATCCTTCGATGTTTACCTTCAAACGTACAAGGGCGATTTCCTGGAGATGGGCGGCGCCGGTATCTTCCGTGAAGAGGTCACCCGGCCGCACGGTATCGAATGTCCGGTGCTGGCATGGGGCTTGGGACTAGAAAGATTGGTGATGCTGCGGCTTGGTATAGACGATATCCGGGACTGCTATACCGATGATCTTACATTTTTGCGGGAATATCCGCTGTTGTAGGGTATGAGTTACAGATCATACAACACACTTGAAGCTCTTAGTTTGTTCATTGATGCGCAACATACTTATTCAACATCATTTTTCGCAAGTCTAATCAAGGCGAGATAATATGCAAGAACCGGTATGTTCCATTGAAATTGTAAAAAAATCCGACCAGCTCGTTGCCAAAGTACAAAGTGCCAACGGCAGATACGTTGAGATCGAAGACGAGCATCTTGAATACCTTTTGGAAATGGTCTACGAAGACATCCAGATGGAAGTTGAATACGGATAGTTCTGTTTTTCCAGGAAGGTGGAGCGATGGTTCGAAATGATACTATTTTACCGGATCGCTTCCCTTGACTTCATAATATATCCAATACTTTCGAAACTACCATATAGGGCGAATGATATTGGGTTTAGTATAAGATGAACCCATTAACAGATGGATTATGGTCTCCGTATATCGTCGGGGTAGGAATTGGGATTATGGTGTGGCTGAGCTTCTTACTATCGAACAAAGCCATAGGTTGTTCCACCGCATATGCTAGAACATTTGGTATGTTAGAAAGGTTGTTTTTAGGAAAGAAAGTGAATAACAAACCATACTACAAAAAGTTCATACCGAAAATCGATTGGGAGTGGATGTTAGTATTAGGTATCGTTTTCGGGGCTTTTCTGTCATCGATAATATCCGGAAGTTTTAGAGTTGAAATGGTACCGCTGGTCTGGGAGCAAAATATAGGTTCCAGCTATATTGTTAGATTTACTTTTGCACTTATAGGCGGCATATTACTCGGATTCGGTGCTCGTATGGCCGGAGGGTGTACAAGCGGTCACGCCATAAGTGGGACGATCCAGTTAGCGGTCAGCAGCTGGTTAGCACTGATATTTTTCTTTGTGGGAGCTATACTCGCCGGTTTACTTATTTATGGAGGGATCTAAATGCCGGATAAACAGTATGATCGTAAACAGCTCATACTGGGTTTTCTAATAGGTATTGCATTCGGATTTCTTTTAGATCGCGGAGGGGCTACGGATTTTAATATAATAGTCAATCAACTTATTCTGAAAGATTTTACCGTTCTGAAAATCATATTCACAGCCATAATCACGGGTATGATAGGCGTTCATATCATCGTAAAGTATTTTTCACCGGAACTCCAGCCTAAACCGTGTATGTGGAAACCCATAATCATAGGAGGATTGATCTTTGGTTTAGGGTTCGCTGTTCTTGGCTTATGCCCAGGAACCGCTGCCGGTGCCATGGGTACAGGATCGATTCATGCCGTCTTCGGGGTCATTGGCATGATTTTAGGATCGGGGATGTTTGCATCTATTTATCCATATCTTATGGATTTTATGGAAAAAAACAATCTTGGAAATATTACTTTGCCAGAGTTATTGGGTATCAGTAAATGGATGACGATCGCGATAATATCCATTATACTCATTGGATTTATGTATTTAATCGAAAAATTCGGATTGTAAAATGCAACAATTATTTATATGTAAACCACGGTTGTAAAAAAATTAAGGTGGAAAAATGGACTTATTACTAGATGTAAAGACCAGAGAAGAGTATTACATGAACCATATTGAAGGAGCTTTGAATGTACCTGTTTGGGATCTTGAATTTTACCTCGATTTTTTCAAGGATAAAACTATGAAGGTCTACTGTGGAACCAGGAGAAAACGTGTAGAGATGGCTTTGGAGTTTTTAAGGAACAATGGTATAGATGCAGAAGAATTACCGGTAGATGAGTTTGATGACCATGTGTGGGTGGGAAAAACGATGATATCTGCATTGAACTACTTATCTGTAAAGCCCGGTCATGAAGAGGAGGTGGAAGAGATGATGGAGGCTCTCTGCCAATTCACCATGGACAAAAAAGGATTTATCGGTACAAAGGTTTTAAAAGCGACAGACGTAGCATACGGTGGATCCATGTTACAAGGTGAGCGCGAAGAGATATCTATAAAACCGATGAAATATATAATGATCACATACTGGGACAGTAGAGAGAGTCACGAAAAATTCCATCACCTTGAAGAGATAAGAGAAGGTTTCAAAGAGATCATGCCTCATCTTTCGGTTATGCCTTTCGAGGAACATGCAGAGATAATACACTGAACATATATCCCATCAGATAGACACCATCTTACCGTCCAATCCGATAATCAACATCAGAATTGCCATTGTTACCACTACAATCTTATATCCTTTCATCTCATTTCCCCCTTTTCGCTTTCTTTTTCCTTATCACTAATATCGTTATTGTGATTGTAAAAATTGCTACCGCTATGAACGCAAAAATTGGGGATGGTAACACCGGCTTTCCATTGACAGAAATAACTTCTATATAATCATCCCAAAAATTTTCTGTGAATGTATTGTTATATACCGTATTGTCAGGGGAGTCTACAAGTGCTATTCCAATTCCTTGCCGGGATATGTTATTGTTGACGATTATATTGTTGCTGGAAAAATCAAGTTCGATACCGTAGTGGATACGGGTTTTATCGATGGTTATTCTATAGATTAAATTGTTGGCTATATAATTGTGGTCCGAACAACAAAGGAGTATCCCCGTCCGTCCGTTATTTTGAATTGTATTATTTTCCAGTCTGCCGTTTTGTACATTGTAAAGATTCACGCCAGAATTCGCGTAATACTTGTATATGTTTGAGTGCAGCTCACCGATGGCTATACTCGCATTATGCACGTAGCACCCCCTCACAACAAAGTGCACAGTGGTATTACCGATGTATATCCCGTAACCATACCCGGTACCGTTGATCTCGTACCCCTCGATCACATACGGATTCCCCTCGCTGCCGTCTCCCGGCCAATCCTCATCGGCAGCCTGTGCGGCGAAGTCCGAGTTGCCGTTGATGCGTATGGGGTCGCGGACGATGTAGTCGTTCTCTTCGACGTATGCCGTTGCACCCGAATTTATCATGCTGACCAACATCAGAAATACTGATGCCACCACTATTGCCTTAGCTCCTTTCATCCTATTCACCTTTCGTTGATACTTTCTTTTTATATATAATTACAACAAAGATTACTATCATTGCAATAATTAATGCTGTTATTATTATTTGATTAGAACTGTTGGTTGACAATGTGTGGTTTGATATGGATTTTTCATCAACTATATCCTTTTCTACGTTATTGAAAATATTGTTGTTAACCTCGTACTCATAACAGTTTTCAAATTCTATCCCCGTCTTAAAGTCAGATATGTAATTTTCAACGATTTTGTTATGCTCGGATTCAAAAATTCCTATGCCGGCCCAACCTAAAGCAATATCACGGTAATAGATATAGTTAGCAGAGATTGTAATATTGTCTGAATATATAATGTCCACCCCCCAACCCCCTCTGATAACGTAAATCGTATTATTGGTTATTACATTATTTTTAGAAAGCCATAATGCAAAGCCCCACTTATTGTATAAACGATTATCCTCGAACCTGCCATTCTGAACTTTGTAAAGGTAAAAACCAGAGTTCTGCTCTGCAGTCCCGTCCTTACCAGTAACGTTATGAATATAACAGTTCCTCACAACAAAGTGCACGGTGGTATTGCCGACGTATATCCCGTAACCATACCCGGTACCGTTGATCTCATACCCCTCGATCACATACGGATTCCCCTCGCTGCCGTCTCCCGGCCAATCCTCGGCAGCCGCCTGTGCGGCGAAGTCCGAGTTGCCGTTGATGCGTATGGGGTCGCGGACGGTGTAGCCATCTGTTTCATTCTCTTCTCCATCTACACCCTCCTCCGCCTGCACATACCCCGGCACGACCACACTGAGCAGCAGTATGACCACTACGGGGATAACGAACAGGAGGGGTTTTTTCTTATATTCACGGGTCATCTTGATCACCTTAAGTGAAGATACCTAATTACTTGCTATTATTTAATAATTTCTTGTATATTATAAGGTCTGTATGGGACGAACAGTCCGTAAAATCGTCCGACCATCCTATTTCCCGTTCACCGAGCCAAGCCTTGAAGTCTACGCCAAGTACAAGGGCGATTTCCTGGAGATGGGCGGCGCCGGTATCTTCCGTGAAGAGGTCACTCGGCCGCATGGTATCGACTGTCCGGTGCTGGCATGGGGGCTTGGGCTGGAGCGGTTAGTGATGTTAAGGCTTGGTATAGACGATATACGGGACTGCTATACCGATGATCTTACATTTTTGCGGGAATATCCGCTGCTGTAGTGATAATATATTACTTCAGGGAAAACTTCGTTAGCCTTATCCAGACCGTATGCTCTTGAGATCAAAGTTACCGTAACGCTCACCTTTGCTACGTTTCCCACATGGTATAAATACTTCTACCTGAGATACTACGGTATATGTCAAACGTGAAAACCATAAAGATCGATGAACAAACCCATCAACATATCAAGGATTTCAGATATGCCGCTATTTACGTAGAACTAGACAGACAAAATATATATACATTGGAATCAGATTAGTATGATAAGTGTGGAAACATGTTAGCAGAAACGATAGTAAAAAAAGGAGATTGGGTATTACTGCGTAATAATACCCCCATCGCATCGGATCCCGACTTATCTAATATATTGAAGGAATCTGAAAAATATGGTGAAGATGAAGTTGTGATTTCGAAGGAACCGTCCTCTGAGCATTGCTATTACTGACATGCCTGTTGGAAGCACATTTACATATCCATACAAATTACCACCCGCTTTAAGAAAAGAAAGGGCCGTTGGTCCGCTTTATCCACTATTGAATATTCAATTGTATGATGATGACGGGGGAAAGCCTCTTTCATTTGAAGGACTATTGGATTCAGGAGCAGACGGTTTATTCATACCTAGAAAAATTGCAGATACTTTAGATCTACCTAAGTTAGGAACGATAAATACGTCAGGGGTCTTAAAATCGAGTGATTGTATAAGAACAAAAGTTGGCTTTAAAATCGGCCGTTCTAGTTCTCGGAGGATAGATTTTGGTGTTATCGAAGCCACCTATCCGCTCGAAGAGAGTGATATACCCATCTTAGTAGGAAGAACCCCTCTATTCGATCTTTTTGAAGTAAGATTCCTATAGTATAAAGAGAAACCAAAAATCAAATTGATTCAAAAACGCCATTTGGATTGACATCCTGAGTTTTAGGGGATGATATTCCTTGGATTCAACCTTGTTTCTCACTCAATCCCCCTGGCATCTTAAACTACTGAAAACATATGTGAAAGCGGAAATTAGATATAGGTTTCATTCGACTGTACAAGATAAGTGATGGCCGTGTTTGATCTCGTGAAAAAAAAGAGAGAAGAGTGCTACAATTGTGGAAAGCCACTGCATTTTGGTACCGACCGCTGCAGATGGTGCGGAGCGCTGCAATTACACGAAATCGAAGAGTCTGATATCGGACAATATTCACAGAAAAGACCCGAGAAGGAAAGTACCGATAAGAAAGGAAGTCTGCTTATTCCTGTTTTGATAACGATTTCATCGCTGGTAGTACTTGTTGCGATAATATTGATATTTATTGTAAATATGAGTACATCGTGTTTGATTTTGTTAGGATTCGGCGGCCTGTTGATCGTTCTGCTTTTTTTAACCCAGAATCCAAGATTCGGCGGGAAAAACGATGATTATGAGCGAAAATTCAAAACTCGCGAAGATTTTCTTAGAAACGCGGCAAGAAGATAGGTGATGTAATCTTTAACCGAGCTTGAGAACGTATTCCTAGCCTTCTTCGTAGCTGTTCATTCCGGCCGATCATAACAGAGTCTACTCACTCTCTAGCGGCGCAATCTTCATATATACATCTCCGCCTTCTACGATACATGTCCCTGAGATTGTACAATTCACTGACCAATAGTGAGGAAGAATTCGTTCCCCTGGAAGAAGATACTGTACGTATATACTCGTGCGGCCAGACCATCTACGAGGATATGCACGTTGGGAACGCCAAGACCTATGCGGCATGGGACATACTCAATAGATATCTGACTTGGAAGGGATTTAGCGTATTTCATGTGATGAACGTCACAGATGTTGGGCATCTTACAGACGATGCAGACGAGGGAGAGGACAAGGTGGAGAAGGCTGCCAGGGAGAAGAACCTGGAGCCCATGGAATTGGTTACACGACAGGTAAGACGTTGGTACCGTGAGATGGACGCTCTGAACATAAAGATGCACAACGTCAACCCAAGAGCAACGGGGCACATGGTGGAGATGATAGACGCGGTGAAGTCCATCATCGATAACGGTTATGCGTATGAAAGCAACGGAACCGTGTACTTTGACGTTCCGAAATTTGCCGAGGACCACGGGTATCCCATCCTGGGTAAAAGGACCGTAGATTCACTGGAAGTCGGTGCCGGAGGGCGTGTATCGGAAGACGAATTATCGGAAAAGAGAGCACCACAAGATTTCGCACTCTGGATCAAGGCTGAGCCGGAGCACCTGATGAAATGGCCGTCTCCCTGGAGTTTGGGATATCCCGGATGGCATCTGGAGTGCAGCGTCATGGGTAACAAGTATCTGGGAAAGGTATTCGACATCCATACTGGTGGAGAAGACCACATATTCCCACACCACCCCAACGAACGGGCACAGAGCATGGCTATGAATGATCTAGAAGAAGAGCCCGTCAAGTACTGGCTGCATTCAAGATTTATCACGATCAACGGTGAGAAGATGAGCAAGAGTAAGGGGAATTTCTACACGGTAGAAGAATTACTCAAAGGATACGAACCCGCTGTTATACGCATGTTCTTCGCCAGCATCCATTACCGTTCACAGAGTGACTTCAGCACCGATGCGTTGGGAGAAGCAGAAAAACGACTGGAGCGGTTCCGGAACACACTGCGTCTTGTTAACGAGTCACAGGGCGGCGATAAGGATTCCCTGGAAGATAGGATCGAGTGGATAAACAAAGAGTTCGAAGATGCCATGGACGACAACATGAACACACCTCTAGCAATGAGCAAACTGCTGGAGTTCTCCGGAGAGATCAACAAAAATCTGGATGACCGTAAAGAGTTGCTAGAAAAAGCCGCAGATACACTCAAAGAGCTGCTGGGCGTGCTGGGGATACATCTGGAGCAGCAGGAAGACGCTGTTGTTGACGGAAGTAGCTACATAGACTTGCTGCTGGAGATAAGGGATATTCTCAGGGAAAAGAAGGACTTCGATACCGCGGACTACATACGGGACGAATTAACAAAAAGAGACATCGTGGTTGAGGATACACCGGACGGCGCGCGGTGGCATACTAAGTAAGTGGGGGTTCAGAGAGAGTATATCCATCGTTCAAAACGTTGGGGGAATATGGAAGTTCACTCGCTAGGGCTAATTTCGGTGGAAGATTCACAGAGTCTAGAGCTCCATCTCTTGTTGTTAAGTGACACGAACGTAATGAGAAGTACGGAAAGTTGGCAAAGTCACCACTGGATCGTGAGTGGGCACCGATCGTCATAATGTTATCCTTCAGGAGTTTCTGTGCCCTCTTTCTCCTTTTGTTCTTCCGCAGTTGTTTCTGCTATGTCCTGATCAGGAATGATTTCGGTGTTTTTCTTTCCCCTTGTCATCTTGTAGCCAAGTATTGCCACCAATGCTAGTACAAGGAGGAATATCAGTATTATCCACCAGTAATCGCCTATGCCGCCCTTTTCGGTGACGTTTGGATCGAGGGGGTCAGGATCTTCAGTGTCGGGTATGCCGTCGTTGTCATCATCGTCATCCAGCACTAGACCGGTCGTGGAATCATCGGCTGTGTATCCATCGTTCCAGTCATCGGGCTTGCCGTCACCGTCGGTGTCAACGGAAGCGGCTGGGT
>CAYVTG010000077.1:0-8054 GCA_964454575.1 uncultured Thermoplasmata archaeon
AATCAAAACGAGGAAAAAGTTTATCTGTGCAGGGGATATAACAATGTCAAGGTAACTCTCTCCCACTTTGTCCAGTGTTTGTAAAAGCTGTTTGCACTCGCCGGTGAGTTCATAAACTATCTTGGGACGACCGTCCGGTGGGAATATGGCGTTACGCTCGACCAGACCCCAGTCATGCAGCTCCAGAAGATGCTTGTCGATACCCTGCCTGGTGATGTCCAACTTCTTTGAAAGATCCTCGGGATGATCGTACCCTTTGGACATGAGTTCCAATATCTGACAGCGTGTTCTCGAGGAGAACAAACGCAGTAAACCTTCGGTGAAGTCCTTCATCATATGTGTAACGAATAGGGGATATATTAACTTTTCAACTTTGAAGTTGTATTTGTCCACCGAAGAGTTGCAGTTATCCAATAATATATTCAATTAAGTATATATACTAATAGGTAGTAATTAGTAGTAACAACAAGGAGATGATAAACATGGATGAAGAAATGCTGAAGAAGCTCGAAGAGCGGCTCGCGAACGGCGAGATATCCGAAGACACGTACAAAAAAATCAAGACACGCTACGAATCCGAGGAAAAGCTGGAAGAAGAAGAACTCGAAGGAGAAGTAGACGACGATATGGACGATATCCCTGGCAAGGTCACGGAAACCGGGAAACGCACAAAGAATATCCGGCTCACAGGGGCATCGAAGATAAGCGACTGCGACTGCGAATACTTCTCGTCTTCCGGTGCATCCAAAGTCGAAGGACACCTAAAAGCAGATGAGGCAAAGATATCCGGAGCTACGAAGGTCGAAGGAGATCTGTTAGTCAAAAAACTGGGCTCAAACGGAAGTATAAAGGTGGAAGGTAAGACGGAAGCCGAATTCATGGACCTTTCAGGCGCGTCCAAATTCGAAGGCACTGCAAGGTCGATATGATAGAAAGCAGCGGCTCGACCAAGTTCGAAAAAGATCTCGTGGCAAAGGAGGTAAAAACGTCTGGTGCCTTCAAGGCAGAAAAGAACGTCAAAGCAGATTCCTTCAAAGCCTCCGGTGCCTTCGTGATAGAAGCTATACTAGAAGCTTCGGAGATAATGCTTAAGCCCGGGGCTGACTGCAGGATAGGTAACATAAAGGGCGGAGACATACTGGTCGAGATAGGCGGAGGCGGCGGATTCTTTTCCTTCGTCAAGAAGGGCAGCCTTAAAGTAGACACCATCAAAGGCAACGATATCTACCTGGAAGGAACGAAGGCAGATCTGGTAGAAGGAAACTCTGTTCGAATAGGTCCAGGCTGTAAGATCGATACCGTACGCGGTAAAGATATAAAAGTACACGAGTCCGCATCGGTAAAGAACCGCGAGCAGCTCTAAAACTTTTTTTACTTTTTTTTATATGCCTCTGGTACTTTCGTACCATTTACGGACTTCGTAGTCTGAAACCCTTTTTTTTGTACCTTCATGCTTGATCCCTAGATTGTGTTTATAGGCCCATTCTTTTACCGTACGGCGATAACTTTCATCACCCTCGAAGGAAGCTACACGAAGTGTCTTACCGCGGCGAGTTGCTGTGAAACCCGCTACCATGTCTGTTCCCGAAAATACAACATAGCATGTACCCAGGTCAAAACGTTCCAGTATCTCGTTCCTAATATACAGACTGAGTCTGTCTTTGGGCGAGATGACAATATTTTCATGTAAAGATACTTTACCGATCTCCGTAAGGCCGTCTGCCAATATCCAATATACATCATCATCGTCCTCTCTGAGGAAGCCTTTGACGATATATTTCTGTTCTACAAGCTCGGCGAGTATCTCTCTTATCTCTTTCATACTGAAATCGGAACCGAGATAAAAAGACAGTTTTTCAGCGGTGAAAACGCCGAAGTTATGGAAGGCCCACTTGATGACCTCGGTTTTCGCTTGGTAGGGGTCCATGTCCACATAGGGTACAGATACGTACCTACCGTCTGAGTCTTTAGAGATCAAAAGACCGTTGTATAGATCGTCTATTATCTTTTTGGTGCGCTTTTTGTCAAAAGGAGAATGATAGTATATGGTCCTGATCGGTGCCGGTTCTTTGTCCCTCAGTATGTCTAGTATCGTTTGCATCGAACGTTTCAAGGAAACGTTTTTTGCCTGCCGATATACAGCCGTATCCCCGGGTAATGCGAATAATTTGTAGGGTGGTATCATCTTGCCGACTATCACCTTTCCTTTTTTGTGGAGCCATTTTATTGAAGAGAATTCTTTTACACGACTTCTCAATTCCATATCCGAACGGATACCCTTCATCGCAGACACCGCATCCATGGGTGTCTTATATTTAGAACCGCCTAGTCTTTGTCTTTGAAATACGTACGACAAGAGCTCTTCGTGGGTGAAGCTGTCTCTAACGATATTTCCCTTGACCAGCATATTCTCAACGATGTAGTATCCGGAATCATGGAATTTTTCTAGTATCTTGTCATCCAAGTCCTCCGGGAGCATGTGATTAAAATGACGTATCCTGACGATATCGTAGCCCTGAAGTCTGTGATAATCCATCAGATCTTCGATACATTCCAGCACCGGGTCCAGTAATTTTTCGTCCGGCAGATCGATGTGGCGCAACTCGATACACCCGCTCATCTTCCACTTCTCTATACCGCCTACAACACGACCGTCTTTGACCACTGGGAACACCGGGTCGTCGCCATACCTCGAGTAGATATCCGCCCACATGGGCCTGGCATAAGGGTCTCGTCGAGACAGTATCCTGGTCTTATGTACTTCGGTACCGGTAGCCTCCAGCATATCTTCGAACTCATCTGCCATGATGTACATCTCTCGCTGTGAGGTACCAACACGGACTACCTTTACGACGTCATCCCTCACATTCTTTGCGAGTATGGATTCTACCTCTCTGCGGCTGAAACCGGTATGGTAGCGCAGACCCGATAGGGACACCGGACCGTCGGCTTTGAGCAGTTGCAGCACAAGACCTTCCCTTGCATCTTCTCTTGGTAGAGGTTCCACATCATCCACACACCTATACAGATTGGTGGACGACCAGCCCTCTTCTCCCGTGTATCCTCTGTATATATACAGATTGGTGTCTAATTTATACAATACTTCCTTCAATCCCTCCGACGAAAGATGGCTGGCCTTCTTCAGATCTCGGGTGGTGTTCGCCTTACCGCTCTCTATCAGTTGGAGGATATCTCTGTCTTCCTCTGTTAAACTCTCCTCACGGTAGGCTCCTGTGTAGAGGGGGACCGCTTCACGAAGAACCATGCATACTTTACCGTTTATGAACCGTCCTTCTAGTATATCGCCGGCGGTCCTCATGCGCTCCCATTCATCCATGGAAAAATCCTTAACACGCAGGAAAAGATCGTAAGTGGACCTGACCGCACCGAATACCTCAAAATAATCGTTGATGTTGTCGAATTTTTTGAAGTTCTTCTCGGCTAAATATTCTGCGATATATTTCTCTGATACCTGATCTTTTCCCGGGAATCGCAGATGATGGTAATCTTCGAGCAGCATGAACTGTTTGTCTTCCCCCACCACCAGTTTACCTGATACCACTTTGCCCTGATCCAGAAGCATGCTTAGTGCCTGTAGTGTTCGATTATCCGGGATGGCGAGTGCGTAAGATATCTCTTCCAAGCCCCGGGGTGCATTGTATTCCAGATAGTCCATTATCACACTCTCGAGAGCCTCCATATCAAGGTCAACATTTTCTAAGAGTCCGTATCTGTGATCTCCTTCTTCTGTGATACCCCGGCGGTTCACCAGCCTCTTTCGTTCAAGCTCCCGCAGTAACCGTTCCACATCCCTCATTTGCAGCTCGGTTTCTTCGTATATCTCCCTCTTGGTCTTCAGCCCTTTTTCCAGGCATGAAAGTACGGGCAAACTTCCGTGGGGCATGTCGCCCTGATCCAGACATGACAGATAGCTTTTCATATCTCGGGCGGCCACCCACTTTAGATCGTTCATCCAGATGGAGCATATCATGCCGTCGTTCAGTAGTTCACGACCCCAATTCTGCACCTCTTCGTAGGGTCTGTCGGTGTACAGATATATATTTTGACCGCGTTCTTTGAAAACATGGACGGGGCCCACCTCCTTTATTACGTCCAGCATACCCTCCTTGTTGACGAAGTTGGGTCGTTTTGAAAAGAAGTGTTCATCTACCACCTCTCTGTCAAACATGAATCGTTCGATCTCTTCCTTGGGTATGACACGCTCGAGAACCTTTTGATGGAACTGCCTCAGCAGGGCACTACGATCCTCCATCATGATCACATCGGATATGCCGATCATCACCACGTTGTGCGCGAACGGAGATGGTGTATCGGTGTAATCCTTGATGCTTACTTTCATGTCCTCTCTCTTGATATCCTCCAAAACCTCTTTTGCATTTTTTAGGTCCAGTACCTGATAAAGTATCTCGTTGTATGTTTCTTTGATGATGGGGTGGTCCGGATACCCTTCAAGAACTTCCAATATCTTACCGGAGCGCATCTTCTGTTTCGATACCGAGATATCGCGCCCTTTGTAATTGCGCAGTATCATAAATCCTCTGCCGGCGCAGTGCCTGAACCTTTGTTTGAACATCTCTGTATTCCTAACGGCGCGGCGGATGATACTTTCGATGTTGTCGGAGTTTACCAAACCTACAACTTCCTCTGGCTTCATCTTTTTACTGGTCGAAACGAGAAAATTATCGTCTGTTACAGAAACTTTGGTACTGCAGTTGTACCTGCTGGAGATACGGTATGCATATGCGCGTGAAAGGGTATCGTTGACCCGGCGCCCGAAGCACGCATGGAAGATAAGATTGTATTTCTCATTTTGGTCTACGTAGCCTTCTACAAGTATACATCTATCCGTGGGAACATCGGTAGAGAAGGCCGCCTGTTCTTCGAAGTAATGCATGATGGTATTGGCCGAACCTCGGTCGATATGATATTCGTCCATCAACCATGGTATACGATCGTTGTCCAACCTTTTGAATAGCTTTCTTCTGAATCGACCCAGTGCTCTGGAAAGATCATAGCTCCTGGGGAGCATCTCTCCGGACCAGCTGGGTACCGTCGGTTTCTTACCGCTAGCCTCCCTGACGAATACTTTGGTACCTCGGGTATGTATGAATTCGTACGAATGACCTCCCAGTATGAATACGTCGTCGGATGTCAGCCTTTCGACGAATTTTTCTGATAGATTACCCAGGGGCACGTTTTTTTCACTGTACACCATGTAGCTTGAATCCGACGGGATGGTGCCGATGTTCAGATAATATATCATCTGAGAGCCGCCTTTTTTACCGAATACGTTCTCTTCGTTGCTGTACCATATCTTAGAATAGGTACCGCCTTTACCGTAACCGCCAAGATAAGAAAGGACCGCCAGATAATCCTTTTCCGTGAGATCCCTGTAACAGTATGAATTCCTGATCACCTTCAATGCTTCGTCCACGTCCCAACGTTGTTCTATGCTCATCCCTACAACGGTTTGAGCGAGCACGTCAAGGTTGTTTTCCGGTATATCCACTCTGTCTATGTTGTGGTGTAGGGCCTCCCGGGTTAGAACGGCACACTCTACGAGATCATCCTTTTCAAAAACTATCAAACGGCCCTTGGATGTTTTTCCGACGCCGTGTCCCGCTCGTCCGACGCGCTGGAGCCCTTTAGCTACCGATTTCGGAGAGCCGACTTGGATCACAAGGTCGATGTGCCCCACGTCGATGCCGAGTTCAAGAGAAGTCGATGATACGGCGGCGGCAAGTTCACCATCTTTTAAGTCGTCTTCAACGGTCAGTCGGGTCTCTTTACTCAAACTGCCGTGATGAGCCGCGATCTGCTCTATCCCCCTCTCCTGAAGCTTGTACGAAACGTTCTCTGCGCCGCTCCTTGTGTTGGTAAATATCAGGGTCGTTCGGTGCTGATCTACCATCTCTTTAAGCATGTCATACATACGGTGATTGACAACTTCATAGGGGAGCAATGTCATGTCATCCACCGGAGATATGACCGATAGATCCAGACGCTTTTCGGATACGACCTCGATTATCTCTACCGGCCTGAGTTCACCATCATCAAGACCGCCCAGAAAGCCCGCTATATCCTCGATGGGTGCTTGGGTAGCAGATAATCCTATACGTGTCATCTCACATTTTACGTGTGCCTGAAGACGCTCGACATTAAGAGACAAAAAAGAACCGCGTTTGGAGGAACATATATCGTGTATTTCATCCATTATGAAATACTGTACATCGTCGAATTTCTTCCTGAATCTGGGAGATGACAGTATCAGAGCAAGACTCTCCGGCGTCGTTATCAATATATGCGGCGGATGCAGAACCATCTTCCGTCGTTCGCTCTGTGGTGTATCTCCCGAGCGGGTTGCGGTCTTTATATCCGGTATCTTGATGCCTTCTTCCTTTGCAAGTATTTTCAGTTCCTCCAAAGGCTCTTCAAGATTCTTGTGAATATCGTTGGCCAGTGCTTTCAGTGGTGATACATAAACGCAGTATATCTTTTCCTCCAGTTCACCTTTTTTATCCAACTTGAATAGTTCGTTGATTATGGATAGAAAGGCCGTAAGTGTCTTTCCAGAACCCGTCGGCGAAGACACCAGTACGTTCTGTTTATCGTGTATCAACGGTATCGCGTAGCCCTGGGGTTCCGTGAGGTGTGTGAATTTTTCGTCGAACCATCGGGCTATAAGGGGTTCCATCAGATCTAGAACGGTGGATTTATCCTTCTTGTCTTTTACACGCATTACCATGCTATTCAAGCCTATTTGATATGTCGAATTACCAACAACGCCGTGCATGATAAATAAACTTTTGGAAGGATATCTTCTTCAATACCTTATCCAACCTTCATCGTCTTCGAAAACCGTGTTTTTACCCTCGTAGGTGGGTTCGGATGTTTCAGGTTCTTGTTCTGACGCACCTAACTGCGTAGAGCGGCGGAGTTCCGCCCTTCCTATCGGTGCATCCATGACCCTGTTTCTTGATACGAACAGCGAAATTGCTGATGCGACAGTCATACCGGCGGCGATGAAAACTAGATACCACCCGGGACCGCCTCCCCAGACGGACTCTTGTTCGTTGGAGCCTGAAAACTGCTTGCTCATCCCTTCTACGGGTAGAACATGTGAGCTCCCGGAGGTTTCAAAGTCCTCTCCGATGGCAGGAGGGAGTGCACACATGAAATATATCGGGGCTAAGAGTAAGAATAACGCCCCTAATATCAATACAAAAGTTGCAGTGTTTTTATTCACCTTATCTAAGGTTTTCAGTACTATGAACGCCATCCCGATGATCAAAATAAATAAGCCTATCAAAAAGATACCGCGTGTATTATTCAATACCGTTTTTATAGCGGGTTGATATTCTAAATCATCGGTCTCTAAATATTCTTCACCATCTTCGATAACTTTTACCTCTGAATAATCAAAATAAACGTCTATGTGCATTTCATCTTGTGCGGAATCGATCCTTACCTGATACCAGGGTAAAGAGTAAGATATGGACATCAATAGTAGCGCGCCCAAGCACAATATCAGACCGAAAATAGCTTTTTTGTCCATGGTGTATTACCTCTTACGGAAGGGGGTATCGGTATTTAGATATAAAGTTATTCGCTCTTTTTTCGAAAGGATCCTTTATTTATCCAAAAAGTTTTTAACTACAGCGGTTCTCCGAACGAATATGGCTGCTCAAAGGTCAAGGTCATCAAGAAGGATATTCGTTTACCTGTTAATATCAGTCATACTTCCGGTAGCGTTAGTACTCATCAACCACATCTATTGGATAAACAACATCATGTTGTCCGTAGCTCTGCTCGTATGGATGGGTTTTGCGATACTGGTGGTTCAGCCTTATTCGATAGGCGAACACAAGACCATAGAACCATAGGTGATTCAGCACTCAAAATCTTCATCATAGCCCATTTGGACTCAGATAGGGGTTTGTCATCACGTTGAATATACAGCACAATAGTTTTATAACAAGTTTTCCGTATAGGTATTTGGAGATCGGAAGAGCACACTCTGAACTCCAGTCACA
>CAYVTG010000078.1:0-7943 GCA_964454575.1 uncultured Thermoplasmata archaeon
TTTAACAGATAGAAGAAGGCTTAACTACGATATATTGGTCATCTCCCTGGGTGCCCGATACCCTATCTTCTTGGAGAACAAAAAAGACATATTCACCATAAGGAACGGAACGGAAGTCAAAGATCTGTCAAAAAGGGTGATGGGATCTGACGATATCCTGGTGGTGGGTGGAGGACTTATCGGTACCGAGACCGCCGCCGAGTTGGTATGCAAAACCCGTAAACGGGTTGTTTTAGTACATTCTAAAAACAGACTCATCGAGAGGAATCAAAAGATGGCTTCTTATTTCGCTGAAAATTATCTGAAGAATAAAGGAGCAAGATTGATCTTCGGTGAAAAGGTAGTGGATAGAGAAGATGACATATACTTAACAGATAAGAAAACTAAGATACGTGCGGATGTCTGTATATGGTGCACTGGTATCGGTTATGACAATAGCATTTTTCATGGATTCGAAGACGATGCGTTCTCCCATGAAGACTCACTCAAAGTCAACGAACATCTTCAGTTGATAGACCATCCAAATATCTTCGCAGGCGGCGACATCACAGATATACGGGAGGAGAAGACGGGTCATAAGGCGGATTCACATTCCAGGGTGATAGCGGATAATATATTACGGATCGTGGACGATAAACCTCTTCAGACGTATGGTAGATCGAAAACGCCTCTATTGATCGGCCTTGGTGATGTGAACGGTATAATCACCTTACCTTTGCCACTGCCCGGACCCATGGCACCTTTGACAAAACTTATTTTGGAGAGGGGCGCGCTTTTGAGATTGTGATTTACCAGAAATTCAACATGAGGTTTAAGGTATAACCGAGCATCAAAAATAGGGAAAAAGACACGTATAGTATGAAATTGAGTTTCGAGATATTTACGAGCTTATCATGTTCTCTGACATCTTTGAGTTCCTTCCAGACATTCGGAAGTATGATCGAGTATGGTATCAAAACGATCAACAAAGGCCAGCCCGGATCCAAGATAAATAAAACCACGAATAGGACGCAGAGGAGTGCCGACAGATGTATAGCCATCAGACCGTACGCGGCGTTGTGTATCCCTATCCTTGCCACCGCCCCGATCTTACCTCCTTTTAAATCCGTTGGAAGGTCCACCATCTCCCCCATCCAAACGATGAAAAGAGTGCCAAAGCCTGTTATGGGCGATATTGACAGTAAGGCGGGATGCAAGCCGGTGTTTTGACCTATTCCAGCCAACATCACGGCCAAGGGCCCAAAACCTATGAAAACTACTAATTCACCCATACCACGGTAAGCGAATTTGAATGGATCGGCCGTGTAATATTTACTGAGGAATACCGCCGTTCCGATGACCATCCATAAGGATATCCAGAGTGTACGATCGATGAATAACATAAGAAACAGGGCACCCGATATACCGACGATGATCCCACTACGAGCTATGAGGTACATCTTCGGTAGTAATTCCAAATCATCAACAAGGATGCCGGAGCCACCGCTGAATTCGCTCTTCATGGAGCTATGATCATCGGCACCCTGTTTTGTATCATATATGTCATTATATACGTTGGTGGTGATGTGAAGACTCAGGCCGATGATGAGTATCAAAAAGAAGCCTATCGCTGAAAAAGAGCCGGAAACGATGACCGACACCAACGTTCCTGATATCAAGGGCACTATGATGGCAAAAAGAAACGGTGCTCTTATCATCTCCGGAAAACTAGGTCTGTGTTTACTCTCAAGGGTCACGGATAAAGGATGTATTTGCTGGATATAAATCCTTTCGACGAATGAGTCGTATTCGCCTTCTCGGTATATATCCACTCTTTTATCGTTGTGATCGATGGGGGTTCCCGAGAAGGGATCGTCCGTATATCTCGGATAAAGATGCATGTGCAGATGTGGGAGCGTGTTCCCGTGGATCTCGTAGTTGATCTTGACACATCCTGTGACCTCTTTCAAGGCCTTTGCGTAGATCGTTACATCCTTCATGAATCTGGACAGTTCTCCGATTTGGACATCAGCAACCATCTATCATAGTCGTGATGAAAACTCATGTTGAGATCATTTGTCTGGGAGAAACATTTTGATATCCGCTAATATTTGGTTTCTGTCGGGAACACGATTGATGAGGTTGATCATGTCTCTTTCCCACTCTTCATCCGTTAGATCGTAACCTTCAACTATGTTCACTGGATCTTTTGCATCCATCCCCAGATCTTCGAACTTTTGTTTGAGTAGCTCTGTCGAGAGACGGTATCCCTTTTTGAACAAAAACCATATGTCGTAGATATCTCTGGGCATCTTTCTCTGTACCAGAGATCTGAACTTTTCGGCCAGTATCTCTTCTTCATCCATGACCAAGAGGCTGTAGGTTCCCACGTCGGGATAACTTTCAACCAGTGTTTTCCAGTAGGGTTCATTGTGTACTTTATGTTTGGATATATCTATCTGAAGAGTGCCTCTGGAAAGTTCCGTGCCAAGGTAAAGGGGACCTTGATATCTCACCTTTGCCAGATACACATCCTTTCTCTGGTCATAATGGGATAATTCTGCATCTATCCCCGTACGATTCAATCCCTTTATACCTTCATCCAGGTTCTTGCGAGGATCTCCCCGCATGATATTGAAGTCCAGGTCCTCCGAATAGCGGTTTAAGCCGTGCACCTTTCTCAGAGATGTCCCACCTTTGAAAACAAGGATATCGTCTTTCATGAAGATATGTTTGAGCATGATCCCCTGGATGTAATCAAGTTCCAGTATGTGCAGGGGAACATCGGCCTTATGCATATCTCTTAACTGTTTTTTTGTCAACATTTTAAAGCCCCACGTTTTCTATTATATTCCATCTTTTGATCATATCTCCACCTTTTTTATTGAGGTCAAGAGGTACAGGTGTCCGGGATATCTCCAGTCTATCCACATCCGTTCCAGTTATCTCCAGCAGATATCCAAGCCTTGAGTTCAGAGCTCTGTTGTCTATTTTTTTGGCATATTCAATGATGATATCTTCTCTGAGTTCGGCTTCTTCAAGGGCCGTAGCTATCTCGTTTATCCCTCCTGCATAATGAGGATACAGCAGGCAATCGATGAAAAGTTTTTCCGGTTCGGCGATGACCAAAGCACCTTCGGATCTGTAGCCAAAAAAATGTATAGTCTTTACAAATTTGATCTTCTGGTTGTTTATACAGAGACCACTCTTCGGTGCGGTGGTCATCACAAAAGCGGTTCTGGGCACCTGGGTGGTGTATCCGTAGTGATGAAGTGCCGACCATAGAGAGAGATATGAAGGTGTGACGATCTTTGTCGCTATCTCATATATATGCATCCGATCCATAGATGAACAGGCTAGGTACTTACCCTTCTCTATCCTTTCTATCAATCCTTTGTCCTCCATCCTGCTCAGTATCCTGTATGTGTTTTCTCTGGACTCCTTCAATATGTTCGAAGCATCCATTGGGGTGAATAACGTGATATTCCTTCGGGATAGTTCATCCGTCAATCTTCTCTCTCTTGGAGAGATGCCGGTATATTTCATTGGCCTAACCTCTCGATATATGAGAGAATGTTCTAATCATATATAGTTTTCCCTCGCGATGAGGGGGGCGTCAAAAACGATGCGTGAACCCACATTCGTTTTAATGTTATTTGATGTCGTAATTAATCGATGGTAAAAAAAGTAAAGGGTTTTTAGATCCTGTAAAGGCCTAGTGGTTTATTCGGCTCTTTATCGTCTTTAACTTCTTCGGGTGCTTTTTCGGGTGAAACCTTACCTAAATATTCTTCTGGCTCAACTTCCGGCATCCCGTCATTGCCCGTACTTGCTATTTCTGCTTCCGATAGTGGGTATGCTTGGATTATACCCGCACTGAGTATTACTAAACTCACTGCTAGAACGGCCAATCCTATGATCTTTACATTCGCTGTTTCCTTTCCTTTTTTATTTTTCATTTTATACACCTTTTAATACTTAAAACTGAGTTTATACGATATATAAGTGGGGATAATTTCACTTCTGGTTTCGAGATGCATAATGCGACTTCGTTAGTGTTTACACGTGGTAAGTGGCTTTAGAATACCGAAGAGGGGCTGTTCAAGGTACTGATCCTCAAAAAAGTGGTGATCAAGAACACTATGGGACTTAGATTGCAACAACCTTAATTACCATATATTCCTATTCCAAAAAAAGATGAAAAACGAAAACCGGATAGTGGTTAGGGACATAGTTGTGCGTTTCGGGAGAGTGGTCGCTCTAGATTCTTTTTCAACCTCCATATCACACGGTATAGTCGGTCTCCTCGGTCCAAACGGTGCCGGCAAGACCACTTTCATAAAAGTCCTTTTGGGTTTAGTAGAACCACAGAACGGTGAGTTTTCTATAAACGGTAAAGGTAACTCCGAAGATGTACGGGACATGGTCGGGTATATGCCGGAAGACGACTGCTTGATAGGTGGTATGAACGCCTTTGAATTGGTAACTTACATGGCGGGTCTGTCTGGTATGGTAAAGGATGATGCGATACAAAGGAGCCACGCCGTGCTGGATTTCGTAGGTATTGGAGAGGAAAGGTACAGGGAGGTCGATACATATTCCACAGGGATGAAGCAGAGGGTGAAGCTTGCCCAGGCGATAGTACACGATCCCGAGATACTCATGCTGGATGAACCCACAAACGGCATGGATCCTGACGGTAGAAAAGATATGTTAGAACTTATATCCAAGATAGGCCGAACAGGAAAGACCGTACTGGTATCATCACATCTGCTACACGAAGTGGAGCAAGTATGCCAATACGTCAATATCATGGATAACGGAAAGTTGATCAGAGATGGTTCCATAAAAGATATCGTACTTCCTGATAAGGGAGTTTACAGACTAAAGGTAAGGGGTTCCAAAAAAGAGATAAATAGGTTCTATAAGATGCTGAGAAAACATCATGATATACTCCGGATCACCGACGAAGGAGCACAGGCAGATATAATTTTAAAGGATGTGAAGGGATCAAAATACATACTCGAATGCGTCAAAGATTCCAGCGTACAGCTCAGATATTATCGACCGAACATACACACGTTGGAGGATGTTTTCATGGAAACTTTCGAGGGAGGCGATGAACCTGGGCATTGAACCCATAGAATACACTGTCTGGAAAGGGGAAAGGACCACCATATTCTACCGCATCCGGCTTATCGCAGAGAAGGTTTTCAAAAATAATATGAGTTCAAAAGGTGTATTAGCCCTTTTGATCATAGGTATTACCCTCGTTCATGTATTCCCGATACTTACAGCGGTGATCATACCATACGAAACACTAACGGAGGATATCATGGTCGCCGGCACAAACAGACCCATGGGAGGTCCGTATATGGAAAATCCATTTTTTGCACTGTTCACTATCTTATTATCCGCCGTGGTCACATCCGGGATAATCTCCTCCGATTATCAGGATAATTCGTTCATACTGTATTTTTCGAGACCTATAAAACCACCGGTTTACCTATTGTCAAAACTTCTGGGTGCTGCTTCCGTGATCGCGGTTTACTGCCTACTGATGCCCATCATATTCTGTCTTGTGGTGATATCCACTCAGACCGGTTCGGATTATATCTCCAGCTTCAAGGTACTGGGATTGACCATCTTCGCCGGGACTTTCATCACGATCTTTTTCTCGGCTATCGGTGTGATGCTTTCATCTATGACAAAAAGGAAGGCCTATGCGGGTGTGGGAACATTCATGGCCTACTTCACACCCACGTTCCTTTCCGAATTCTTTGCATATTTCAACGTTAACTGGAGACTATTGAGCCCCATCACTATATTACAATACACCTTACGTAAGATATACGGTTACGATATACCCTCAGGGATAAATTTGGGTTACTATTACGCAGCCCTTTTTGTGTATCTTTTCATCCCCCTGATCCTCACATATCTCATTTTGAAAAGGAGGGCATCGGGTAAATGAACGAGATCATACGTGCGATAAGGTTATCAAAATGGTATGGAGAAGTGATAGGTCTGAACTACTTCAACATGGAGATACAAAAGGGTATAACCGGCGTGGTCGGCCCCAACGGTGCCGGAAAGAGTACACTGTTTAAACTGATGACGGGCATGATAAAAGCAAATAATGGTGAATTATATATCTTCGGAGAAAACCCTTGGCTGAACAACAGGCTTTCAGGAAGGATGGGGTTCTGTCCGGATTACGATAATCTGCCGAATGAAGCAACCGCCCGGGAGTTCCTGAATCTTGTTGGCGGACTACACGGTATGAAGGGAAAGGATTTGAAAGTGCGTATCAGAGAATGTTCCGATACCGTGGGTATGTCCCATGCACTCGATAGAAAGATAGGTGGTTACAGCAAGGGCATGAGGCAGCGTATCAAGATCGCCGGTGCATTGATACACGATCCGGATCTTTTACTATTGGACGAACCGCTAAGTGGGGCGGACCCTAGGGCTCGCCGCTCGTTGATCGAGATAATCAAAGGACTTCACAAAGAAGAAGGAAAAGATATCATCGTATCTTCCCACGTCCTCTTCGAAGTGGAAAGGATGACCAGTGATGTGGTATTGATATACAAAGGAAGGGCGGTTGCCTCGGGGGATATCTCGGAGATCAGAGAACTTATGGACAAGCATCCCCACAACATAGTGGTTGAAGGAGAGGGCATGGTTGAATTGGGAAAAAGACTGCTGGATTCCTACCATACCGTATCGGTGAGCTTCATGGGTGGAAAAGATAAATTGAAGGTTGAAGTGATCAAGCCCGACGAATTTTTTGATGAACTGCCTGAACTCATATTGGATATAGGAGGAGAGATAAGAGAGATGTACAGCATGGACGATAATCTGGAAGCGGTGTTCGAATATCTGGTGAGGCGGTGAGATGAACTATATCGCTTTTATTTCTCTGGCACAGTATAAGTTCAAAAAGATACTTTTCAACAAACGGGTCATAGCCGCCATCATGGTTGGTATTTTGGTGGCTTCAGTCATGGGTTACGCAGCCACTCTCGATGTGGATAAGATGGCTGATGGGTCGTTCCTGCTAGATACTCTGATCATATCCTTTTTCCTCCCGATACTGGTTATGTTTTACAGCGCTTCTGTTATACGAGAGGAGATAGAGGACATGAGTATAACACAGGTGATAACATCCTCTACGGACAGATACACCGCCTATCTTGCGTACTTTACTGCTCTGTTGTCCTCGTTGATTATCTTATTGTACTCAATACTGACCGTGGGATTCTTCGCTTTTTTTATCCCACTTGGTTTAGAGAGTGGTGCATGGGATATATTGCTGAACATGTATCTACTGGTTTTTATCGGATGTTTGGTTTATTCCTCCTTGTTCCTGTTTGTGAGCGTGGTCATCAAAAGATCTATCTATTTTGGTCTTTTTTATGCTTTTATATGGGAGGGGTTCATCGGATCCATCCCTGGCAAGATAAGTGAGATCGCACTCAAACACTATATCCGCAGCATAGGAGCGAGTAGGATGGAGTTCATGGGATTCGCCTCTGCATCAGGGGCAATATATTCATTCCAAGTACTGACGGTAGCTTTCATAATGTTCTTATTTTTGGGTCTACTTGCTTTTTCTTACAAAGAATTCCCTGGTTGAATACTTTATCTCGCGCAGTGTTCGGGAAGTTGTTCGAATATGATGTTTCTGCTAGGCATCATATATATCATCGAATATGGACAGTCTAAATTTCCATCATAGAGCTCTCCTTCGGTGAAAACAGCTTCAAGTTATCCGTTTTCTTCCCGAGATCCATCAACTCTTTGGTAAAACCGGATCTTGAAAACAGATAAAAGACCTCTTTTCTCTTATCGTTTTTCCAGCGAACTTTTTCGGTTTTTTCCTTCAATTCATCATACAACTTTCCCCCTACTTTGTTCTTCGACCACTTTCACTCTCCGCAAAGGATCGTATCTTTCTT
>CAYVTG010000079.1:0-7930 GCA_964454575.1 uncultured Thermoplasmata archaeon
CCCCTGGGTGCCTTTATATCTACCATTATAACACGTTCTACGTATATCTAGCTTTAGTAAATAGGTTTTGGCACCTGTGTGTTCTCAAACCAGAGGTATAAAATTGGCCTTGGGATGTTCATCATCTGTGAGATATATATTGTGTATGCACGTATTCGGTTTCTCGCCGTATACAAGTAAAGAATTATACCTGGTGAAAAGCTTCATGTGGATATCAGATAGATACCGCTCTTTTTCAGACAGTGAGAAACCGGGTCCCATCAGTCCGATGATCAGGTCACTGTTATCCTTCATTATATTCATGAGTCTTCTGGTGATCCTTGTTACCTCTCCGGAAGCCAGGTCCTCTCCGCTGATGGCATTTTCGATGCCGATCCAATCGGATATAGTCAGTACCGGCCCCTTGGACTTGTACTTGAGTTCACGGTAGGCCTCTCTGATTATATGTTCGTACCTGACTGAAACCGACTGCCCCAGCATATCGGTGGTCTCTTTGTCGAGTTCCAGTATCTTCACGTTGCACTCTGAGATATCTCCGAAAACATCCTTTATCCATCCTCTCAACATATCCTTACCGCGCCCTCTGGACAGCATGATGAGTACACCTCGTTCCTGTGCCAAAAAATTCTCGATCACAGGTCCGTATAGGTGCATGTGGCCGGAAAAAGGTACACGTTCGCTGATGTCCAATACTACCAGACCGTTCCTAGGATAGCCTCCGTCTATCAGTTCGTCCATCTCCGGAGAGCCGGTGGAGAACAATCCTCTTTTGTAGTACTTGGTACCTTTTCCGTCCTTGATATGATCATGAGCTTTTTCGAATTCGGGTATACCGTGTACAAACGGCTTACAGTAATCGAATTTACCGTCGTTGAGTGTGTACAGGTAGATGGGCTGATTGATACGGATCCCGCGTAGTTTATCCATATTTAGTGATCTGAACGATCGGCCGTATTCTACTTCTTTTGTTAGCGTGATGACTCCGTCTACCAGATAGTCCCATTGGGTGTTTTCAGCCGTCTCAAGTATGATGACCAATCTTACGCCTGAATTCTCCACCAGATCTTTCTGCAGAGTTTTTATCAGTTCCGTAGGGTTGATCTGATATCTTTCTATGAGAGATTCCAAGCTGTCGATTATTATAAGCGACGGTTCGGGTAAGCATGAATCTACCTTCTGATATATCTCCTGTAGTTCCTTTATATCTCCATCCTTTACCAGGGAGAGTAGACCTGAGCTGACGACGTGTTCCGGTAGTTGTATATCTTCATCTTCAGTGGGTAATTTTTTCAGTACGTCACGAGCCTTCTCCACCTTCTCCATCTCGTATGATTTGCGCTCTCTGAAGAAGGTATGTTCCTCTGATTTTGGATATAGTGTTCTGAGAAAGTCGAAGCTGGCGTCGATAAGATTCTTCCTCATGTCCTTATCTTTCAGCCATGGGAATTGAGAATAAAGTGATTGATTGGATACTCTAGTAGAGAAGTAAAATGAATTTTCTACGATACCGAGTCCTTCCAGCATGGTGAGGCTGAAGATGGTCTTACCGGTACCGGCCTGTCCTTTGACTATTAGAGATCTGCCTGCGGTCCTGTCGAAGAAATCATATATCTCCTGTGGAAGGGGATCTCGGTATATCTAAACACCTCCTTCTTCCACCAATGTGACTATGGCTTCGTCTATTTTTTTTAGTATCGTTGAAAAATTATCGCGGCCCTTCGTACGAAGCACCAATATAGTCCTGTCACCGGCACCGGTGATCACCGTGTCGCCGTCTGCATTTCTTATGACTATCCTCTCGGGTTCTTTCTTATCGAGATGTTGATTTGCCGTATTGGCCGCACCGTATATAGTGGCGGACATGATCCCGAAGGTCTCCAACTGTCTAGCTGCAACATCACCGGCACTTGCGATAAGGTCTCCGCTCTTTCTGATTAAGCATACTATCTCAACGTCAGGAGTCGCACCCAGCATTTTTAAGGTATCCAAGATTACTGCTTTAGACATGGTTCTTTTTCTCCTCTATTCTAAAGGTATATAGACCATTAGGTAAAATAATTTTTCATCATTTTTCCAACTCTTTCAACACAGACGGTATGTTTTCCGATACATCCTCGGGCATCAACCCCCAAGATATCTTTTCGAAGGCTATCTCTCCGGCTCTTGTAGTTATGTAAGCACCGAGTCTGGCAGCATCGAAGGAAGAAAGTCCTTTTGCCAGTAAAGCTCCGACCGTGCCGGCAAGCGTGTCTCCGGTACCGCCTACGGTCATCGCCGGCGTGCCGAAGTCGTTTATCTTCTTTCTGCTGCCGTCGGTTATGATGTCCTCCTTTCCCTTCAACAATACCGTAGCTCCGGTTGACGCTGCATATCGTTCTACGGATGAGTCCGTCAAAGAAGCGAACTCTCCGTGGTGTGGGGTCAACACCGTTTCTGCCTTAAATCTCGGCTTTTGCAGAGCCTTCAGTGCATCGGCGTCGATGACCATTGGCAGCTCTATGGAATCTATGAGTTCTTTAACCGCTTTTATAGTGATCTGGGATGCACCGAGTCCGGGTCCTATGAGTACGGCGCTGCAGTCCTTCGATATATCCGAGATCTTGTCTAGATGTGACAACTCGAGCTGGTCACCTTTCAGTGGATGTACTATGAAACTCGGCGAGTAGCCCGCTACGATACTGCTGATGTTTGAAGGAACGGCAAGATGAACAAGATCCGCACCGGTGCGGTATGCAGCCAGGGCCGCCAAAGCAGGGGCTCCGGTGTACGGCCCTCCACCGATGATCAGCAGTGTGCCGTTTTCACCTTTGTGAGAATCCGGTTCCGGTGTCGGATACAGTAACAGCTCTCCCGGACCGGTATACCGCTGTGCTTCTTGTGGGATACCTATGTCCTTCACCACTATCTCGCCACAATCCTTAGCGTTCATGCCTTCCTTCATATCGTGGAAGGTAACGGTCGCCTCCGGTGTTACATGTATATCTGCCCCGAGCCCGCTGGGGACATCGACGGAGATAATCGGCTGGTCCGATGCATTTATCTTCTCGATGACTGACCGGTAGGGCTCTTTTATGGTTCCCTTTATACCTGTTCCAAGCAGGCCGTCTATGATCACATGCTCCGGGTTCATTGATAGTTCTTCGACCACACGGCACTCCAATCGCTTCAGGTTGTCCTTGGCGATCTTTGAACGTACACTTTCCCTGCCTTTGATAAGAAATACGGTGATATCTTCAGGTTTGGACCATCCCGAAAGGTACCTAGCGGCTACGTAGCCGTCTCCTCCGTTGTTGCCCGTACCACAGATGAACAGGACCGGACGGCCAGGATATCTATCCTTTATCTCTTCAGCCAGTGCTTTACCTGCGTTCTCCATCAACTGCTTCGGCGGTACTCCCCGATACTTTGAATTTCTATCTAGTACTGCAACTTCCCTAAAGGGTATCATGATATCCCATAGTTTATCCATGTATAGAATTTTTTGGTATATAGAAAGTAATATAAACCTGCATTCACTTCTCCCTTCATCACAAAGGAGGAATCAAATATGAGCGACTCGACGGATAACGAAAGGATAAAAACTTATGTCAAAGGACTTGATGAATGCCTGCAGGGCGGCATACCAAAAAACAGTATCGTACTTCTAGCCGGATCCCCCGGAACCATGAAGTCGAGTCTCGGTTTCTACATATTGTACCATAATGCACTTGAAGATGATAAGAAGGGCGTTTATATCTCTCTAGAAGAAAGACGCGACAGCCTTATCAATAACATGCAGGGACTGGGGATGGACTGGGACAAGGTATCAAAAAGATTGAGTATCTTGGACCTGGGACTTATACGTTCCAGGATGACAGAATTGGACAAGAGTGCATGGATGGAAGTATTCAAGATGTATGTAAAAAACTTGCGTAAAAACCTTGAAAACGATTTTTTGGTGATAGATTCTCTGCCTGTTCTGGAGACCATGGCAGAATTCAAGGAGCCTAGAAAGGAATTATTCCAATTCTTCGACTGGTTACGGAATCTTGATGTTACAACGTTCCTCATACACGAGATGCCTCTGAACGAGATCAAATTTACCGATGCCGGAGAAGGGTTCCTCAGCGACGGAATATTCCATCTCGAACTGAGAAGAGAAGGGAACAGCGTCAATCTGTTCTTGAGCGCACTCAAACTAAGAAAAACCGATCATCCACGGGATTATTATCCTCTGATATACGATGGAGCCTTCGAGATAGTAAAAGGCTAGAGTCTCGGGCCTATCAACTGCCAGAGCAGCATCCCCAAGATCATGAACGCTAACAAGTAGGATACGCTGTGTACCACCTTTTGTTCCGTAGACTCTTTCATGTTAAATTTTTCTACCACTGAAGAGAGTGCGTCCTTGAATACATAGCCGCCATCCAGTGGTACAGCCGGTAGCGAATTGAAAAGGCCTACCATCAGGTTTAGCCAGAATATCCAGTAACAGGCGTTTGTGATGGTCCAGAATATATCTGCCGGGATCACTGAGAGAGGGCCTGAGATATGATACAGACTTGCTATCTCAGAAGAGATAGGCGAAAGGCCCAAGAATGGGAACGATATGTAGGTAAGAGAGGACATAAAATAGTCGTTGAAAGAACTGGCACCTGCGAATGGGTTTGCCATCAACTGCTGTATCCAGCCCACGTCTCTGAACATTATACCCATATACGATATGGTCACGCCCATGTAGGCATGCTCTCTGTATTCCTCTCTATTTTCCGAGGGGTACAGTTCTGCGAAGCTGTCGTATTTATCGGCGAGTATCAAGGTGGTGGTATGATTTACGTATTCTTCGTTTTCCAGCCTTGCATAAGTAACGTTCATGTGTTCACCGCTGGATAGGGAGCTTAGATGTTCGTTGAAATCGTTGTAATTTCGTATCAGAGCATCATCCATCCTCAGTATGATGTCCGAGGTTCGTAAGCCTGCGTCGTCGGCAGGGTAATCTGCCTGCACTGAAGCTACCATCAATCCCGAAGTTACCGTATGCACCCTTTCGTCGTCTTTGTACCTGGTTCGGATTGATACGTCTCTTAGAGGCGGTATATCTATACTGTGTATATCCTCCATATCTTCCGTTCTTATACCGTCTATGTTCAGAACCAGTTCGCCAAGGTCTAGATCGCTCATATCCGCCGGTGAATTCAACACCATGCCGTGTACCAGAAGGCCGTTCTCCTTTGGTGTCACAGAGGCCATGAATACGGATGAAAATAAGAGTACGAACACTAAGGCCAGTACTATATTGGCCGTGGGACCGGCACCGTAAATGCGGTCTCTTTTTATCTTTGGCAGCGCCTCCATCTCTTCTTCATCCGGCTCTACGAAGGCTCCGATGGGGACAACGATGAACACGAGACCCAGTGTCTTTACCTTCACATCTGCAAGTCTGGCAAGTATACCGTGTGAGAATTCGTGTACGATGATAGCGACGGCCAACCCCAGGATACCGTACCAAACCGGGATTATCGGATTGACTCCGGGGATACCGATGACCATCCTTGGACTGGGGGCGCTTTCTGCCGGGATGAAGCTTGCAAGATAAGCCGACCATGCCAGTAGTGTGAGTATTATTATCATGCATGTGGTTATCACTATAAGTGACAGGTTCCCGTAGGCCTTCCAGAAACGCTTTTTTTGTGCAAGATCATCTATGAACTTCTTACCGCGCTCCGTCTTCCAGATAAGGAACAGCCCGGACATCTCTAAGTTGAAGGGTTTTAGAAAACCTTTTTTCTCCAGTATGGTGAATAGTATTATGAAGGCTCCGATTATCGCCAGAGCCAATATCAGAGGATTGCTCAGCAGTGACATCATACATACCTAGAGAAGTCCCCTTTATGTACTTTATGTCAGATGTAAAATATCGCCATGATGATACACAGTGCTACGATGGCCCCCTGTATGAGAGCTATCTTTCTTGCCAGGATCCTATCGTAGGTCCATGCGATGGCTACTTTGGAAGCGCTTCCGAAGGCCATTGCAAACAGTATGGTGGGTATAACGGTGTTGAGTTCGACCTCTCCGGTGGTGTACAGCGCCGCCAGAGAGGCGGATACCGATGTGGTTGAGATAAGTCCGCCCAGTGATATTGCGTAAATTCCATAGTCGCCGAACATATCTCTTCCGTAGAATGATAAGACGCTCATGACAACGAAGAGTACGCCGAATTTTGCTGCAGGTATAACGGCGAAGGGTGTTCCCAGGTCGATCTCGGCTTTCGATGTGAACTTGGATGATCTTGTCAGTAATATCCCTACGACGGATGCAAGCACTAGGATGATGGTGGGTATGGTGAAGTTTTTAAGAAAAATCATCCCTGCGATCACGGTTATCAATATCACGTTCTTAAGTATCATGGACAGATTGGCCAGTATTATCCCTCTTGTGGACACCGGCTTTAAGACGGGGTTGATCTTTGACAATCGCGATAGCGAGACCGTAGAGGCTGCGGAACTGACGAAGCCGCCCAGGAAAGAAGATAGCTCCAGTCCCTTGGCTGCACCGATGGTTTTGATAACTATGTAACTTACGAAAGAGAAGGATGATACGAATATCACTATCAGCAGCGTCTTCACCGGATCCAGCAGTCTTCCCGGACCTACCAGCGGATGTACGTCTCTCAGTGTATATGCGAGTGGAAGCAGTATCAGCAGCAAAGCTAGGAAGTGAAGTGCGCTGGCCAACTCTTCGTGTGTGAGTATCCCTGCGAACCGATGTGTTTTCTCTTTCACCACCAGTATGGAAATCACCATAAAAGAGATCAAAACTGCCTCCAGAGGATATCCCGTTCCCGACATACCGCCCAGCAGAAATGCTGTGACCAGGGCAACGCTTGTGGTCATCCCCGGAGTTTTGTCCTTTATTTGTTGTATTGCGAAGAACACTATCACCAACACTGCCGTGACCAGGACTACCGATGCATATCTGTATGGTAAATATGCAACTAGAAACCCCAGCAGCGCGATCACGGCAAATATCTGAACACCAAAACCCGGGCCCTCCCCCTTTCTCCTTGCATGAACATCCCGCTCCAGTCCGATCAGTAACCCGATGCCCAGAGCGATCACAAGTTCGATCACGATGTCCATGTTACGCAATGGAAGACCAGTTTAAAACTATTTTTGGTGAAGAAGTATGATCCGGTTTTCATCGTCATGGCTGCTTGTCAATTGATCTGTCAGCTCTTGATTGTGGTAGAATGTTCTCGGTAATATGTTACACATTCGGTCGTATTCGAAGCCGGTTGCCGATGCATCCGGGTACACGACCGTGGTCAGACGGCCTTCTGCATCGTAGCTGTAGGTGGTGCGGGTGCCGTCACGCTCGTTCGCTTTGATTACATATATCCCTTAAAATATACACAAAATATCAGACTGTTAAATTTCATTTGAATAACTCGGTTTTGTTAGAAAAACTGAAATTATCCTTCTCGTGTAGTGCTTTGACGATTTCTTCCAGTTCTGACCTTGAACGTAGATTTGCACCGTATGATGCCGTGAGTATTTCAGCCAGATTGTATGTCTTGATCTGTCTTTTCTTACATTTATTTCTCGCTAAATTGTCGTTGGTTAAAACTGTCCAACCCCTTCTTCGAGCTATCACCATACATTGTATTTCACCTTTACCCAATTCACGGTTTTTGATCAAATAATTACGGTAATCATCGATCTCTTCGATATCCATGGAAACCACGGGTATTACGTTAAATATTTTATCGGGAAATTCATAACCTACGTCTTGAGCCAGTTTCAATTCTTCGTACACACCCAACGGTATATACATCTCTGATTTAGAGAATAATTCATCTAACAAACTAAGTTCACCGATCTTGGCCAAAGAAGATATGATGTCCGTGTCACATACCAAATTCAACCGCGATCCTCCAATATCTCCTTCG
>CAYVTG010000080.1:0-6613 GCA_964454575.1 uncultured Thermoplasmata archaeon
TTGGGTGCAATTCCGATTAAACAAAGGGGTGACATATGTTTATGGTTTACACATTCTACTAAAATTTATGGAGACGGTAGTTATATACAAAAATACTTTAAAACCGTTTGACTTTGCTTGATCAGATGGCCCTAATAGACATACTTACCAGTCTAGCAACAGATCCTATAGCCTACTCGATGTTATTTTTTATCTACGCTGTGCTGGCTGCGGTCATCCTACCGATCCCCGTGGAGATAGGGCTATTCAACCATCACATCCATCCTGTAATTTTGATATCGATACTAGCCGTGGGGAAAGGTGTCGGTGCCTTGATGGTATTCCAGATCAGCACTGCTGCCAGGAAGAAGTTGAAAAAATATACCTCGACTGAAAACTGGTTCATCAAGAAACTGATCGATTACTCTGAATGGTTCGTGAAAAAGTACGGTTATTTCGGACTTTTGATAATTCTGAGTATTCCCTTGATGATAGATTCCATCTCTCTTTATCTGTTCTCCCTGTTGAATCCCGAGGAGAAAGGTAAGGGTATGGACAGGGAATGGTTCACTGTGGTAAATATCATCGCAGGAGCTATACGGGGGACCATCACGTTGTTAGTATTCTATAAGTTAGGCGTGAGACTGGTTTGAATCTGTAGTGTGGGTGATCGGAGCTGGCAGGTGATGTCTTTCCAAAACATTTATACTCTTCATATCTGCTATATACTATATAGGTGAAGAAATTGGAAGAAGAAATCGCTGCCTGTGGTTTACTATGTCATGAATGCTCTATTTACATGGCCAGTAGCGATAGTGAGACGGCTGAAAAAGTGAGACATTGGTTCATCGATGAAGGGTTTATCACAGAGGATAAGAGTATCGAGGAATTCATGGATGACGGCCCGTACTGCTTGGGATGTCATGGGGACAGAGTGAATCACTGGTCACCCACCTGCTGGATACTCCGCTGCTGTGTAGATGAAAAAGGGTTGAACGATTGCAGCGTATGTCCTGATTTTCCCTGTGATAATTTGGTAAAATGGTCAACAGAAAATGACAGTTATTCCATTGCTTTGGAAAGGTTGAGATCCCAAGTAACTTCATCACAAATGTAAATAAGATTTTAAGCGTTTTTTCAAGAGTCAGTTTTTCTGTTTATGATGCTCATCAATGCATTCGTAATTGAAAAAAATATCATGTGGAGAGATGGATCGGATTTTCTTACTTATTTAGGGGTTTCGGATTATATCCACCATTTTTTTAACTTTTTTATACCTGGTGTTTCTGCTCCTCTTTTTATTTTTCATTCTAACATATAGTGTCCCACATAGGGAAGGGGGCACAAAAGTACCTCCGATCCACTCGAAAAAAATTTCTGTTAAGGGGTTTCAGTATTCAACTGTCCATACGACGGCTTCCGATGCCTCGTTGTATACCCAGTAGCCTTTTCCAGGCTCGAACACGAAGACATCCGGGCTGTAGTCGTATGCAACGTTGTAAGTCTGTGTTACATCGAAGTATCCTATCTTCGATACCTCCGTAGGCAGTCCGTGATTGTCGGATGTGGAGCTCGGCACGCCGACCATGTTCCAACCGGGATACAACGTTATGTCAGTGCTCGTTGGTGCGGTGCCTTCTACCGACAGGTTATCATCGGCAGTCATGTGTATCCAGGTGCCCATAGTCCTGTCCCATGTTGCAAAGTTGTTAAAATGCCCAGCTCTGCCAGGTACGTAGCTACTCCATCGACCGATGGATGCATCGTAGTACATCGCCTTGTCGTAGTTATTTTGGATTCCGTATTCCGTATCATCTAGTATGTCCACAAGGTCGTTGGCTTTTGCATAATTATCGCCATTTGCTTCTAGATAGAATGAGATAAAATTCCATCCGTCGGCGTCGGAAGAGGATAATGTTCCGACACATTGTATCTCATATGAGGTATTAACCGGTTCGGAAACGGAATAGGTATTGTTATCCTCGTTTCCACCAAAATCCACTGACCGGACAACATACCACCATGTAATACCATCCGATTCTCCTTTGTCCGTATCTGTGTAGGTACTTATCCCAGCAGATACGTTCGTCAACAACGTATTATTATCCCAGGGGCCGTCACTGTTGTTTGATCTATATATTTTGTAGTGATCGACATCAAAATCTCCTGCGCCGTCATCCAAAGAGAGATTCCAGTTCAAAACGTTGTTGTACTCTGCATCTTCCATCGTATAGTTCAAATATACATTATCTACGTACCAATTTTCCAGGTCGAAGGCGTAGCCATCTATAGTGAAACTGATATAGAAGGTATCCGAGCCTACGTCGGAATTGGAAATATCCATCTGTTGTAGTCCGGGCCCAATATCTCCGTCGCCCGACGTATGTGCCCATGTAGTGTCATTCCAGGTGCTGCCATCCGCGCTAGTTTGGATCTTTACCGTAACCTTCTCTCCCTCTCCACCCCAATCCTCGTACCAATTATCCCATCTAAGATGGACCGTAGATGTGTTCGTCGTATCCACTGGTCCGGCATATAATCTCCACGTACCCGTAGCGTCCACATAATGGAACTTAGCCTCCGGTGAAGTCCCGCCGGCGGCGTTCGAACTCGACTGCTGCCACTGACTACCAGATTGATACCAACCGTCAGGTGGGAATGAACCCGAGAAATCCTCATCTAGTAAAACCACATCGGATATATTTTGCCATCCGACCATCAGATCGGTCGGAGGTGAGGGGGTAGTATCTTCACCGGTCGTAGCGTTCGCTTCTCCGGATGGGGGGGATTCGCTGCCCGCCTCGTCCACTGCAGTCACTTTATAGTAATAGGTGGTGTTGCCAGACAACCCGCTGTCTGTATGATTACTGTTCAAGCGTCCCGATACATTGGCTGCGAATGTAGACAGATTGCAAGAGAAACCGCTGCTGGTACTGCGGTAAACTGAATAATGGTCAACATCGGGTTCGGGATTATCGTCCCAGTCCAGTTCTACACCCCCTGATCCCTTAGCGGTTGCAGACAGGTTGACAGGAGCACCAGGGGGAGTAGGTTCCTCGGTGGTAAAGTGTATCTCCTGTGACCAGTTAGACCACGAACCGTGCTCGTCTTGATGCCGAACCTTCCAATAATACGTTGTATTCAACTCCAAGTCCTGTGAAAGTGTGATACGTTCAAGATTGACGGTGTCTACACCGCTGTCGAATACAGGGTCTGTATGGTTCCCTGGTTTTATCGTCATCATCCACTGGGAGGCGGCATGTGAATCTCCATCAGGGTCCGAATACACGGATGACTCGAGTGAAACATCCGTTATACCGACTCCAGTTGTCCCATTCGGAGGGGATGTACCATCGGGCTGCACTGGAGGATCGTTAGGCGGCATTGTTGTAAATGATATTTCTTTAGACCAGTCAGACCATGCAAGTTCATCATCCTGATGTCGTACCCGCCAATAATAGGTGGTTGAATATTCCAGGCTATTATTTTCAGGAACCGAAATCTGCTCCAGGGCACCCGTATCCGAGCCACTATCAAAGATCGGGGCGGTATAATTTCCGGATACGTTGGTTATCTGCCATTGTGATGAAAGGTGATCGTCACCATCAGGGTCCGAATAGGTCGATGATTCCATGGTAGGGGTGATATTTACACCGACTTCACCATCCTCCGGTATCATACCATTTGGTCTCGTGGGTGCGTAATTGGATACATTGGAAAAGGTTATAGGCACTCGGACCAGATCCCGATTGAGTGTCGTGGAGGGATCATCATCATGCCATACCGTATAATACAGGTATGCATTTTCACCGGAAAATTCGAAATTCAAACCCGTGCTGTTAGGATCAAGAATAGAAGGATAATGATGTTTGTTCTGAGTCGGATCATCATTCCACCATGTTTCACATTCCAGAATCAGCTGATCGGGAGTCCAATGAATCAGATCATCCGAAAGGGAGTAGTATATACCGTCTGGTCTCCCGCCTGAGCCGTCATTCCTCATACCCACCAGCAGGAATTTATCGAAGTATGTATTGTACGTCACACTGGAAACCATTTTACTTATGTTTTCACGAGATACAGGTGCACATATATGGTCTGCGGGATCAGATGTATCGATATATGGATTGATAAGGTCTGCACTATAGCTTGTACCATTCCATGCCCACCAGCTAGTTGGGTCGGATATATCATCCGTCCGCATGATACCGGCGCCCCAATCTTGGAGATCATATGATTCTAAATGTAACATCGAATAATAATATCCATCTTTGGGGCTACGGATAATATTGCTTGGATTGAATATGCCCGCCGGCCCCGAGTCTTCCATCTGTTCATATGTGTATGGTATGCTTGCTACCAGATGTTCCGGTGGTGTTTCATGAATATAGGTTTCACCTTTATCATCAGATCTGGCGAATGTGACTGAATTATACCAGGTGCCGAGGTAACTTGATCCTTTACCATACAGATAACCGATGTATTCGTTATGCACAAGTGCATATATCGTATCCCCGTCGAAAGTATATATTGAATGGATCCATTCTCTTGAATTGTAATTCTCCGGCGAGGAATCTTCGTCAGATATCAATATTACCTCCGGCTTTCTACTAACAGTGCTCAAATTATTCCCCACCATCCTTCGATTTGTATAATGCGAAGCTATCAGTTGTACATTTCCGTCCGAATCTACAAAGGCCCGAGCGGGTGTATCCGGGATATCAGTATCCTCAACTCGATCCACGGACCAATCAAACACCATTTCGACTTCACCAAGTGTTACCGGACCGGGGTACACATCTTCCAGGATATTATTATCCGTTGTATTTGAGATCCCCTCTTGTACCATGAGGGAACCTGTCGTTGCCGCAACTATAGATATCAAAAACACAAAACCCATTATTAATCCCTTCATTTTCATATTATACACCTTTTAAAGCTTAAAACGGAGTTTCTGCGATATATAAATGGGGAGGATTTCGGATGTCGTTTCGAAATACAAAATGCTACTTCGATGGAATTTACACGCGGTAACTGTCTTTAGGATGCTCCGGGATATTCGCCGATACGTTGATCTTTAATTTTTTCCTACTTCCTCTTCGAAACGCTCTATTACCTTTTTTTCTCGATATCCCAGTATCTCTTGTCATATGCATTTTTTAGTCGAACTAGGATCGAAAGGAGAGGTTTAAGATAGAGTTTATTTAGCTCTCCTCATACTCTTCAAATCCACTTTCTGAGTAAGATTTGTCAAGGATTTCAATAAGTTTTGCTGCCATCTTTTGGGCTGCTGCATGGCTCATATATATCCTAGTTCCTTCAACTATTTGTTTACCTTCAATTTTAATACCTGGCATCTTTAGGAAATCTATATGAAGATCCCGGTTAGCTACTCTAATATAGGCAAGATTTGAATATGTTTCGTTTTCGATTTCGATTTCAATATCTTCCGGTTCAAATTTATAGATTTCATTTAAATCGATACTAAGTTCACCGGTTTTCTTTTTTTCTTTATTTGGCAATTTAAACACCTACATCTTTATGCTGTTGTATTATTTGATTTGATCGAACTCTCTAACATTTGGTAATGAGATGAAGTTGATTCCCCTTCTATTTCATAATATTCAGTACTGGCTTGGACATAAGGAAAAAGGGTTTCTTTTCGGCAGTATTCTATCACAGCTTGATCCATATGCTCTGTTCCTTCCCTGTCATCGATCAGAGCAAAGGAGAGGAAAGTCAATGCTTTCAAAATCTTTGAATCTAAATTTACCTTAAAGATCGGATGCTGGCTATCGATCTTGTTTCTATCAACGATACCTAATTCTGTTAGATTTTTTAGAGATTTTCTGATACTCGGTGTAGATGCATCCGCTAAATTTTCCAGATCTTTTGGTCTGAAGATATTATATGGATCTGCAGTTAATTCCTGTACCACCCTGGTTTGTACATTATTTCCAAACAAACCTTCGAACGGCTCGTTGATGTGCTTCACCATATCTTCAGTAAATTCGAGGTAGTCTTCACTCATTCTATCATCTCTGATCCTAAATAGGAGCTCCTGGTTTTTAAACTTTTTGTTCAGATTCTGCAAAAATATTTTCAGTTCATAGCTTTTTCATGTGTCTGTGATGTGGTATCTCTACATCATAGTATTTTTCCCATCCGTCCGCCCATCCTTTATCCACGATGCATATCGCTATTTCTTTGTCGCCAGAGGGAAGTCTGCCCATCCGAACTTTAAAATTTTCAACATCCTTGATCTTATCTTTTACACCATCTATCTCGATCTGAGAAGCTTTGACCTCACACTTCTTAAACGTAACGATACCACCTCTCTTTTTTATCCACGCTAATAATCTAGCTAATTTTCTTCCAGGATCCGGTGGATCAAGTCCTTCTGTATTATACATCGACGTCTGATATGCCCTCGTCTTTTAAGGGTTTTGATTACTAATTTGTTGATGATTTAACCTATATGTTTTTCTACACTATTGTAATCCATGACTTCGTTATGACCAGCGTTTGCTAGATGCGCAGGACTATCGTCCTCCTATTGTTTCGGGCAAAACCCTCGCAATGCGCAGGACTATCGTCCTCCTATTGTTTCGGGCAAAACCCTCGCAATGCGCAG
>CAYVTG010000080.1:6713-7855 GCA_964454575.1 uncultured Thermoplasmata archaeon
GACTATCGTCCTCCTTTGTGACAAACCTGTTTGTCGTAAGTTGGAATTTATTCCGACTTTTGACACCTTTTAAAAAAAGGTGATAGATGACGCAGTTGATAATTGGGAGAAAAATGACGGAAGAATATTATTTTTTAAGATGATCTATACATTTTAAATCAAAAAACATAGTTCTTGTTCCTCTTGCTTTAAATCTTTTTTTCTCGTTCCTAGTTTCAACCACAAATTGGAATCCTAATTTTTCATAAAATTCGAAGGCATCTTCTTTGGCTTGAACCAATAATAACCTTAGCCCGGCATATCTAGAGCTATCTAGTCCAATCATTGCTATCTTCTGAATCAATGTTCTCCCTATACCTTTATTTTGATAATTTATATCAACTGCCAATCTTCCAATTGTTAGAGATGGTATACCTTCGAGGTGGAATTTATCCATTTTAAAACCGTGTTTCCTTTTAACATATGCCTTTTTTAGTAAGTCATTGCTTAATGTGTAATAAGCGACCAATTCACCAAGATAATAAACTAACGTAGTTTTCCCAAATTTTTCATCTTCATATTTAATTACTTCATCAGTACATAAAAATTCATTGAGATCGTTATTACCGCAATCAAATTTTTTTATTTTTTGGGTATCCTTATAAAAAGGTTCAAAATCCAATTTATATGGATCAATAGTTACTGGATGGTTAAAAAGTTCTATAAATGCCACAACCTATTGATGTTTAATCATCAGATTTAAATATTTTCCGTCCGCCTTTATAAAATTCTTTTTGTGCTTGTGAAAGTTTAAACTCAGATAATCTACTATTAAATATCTTTGACTCTTTCTTTTTTAGTATCGGGATGGGTTCGGGGTATGCCATTTGTTTCACCTTATATCATTTTACACAACTTATGTCTACCGTGTCTTCAATTATTCATATCACAATAGGGTCGTGTGTAATAAATAGTTTACTAAAGCCTTGTTGAAGTGTATCATCCTGTAATTATTTCGCTTCTTTTTTATGGGGATGAAGTAGGTGGGGAAAGATCCATGAGTTCCTGGAAAGGCATCAATACTACCGGAATCAAAAGTAACGTGCTTTACATAGGTTAAGTATTTAAATAAATTCTATTACCGATGCATAAATATCATGTCA
>CAYVTG010000081.1:0-7611 GCA_964454575.1 uncultured Thermoplasmata archaeon
GCGATAGGCCAATGTATGTACTTGATGGAAAGGATGCCGCCGATGAATAGGAATATACCCATGATGAAAAAGATAGCCCCGCATACATGTTGAAAACCGGCTACAATGCCTTTTGCCATATCCAGATGTTCTTCCTCCGCATCCTCCGCTATATGTTCCTCTAAATTTATATCGGTTCTAATTATATCTACAGCGTTAACTATTGCGATCATAGATACTATTATCATAAACATACCCGCTATTATGGGAAGAAGACTCCTATCATGGTAATTCATCTTACCACCTACCTTTGAAATTTTCAACAAATCTCATAAAATTTGAGGCATTTTTGGAAAGATATTTCGTTGATATTTGCACTTTTATGAACATGATGTTTTCAACCACTTACTTATGATTAGGAGAGATATAAAACCATTTCTATTTGATAAAGATGCATGGATTAGTCTTGAACAAAATATAATTATATTATGAAGATATCTTATCATTCATGTCGTTCACTTTACGGAACTGCCGTGGAATAGACGATTGCAAACATATCGCCGCGATACACAACAGATGGGATTTGAAGAAGTAAAGAGGTTAAGGTTCTACAGAATCACTTCCGCCCTACCGTCTCCATGTACAGCTTCAGAACTCTTTTACTGACCCTCCATTCCCTTCCCTCTTTTAAAGCAGGTATCTCGCCCTGTTTGCATCTGAGAGCCAGGTATTTTTCATCGTAGGGAGTTTCTGCTGCCGCTTCTTTGAGCGATATCATCTCGTCCTCGGCCGTGCCTAGCTGGTCCAACAGGTCCAATAGGCTGGCACCCATCCTTATCTTCAAGAAACCTTCAAGATTTTTCGTATCACCGACTGCATACTCGTTCAACGAATCTATGTATTCCTTCCGATGTTGTGGGAGAACGTGTACCGGCGGCCAATTTCTATCGATAAAATGCAGGTTCAACAGCAGTCTTCCGATACGGCCGTTTCCGTCTGTAAAGGGATGGATCCTCTCGAATTCATAATGCATCCATGCAGCAAGAGTGAAAACATCCTCTCCTCCCAGGTCTCTTTGATGGTATTCATCCAACCATCTACTTATCTCTTCTCTTACCTTTTCCATCCTCGGAGGTGTGAATTTAGCTCCGGTTATGCGAGCATTGACTCTTCTCCACTGTCCCGCATCTTCCAGAGAACCTCGAAATACTGTTTCATGCATCTCTAATATGTTTTCCATGTTTATTTTTCTGTACCCAGGTAAAGCTCTGAAAGCCTCCTGATGCTGGAGTGTTTCCCTAACATCTTTTACCGGTTTTCCTGCAGGGGTTATATCTTCCAGCAGCAACTTCTCCGCATCCTTCCATCCGATGGTGCTACCTTCGATGGCGTTGGTACCCCACGTATTCAAGGCTCCGCTTCGCTTCCATACCGGTTCCGGTAGGTCTTTTATCGACGCTCTCTCCAGCAGCACGGATCTCATCTGCGACAATATGTTTAGTTGCATTATTTAAGTATTAATCATATATAGTATAAATAGTTATCTGATATTAGAATAGTTTATCAATATATTCGTAACTGATTTGGTAATATTTGGAAAAACCTCTCGTCCATCCATTCAAAAATTATATTATTTAATAACGCGTAACTATTTTCAGATGAATGCAGAAAAAATATTTCGGTTCATGGTGTTGAGCTTCGGCGTTCTGATACTAATTATAGCTCTTACCAGTATGAACCCGTTCCTATCTTTCATGAGTTTATTGTATATCATTTTGATGCTCAAATTGTTAGATATAGAGCCGGATGAATACAGTGAATTCAGCCTAAACACACTGAAAAGAGACCTTTTCATCTGGTGCTTTTTCCCGTTGATACTTGGAGCAATCGGAACTACACAGGTGATAGATGAATACTTTTTCTTTATATTCCTGGACCTAGCCTACATGACACTGGCTGCCGTTTTTGCATTCATGATGATGATAGAATTGAACTATCACACAGAATTCCGTCCGAACAGACGATTCGTCACTTCATTCGTGATAATATTCACCATCGGAGCAGGCACCGTGACAGGTATAATCCGGTATTACAGCGATATATATCTCGGCACTATCTATCTCGGAGGGAACACATACCTAATGGCCTATCTGACCATGGTTACCATCCTGAGTATGTCCATAGGCGTCAATATCCAGGATTACATATGCTCCTACGAATTCTTTCCTTTGAGAGATCTGGAGGCAGACTTCAAGAAAAAAATGAATTTTGCAGAACGTAGGAGTGATTTCTTGGAGTTTTTAAACGCCCTCTTCGGCGAGTACGACTATCGCTCGTTGATGGTGATCTCCAGGATATTGCAGGCTGGTATCATCGTCACGGCGATATACGGATTGTACGAACAGAGATGGTTCGTTCTATCGTGGTCGATATTTTCCTTCATATTCGCAGTATCTCCGGACATCTTCAAGATAAATACGGATAAAAAAGCACCGTCGATCATATATCTCTGGCTTGCGGTCGTGACCTTCGTGTTCGTATTCGGAAGGCCGATGGGATTCTACGGCCGTTTTTCCATGTGGGCCGGGGTAACACATTGTTTGACCGGTACTCTGGTGGCAGTCCTGGTTTTTTCCTTCCTTGTGTATTTGAATCGGATCCCGGAAGACCTGCACATCCCCCCATATCTGATCATAGCGATTGTTCTGATCGCTATATTCTCCGTTGGAGTGATCTGGGAGATCGCCGAGTTCTATGTAGATGTGATATTCGATATGAGTATTCAAGGTGGCATCAAAGACACCGTACACGACCTTCTGTGCAACTTCGGAGGCACTGTGATATCTGTCGTCATCATCTTACTGTTGAAACTCGACTGGAGATCCGCGGGTGCATAGGGGGATAAAGTGGTAGATAGTTAATTATAAATACTGTTGAATAGTTCCATAGGGGACGAAGATGAAAGAGTTGGATCATGAATTTAAAGGGCAGTGCGATAACATCCAGGAGGAAAACCGATGACCGAGGAGTTGTGCTTGATAATCTTAGGCTTTCTTTTCCTCGTGGTGATATCATTAATCGTTAAAAGGACGATACAAAAGAAGAAGTTCATGGATCTGCAGAACAAAATAAATGTAATGGAAAATAGGCTGGACGGAGTCGAGAAGGAACTTTGGAACATTAAACAAACGATGGATGTCGAAATAACGGATCAAAGACCCGCCACGGAAGACCCCGATATACAACCCACTCTTTACGAAGAAGAACCAAAACCGGAAGAACCCGATATACGACCAACTCTTTACGAAGAAAAACCAGAACCTGAATTTTTTACCACCGAAGAACGAACTGTGCCGGATATAGGCACTGCGGAACCCTTTGAACCTACTGCAGCACCGACTCAGGAAATGTCGATGGAATTCGAATTCGGCAGCAAATGGTTACAGTATATCGGTATTCTGGTGGTGGCTGTAACGTTCATACTCTTGACCGTGTACTCCATACAGTATATGACTCCACTCCAGGAGAATCTTCTCATATATGTTGCTTCATTGGTCCTACTGGTCTGCGGTGAATACATATACCGCTATAAGAATATGGAACTCTACGGAAAAGGACTGGTCTTCGGCGGGTTCCTGGTGGCCTACATAGCTTGTTCAAGCAGTTACTATCCCTACGAGCTGATCGATTTTCCTGTATACATCGCACTTTTCGCTGTTTCCGTCGGTTTGAACATATCTCTGGGTTACCGATATGGTTCCAGCGTGATAATGCTTCAGGGATTAACGTTTTTGTTTTTGATGATATCCATGATACGATTGCATGAATATATCGGTGGATTGGGTTACAGTTTGTTGCTGGCTGCAGCGACGGTCGTGGGATGCGCGATGATATATATATTCAAGCATTCTGAATTCACTTATTATACTATAATATTATCTTATTCCTGGACTGTATTCTCAACACCTTTACTGGACGGCTTGCAGATCGTGACCCTGTTCTTCATCACCACCATATTTTTGATAACGGTGTTCTTGATAGACAAGCTTGAAAAACATAGCATGAGTTCGTTCCTTCTGGATAAGGAGATGGAATATCCATTGCATTTCATCATCCTCGTTCTGTCGTACACTGCCTTGATATTCACTGTCATAATCTCGGGAAGTAGCCGCATAGGATATTCATTCGAATACGATCCCTGGGCGTTCCTGGGATTCTTGTTCGCTCTCCAGTTGATTCATTACGATCAAAAAGAAACGGTCGACCGCATGATGATGCCTTTTATATCCTTTTTATCGATCGTCGCCTTAGGTCTTTTAACATACGGTATCGCAGATACGATATACATATACCTGGCTTTCATCGCCTTTGTTCTCATCTTTGGTTACAAGGATATAATCGAGGGTGAACGGCTTGAGGCTTATTCTGTGATGATGGTCGTATCGTTATTGATAGGTGGGGTCATGATATCTCTACGTGATCACTCGAATTACCTAGTATATTACTATGAAAGCATCCTGATGTTTTACGCGGTAGTGTTCTGCTACCTGCATCTGAAACACGAAGTGTGGATAGGATCCCTCGAAAAAAGGAGGAAATATCGTATATCACCCGTTCTCGCTCCACTGCTTTTACTGTATATTACCACCTCAGGTGATCTGAGATATGCGGTGACCGCGCTTCCGATATTGTTGATCTTATTCTCCTACAGGTCTGATGACGTCTTCGTCTTCAACGCATCGTCCCTGCTGCTGATAAACACCGTGTACAGGGCACACAAACAGGTTTACTGGCGACCGGGAGAAATATTCTTTGTATCGAGTTTGATACTCTTTGCTTTTGCAGTGATCCTCGAATATCTAAACAAGAAAGAAAACATACCCGCCAGTACCTCGTTGGTATCTGCGTTGATGTTTGTGGTGTCCACCGCATGGATTTTCGGTACGGATATAGAAACCACGGCTGTCTGGCTGGTCTTCGGTATAATATCGGTATTGTGTGGTTTGTACATGAACAGATATCACCTTCGGTGGATCGGTCTTTTCGTTATCATCATCAGTATATTCAAGGCCTTTACTTTGGACATAGCGGAACTACCTATACTGATGAAGATACTGTCCTTCGCCCTGCTTGGGATCATGTTGTTGATCATCTCGTACATCTACACGAAGAAGAAGGACATGTTCATCGATACCTTCGGGTTCAAAGAAGATGAGTGACCCCTCGAACTACCTGTTCGATAGCTTAACCAAAATGCCTGTGCGATACTTATCGCCGGGTTACCAAATGTGACCAAGCTTCATCCCCCTCGGATGACAGCCAATATCTAGCTAGTGTTCTTTCGCTGGCCAGATATGTTGAAAAACCTTCTACTGTTTCGCCTTCAAACAATCGGGCTCGGAGGTTTTCTTTTATAAAATTCTGCATAGAATCAAATCCATGTACTTCGGCATAAATCTTCGCAGCGGTGTACATCCTTTCGGACAATTTCAGATTTATTTCCGGGCCATATTTACACATACGTACATCATGATATTTAACTTGTATCACATGATTGTTTTTGGTAAAAGTATTTAAGTATGTATCTACATACTGTATATACGATGATAGCGAAAGTAAAAAAATGGGGAAACAGTCTTGCCATCAGGCTGACTCGAAATGAACTAGAGGAATACGGCTTAAAGGAAGGAGATGAGGTCAAAATAATGATAAAGAAGATGAAACCCGAAGGGAAAGTTGACCTGACCGATCTTCCAACTTTCAAAGACGATGATAAGTCGGTAAGCTTGGAACATGATAAATACCTCTACGGAAGTGATTGATTGCGCATAGCGGATACATCACTACTGTACGCCCTTTTTTCGGAAAAAGATGTCCATCATAAAGATGCGGTCAAACAGTTTGAGAATTCGGAGAGTATACTCATACCTTCAGAGATATGGTCTGAAACTATCTCTCTTGTACATTATCGTAAAGGCCATGAAATAGCAGTAAGGTCCGGTAAAGCCTTGATGGAACTACCACATGTAGATATACTGGCTACCAGGATGGATATGGTCATGAACGCATGGAAGATATACAAAAATTCTAAAGGAAAATTGAGTGTCCCGGATTGCTTCGTTCTTTGCTGCTGTAAAGACAGAAAGGCTACCCCCCTTAGTTTCGACAAAGATATCTTGGATCACTACGAAAACACTCTGAAGTAGCCCTGGGCCAAGCTTTCGGCGATCTAGAAAATTTTTTTGTTAAATAGAAGGAGATCAATCCTTTCTTTTAATCTTCCACCCTCCGTAATCCATCTCATATACTTTTTTCCTTTCCTCCAAGCGGTGGATTATATAAGGTTTTTTTATCCATAAGACCAATGAACTAACTCCCAAAATTGCACATAAGAGGAATAACCGCTGCAAATGTAAATATGGGCCGGTCATATAGTGAATATTATTATTTCCATAATCCTTGTAGATGATGTGCAATTTACCGTCATCGTCGAGGGTTCTGGATAAGATTATTCCACCATCAATAGTATGTACCATCCATGAACGAACCGACGGTGTGGCATATTTAAGATCACTTTTATTCGGAGGGGCATAAGGTCCACTATAAAATATGTGTACATCATCCGATTGATCGATTACTAAAGATATAGGTATATGTCTAGTTTTTTCCAAAGTTTCAAAATTCCATGTATCTCCCCTTTTGTATGTATATCTAAGATGATTATTGGTATTATCTAAATATAATATGTGTGGATTGTAATTGCGGTCTAAAGCTATTTTGCTAAAACGGCCTGTGTTGGCACTATCTTCATCAACGATTTCGATATCCCATGAATCTCCTGTTCCCTTCGCGTATCTCAAACTTCCATCGGGTATAGATTGATAACTGATATGAAGGTTGTCATTTATATCCCAAGCGAAGGAAACATAAGTGTTAGAAAAGAATTCATCGAATATCAAATAATCTATATCCCACGAGTTATTATCCCATGTTGCTAGCTTTAAATCAGACAAAGTGGAGTATATAATACGAGGATTTCCGTTACTATCAAGTGAGACCGATGTGAAATACCAAAATTCCCAGTGTTGGTCAACAACTTCGATTTCCCACGAATCTCCAGTCCATGCGGCATATTTGAGAACATATTCGTAATCCCTAAACTCCGTCGTAGTGTTTGTGGTAATTCCCAGATAACTTACACGGGGATTATTTTCATCATCCAAAACAATAGACGTAAATCTACCTGTTTGTAAATCACTATCTACTGTTTGGATAGACCATGACTCACTTGACCGTCTTGCATACATAAGTTTGTCCTCTGTAGAATCACGATAAACAATATGTGGGTTATCATTATCGTCAAGTGCTAGAGAGCAAGAACGATCTATGTTCACTTCATCATCGATGATCTCTGTTTCCCAGTTCATAAACCATGGAGCTACTACGGGATATACAATAAAAACTCCAATGATTCCTATCCCAATCATAATTACAATCACGTATTTAATAACCGACGATCTTTTTTCAAACACACTAAATAGATGTGTTTTATGCATATAAATTTTACTGATTTAATATGGAGGCTTTTTATTATCTTCGGGAAAAGTTGTTAAATGAGAAAGGTATACCGTT
>CAYVTG010000082.1:0-7598 GCA_964454575.1 uncultured Thermoplasmata archaeon
TAGATGGGATTCAATATAAAAGTTATCTACGCTTTCTACTCTCCGAAGTACTGAGCACAGAAAAAATATCTTCCTGCTGCTGACCCTGGGTCTTATAACTCATCTGGTACTGGATATAGCGTTGATGAGTACCACTGGTCGAACATATGAGATATTTTGGCCGCTGCCGTACCGACCTTACGCACCGGGGTTCTATCTTAGTACGGACTTCCTACCGGCATTCGTAAGCGGTTCCGCAGCGTTACTAGTCTTTAAGTTGAGTTCCGATGAGTCGGAGTAATATCGCCATGGAGACGACGTCTTGACGGTTGTGTTCGATCACAGGCACCAACGGTCCTGGGTTTCCCTTTTTGAGATATAGTGAGTAATAATTGGGCACCATGGCACTGGCGAGGTCGTTCTCACGTTCTATGCCTAAGATGTGTCTTTCGATAGTGGAAAGTTTGTGGTTAGGCAGATCGAATAAACGGCGGGACATGTGTAAGAGATCCAGGTGTGGTAGAGCAATGTCGCCATCCAAGCCGAGTATCTCCATACGCTCCTTGATGAAACGGGAATCGAAACTGCGGCCGTTGAAGCTCACAAGATACGTACTGCGGTCCAGTTCTTGTAAAAATGCCTGTATGACGGCTTTTTCTTCGGATAAGTTTCTCGCAAGGTACTGTCTTACGGTGAAGCCGCCATCTGTAAAGCGGCCCACGCCGATAAGGAATGCAGGTTTGAATTTAAGACCCATGGTCTCTATATCAAAGAATAGGATGTCTTCGGGTTCGATCAGACCAGTTAATCGATAGCATGAAGGATGATTGTTACCACGCCATCTTTCGATCCGAGTCATCAGAGCTTCCAGGTTATCGGATTCCAGTTCTTTCAACAGACATCGGGCATGTGAATTTTCGCAGTCATACTCCAGAAGGTCGTATATGTTTCGTATGCCCTGTTCCTTCATCTTGGTGACTGTTTTTGGGCCGATGCCCGGGATGATCCTTAGATCGTTTATCACAGCGGTCCTTGCCTCGTCCCGGTTGGGCAGATCTATGTGGTGGTCGGATCTGGTTGTGATACAGTATGCAGGGCCGTTGGAAGTCTTCATGCACTCTCCGGGTAGGGTTTCTTCCACGGAACAGCCTTTGAACTCTTTTATCAGATTCCATTTGAGCTTTTCCGATTCGTATATCCTGGGATCGTACCGCATATGTGATCACATACCCAGTGAGAAGTGAAATAATTATCGGTAAAAAAGGGGTGAGGAGGTGTATCGTGAATTCATGATATGGTCAGAGGCTTACGTCCCTGGCGAAGTCCGGTGATTATGGACATGAGTTTGATACGATGATTGTACTCAGCGTCTACCCGGGCGCCTAGGATAACATCCGCATCAGGGTCCAGTTGAGAGGTCATCATGCCTACTACTTGGTTCATCTTCAGGATGGTAAGGTCGCTGCCTCCTGTGAGGTGGATCAATGCGTTCTTTGCTCCGGTATAATCTACCTTCAAGAAGGGATTTTCGCTGGCTTCCTTTACCGCCTTCTCGGGGTCGTCCACACTGGATTCGCCGATCATTATGGTGGATACGCCGCCGGATTCCAGTATGGTCCGAAGGTCGTTGAAATCTAGATTTATAAGGGAGGGGCAGGTGACCGTTTCCGTAACGCTCTTGACTATACTAGCGGTCAGCGTGTCCATCATCGCGAAGGCTCTGTTGACGGCTGTGTTGGGCGCTACTTTAAGAAGGCAGTCGTTCTCTAGGACGATGGTGGAATTGGCATAGCTCTGTATCTTATTCAAACCGGTCAGAGCGCGCTTTCTTTTGAATGATTTCTCAAAGGAGAATGGCATGGTGACTATGGCTACTACCATGGCACCCTGCCTGCGGGCGTTCTCGACTATCACAGGAGCGGCACCGGTCCCGGTACCACCGCCCAGGCCTGTGATCACGAAGACCAGATTGGAGGTTTTGAAATATCTGCAAAATTGTTTCCAGGCGAGTTCGGCACTTTCCCGTCCCACCCTGGGGTCGCCTCCCGCGCCTAATCCGTTGGTGTAATTTCGACCTATAAGGAGACGTTTGTCCGCCTGCATCTTTAAAAGATGTTCTTTATCTGTGTTGACGGCGATAGTTTCGGCACCGTGGATGCCCATACCGGTGAGCCTGTTAACGCTGTTGCTGCCTGCACCACCTACACCGACTATATAAACAGAAAGCTCTTTTGAGCCCAGCGAATCGTCTTCTTTCATCTTTTGCATCCTTCCATTCTATATACCCCATCCCGGGTATATTTTCATTCTTCGTCTATATTGATCTTTTTGAATTGGGTTAAGCGATCCCTTACATATTCTCGAACCGCGTTCCTTATAGCGTCATCAACGGAGATAGAATCGCCTTCGTTTACGAGATCCTGGATATCGTCGACGTTCTTTTTCGGTAACGCCACGGTAACGTTGGATATGTATTCCGGTGAATTCTTTGCGTCTATGAAAGCGTCTAAAGCGGCTCTGATGACCTCTGAAACGTTGGAGTAACTTTCTCTGGAAACGATCTCCTCTAGTTCATCGGCCATGGATACGGGGATCCTAACTGTTATTCTTTTTGTGTCAGACGACATCATGGCACCTTTGATATTTTAGTCCGACGTATTTGATTTATACGTCAGACAATTATGTGATATCATGGATTAGATATAAGGTTTTCGGTAGTTGTCATATCAAAGTGTCTTTGATTAATAGTAATAAACTTTAAGTATTAAGGAACATGTGGAAAATATAGAGATGGTCCAAGACGAGGAGGTAATCGAAGTTCCCCGATCCGGGGATGATTTTGTAGATAGGAAGGAAGAACTGGAGATCCTGGAGATCCACATACAGAAAGCCATTGATGGAAAGGGACGTGTCGTTTTTCTCAAGGGAGAAGCCGGGGTAGGTAAAACACGACTTGCAGAATCATTGGCAGACAGATGTAAGGAACTCGGTTTCGAAGTATTGAAAGGAAGGTGTCTGTATTACGAAAGCGCCGATCCGTATCTTCCCTTTCTGGAGGCACTGGGGAAGACCGGGGAAGAAGAAACTTCTAGATCATTAAGCCATCTGCCCACGAGTTTGATGGGGATAGACGATAACACCAATATCTCACTATCGGACAAGCGAGAGATGATGTTCGATGATCTTACAAGCGAGATACGAGCTATGTCTTACGATGCACCCGTTTTACTTTTCATAGACGATCTTCAGTGGATAGACGAAGTATCTTCAAGACTGCTCCATCATCTTGCTAGGAACATAAAAAACAGCCGTGTTATGATCGTGGGTGCTTACAGACCTGAAGAGTTGGCTATAGACGAAGAAGATGTGCCCCTGACAAAGGTGATGGACAGGATGCGAGAGGAAAAACTCGTAGAAGAGATAGAATTGAACAGATTTTCCTTCCCAAGCGCTTCGTCGATGATCAAGAAAAGACTTCGCTCGGAAGATCTTCCTCAATCGTTTTTGCTCATGGTGTACCGAGAAACCGAGGGGAATCCATACTATATAATCGAGATACTGAACTCCATGGTAGATGAAGGGGTTATCGATCCGTATTCATATACATGGGATCCGGAAAAGGACTTGTCCGACATAAAGGTGCCTTCGTCCATAAAGGACATCACCGTGAGGCGTATAGATAGTCTGTCCAAAGACGAAAAGAATCTGTTGATGTACGCCGCGATAATAGGTACGGAATTCGATTTTGCCGTACTCGAAGAAGCGGCGGATATGGATGTTATCAATATGTTGGATATAATGGATGAGCTCATAGAACATGGATTGATACATGAAAAGAAAGAAGAGGAAGAGGTATTCAGATTCGGGCATATCCAGATACGCACCATCGTGTACGACAATATGAGTAAGAGTCGAAAGCGTGTACTGCACAATAAGGTCGGCGAGGCGATAGAGATGGTGTATGCTGATGCATTAGATGACCATTACTATGCTTTGAGTAGGCATTTTTTCAATGGAAAGGACTACGAAAAGGCGTATGATTACTCGATCAAGGCCGGAGGAAAGGCCATGCAGAGCTTCGCCATCGAATCGGCTTTGGAATACTACGATAAAGCCCTGGTGTCCCTCAGACGTGCAAAGGATATAGAAGATGCGGATGAGATAGAATTGCTGAATATAATAGGGGATCTCTGTTTCGATATAAGTTATTGGCAGAAAGCCAAGGAATCCTACGAAGAGATCCTTGATATGGCCGATAGCAAGGAGGTGGAGGGAGATGCCCTTAGAAAGCTGGGGCATATATACAGGGAGATGCAGGATTACAACAAGGCCAAGAAGACGTTTGAAAGGTGCCTGCGATTGGTAGAGGAGATAGACGACCACGATAAGATAGCCGATGCCAACAGAGGATTAGGATATCTTCACTGGAGAGAAGGTGATTTTAAAGGAGCTATCGAACATTATGAAGAGGCCATCGACATGGCTAACAAGGCGGAGAACAAACGTATACTTTCACTCACATATCTAGACATGGGGAACATATACGCACATAAGGGAGATAATGACAAGGCTATAGAGTATTACAAACGGAGTCTTCCTACACTTAACGAGCAGAATTCTTTCAGAGATCTTGCCAAGGCATACAACAATATCGGCGACCAATACATGAAAAAAGAAGAGTGGGATGTGGCGATAGAGTACTTCGAGAGGTGTGGAGACAATGCCAAAAAGATAGGCAACAAGATGTTCATCGGCTGGAGTTATTTTAACCGAGCGGAAGCTCTTGCATACAAGGGAGATACCAAAAAGGCGAAGGTGTATGCCGAACGAGCGGAGAATATAATGAAAAATCTGAATGACTTGATCGGGCTGTCCGGTGTTTACAGAGTAATGGGGATCACGCAAAAAGAAGAGGGGAATTTCGACCAAGCCTTGAGTTACTATAACAAGGCTATGGAAACAATCAAAGAATTGGATATACCGTTCACGTATGCCGAGACCAAATACGGTATAGGTGAGATATACCAGGCCATGGGAGATAAAGATAAGGCCGTCAAGAATTACAGAGAGGCGATTGAGATACTGGAACGTATAGGAGCCGGGCAGTTCCTGGATAGAGTGAAAAAACGGTTGAATTCACTTACTCAAGGATAGATCCATCTTTCGTCCGGTCTTGTATAATCCTGATATTCAGAGTCATCGAAGTATATCGATAGTTCCCTTGAAGCGCTTTTTGGTGAATCGGCTGCGTGGATGATGTTTCTGGAGATATCTACACCAAAATCGGCTCTGATAGTCCCCGGGGCCGCAACTTTGGGGTCTGTTTTTCCCACTATATCCCTAACGATGGATACGGAAGAATCCCCGGCTATGGCCATGACAACCACGGGACCGGATGTGATGTAGTCAAGCAGCGGATCGTAGAAGTCTTTACCGACGTGTTCCTTATAATGTTCTTCAGCAATTTCCCTGCTCAAACGCATCATCTTCAAAGCTTCCAAACGCAGGCCGCGTCTTTCGAAACGAGATAGGATCTGACCTATCAAACCTCGCTGTACGCCGTCGGGCTTGACCATCACAAAAGTCCTTTCCAAGATGGTTCACTACTCCTTTGATTTTTTCTTTCGGATGAGTTTTTTCTTGGCGGCGGGTTTCTTTTCAGCGGTCTTCTTACGGTGAGTTATCAGTGCCTTTTCCTGGGCATACTTCATGGTCCAGCGTGTTTCTCTGTCCTTTCTGCCCATCTTGATCATGTTCTTCTGACACTTGTTTCCGCAGAAGTGGAATATCTTACCGTCAGTTTTGATATACATCTTTCCGGTACCGGGCTCGATCTTGTGCCCACAGAAAGTGCATTGTTTAGTTTCAGGCATCTTATCTCACTCCGATGCTCCTTGCCTCTCTAGCGGTCTCACGCAGCATGAGTATGTCTCCCTTCTGTACAGGACCCATGACGTTACGAGTGATTATCCTACCTTCGTCACGGCCTTCGAGTACACGGACCTTGACCTGGGTAGCTTCGCCGGTCATACCGGTTCTGCCTATAAGTTCGACAACTTCTCCGGGAGTACCTTCATAGTCTGCCATTTTATTCGCCTCTGAGCTACTTCAGTTTTGAAAGTGATTTTGTAAGAGTGGCCAGCATCTCGCCGGATTTACCCGGTTTAGTGATAGCTATCGAAGCTGTACCTGCACTCACACCGGCTGCGCCGCCTAGTTCCTGTTTGGAAGGTACATAGGCATAGGGTACTTCCCTTTCTTCACACAATAAAGGTATGTGTGCCAGTATCTCGGGAGGAGTTACATCCTCGGCCATCACTACGAGCTTTGCTTCACCGCGCTCGATAACCTTAGTCACTTCGTTCGTTCCCTTTCTTACCCTACCGGTATCTCTGGAAAGCTCTACTATCTCGTAGGTCTTATCCACCAGTTCGGCGGGCATCTCAAAATTTACATATATATTCTTTGCCATCATAACACCTCATTCAGACGCTATACGTCTTCATAAGTCATCGGTTCGGAGTAACTCTTTACATGGGTTAAGTATAAAAAGCTTTTGAAGGACCAAGGGAAAAGGTTATATCAGGCAAAATGAATAGTTACAGAGTAATATGGACGCTACAACAGCATCATTGATCGTGGTTGGTTTACTGATATCTACAGCGGTCGCTATGTGGGTTATTTGGGCATATCTAGAGGGGTCCAAACCGAAACGTATCAGAAGGGCCAGACGGGAACAAGAATTATCCAAAAGCGACGAAGCACACAATCTTGTTGTGGCTACCCGCAGTATCATCAATGTGATGAAGAGCAAAGGTATCGATGTGAGCGATGCGGAGATATTGATCAACCGGGCCGAGTTATCACTGGATGCCGGCGACAAAAACAAGGCTAAGGGCTTGGCAGAAGAGGCACGTGAAGAATTGGACAGCGCTAAGAGCAGGCCGGTGGCCCCCGTGAGACTAAAAAAGAAAGAAGTAAACCCAATAGAGGTGGCGGTGGACCAGAAGATACAGAAGGGTCTCTTGGATGGAAGGGAAAGGGTTAACAGATTACCGGATAATTTCCTTGAGTCCAAGTTCGAGATAGATGTGGCAAAAGGGCTCTTCGATAAAAAAGGTACGCCGGAAGCCGAAAGATTACTCGGTATGGCTCAGTTGTGCTATGATGACGAGGATTATACAACTGCTCTAAAGTATGCCATACGATGTAAAAAGGCCATAGATGAAGGTGAAGCAGGTCTCTTAGCGGCTCAGAAGATAGGGCACAGAAAAGAGGATTCGCAGGTGGAAGATGTCAGAGAGATCCGTATCAAAGAAACGACGATGGAAGGTGAGTTGAAATGTCCGGAGTGCGGCAACACAGTCGGTGTTGATGATAAGTTCTGTAATCTGTGTGGTGAAAAGCTGTCTTTCCAGATATACTGTCCGTCCTGCGGAGTCGAAGTTTCTCCGACACAAAAATTTTGTGCCGAGTGTGGTGAAGAATTGGCTGCGTCGGTCTATGAATGTCCTGAGTGCGGGGCCGAGATAGACGAGGATTCCAGATTCTGTCCCGGATGCGGTATCGAATTCTCAGAGTAAATCGCTTATATGGTCCACCAGGTAGGATATCTCCTG
>CAYVTG010000083.1:0-7561 GCA_964454575.1 uncultured Thermoplasmata archaeon
CATGAAAGCACCGTTACCGACTATGGCATTACGCTGGTCCTCTATGGTGCCTCCTTGACCAAGGTCCCAGTTAAGGGCTGCATCCGGACCTTGATCAAGTAATGTGTGTTCCGCCCATACTTTCATAGACATAGATATGGGCAGAGTAGAAAGATAAAACATGGAATAAGGTTTTTCCAGCTCGAAACGGATACTGTAATCGCAGTGTGCGTCACCCATCTCATATAGCTGCATACCTTCGTACATGCCGTTACCACCGTTGACAACCCAATTCGGATCATCGGCATCACGTCTATCTCCGGTTGAATTTTGTATCAGATAAAGGAAACTCGACTGATAAAGTGGTGCTTCCCACTGCAGCATCTCGCCGGAAAAAACGATGTCCTGCGCGGTTGCTTCCCTCATCTTATCCATAGGCATGGTGAAATTTGTGTTCTTCGGTGAAATCCAAACGTCACCGGTCCAATTGTTAGCACGATGGAAAAGTATACCCGGCCGCATCCTTACAACGACCTCAAGGTCAGCACTGGGTATGCCTTCGTTTTCGACAGTATCGAGGTTTGTATCTACATAGCTGAGTGATGGATCGTAAGTTCCGTTTGCATCATAATTCAATGAGGGATCATACCATGTATCCGGATCCCCTGCATCATAACCTCCGCTTTGACTCATGGGGCTCCAATCGTAGGCCATATATGGGATTATCTCTTTGGATTCTTCATGGTAACCACTCAGGCGGGAGTAAATCGGTCCCTTGGCCGCATAATCACTCCATATATCACTGATCGTTAACGGGTTCAGATCTTCGACGGGAATCTTGATGGCGGCCGTCAGATATACATCAGAATTTGTTATCTCATCCGAATCGGCAGAAACCGTTGTTTCCGCTATCAATACAGAGGAATGAAGTAGCAATGAGATCACTACTAACGCCAGGGATCCAAACCTCAACATGTCTTTGAACATCATTTTGATCACACTCGTTTATCAACACTGCAAAGAGATAAAGCAATATAATACTTTCTTTGAAATAACGACAGTTTTATGTTATCTGTAAATTATTTCGTCTCGTTCGCAGAGTTACAAGGACAATCGTACTGGCATCCTCGGATGAACTCGACATGGTACTGGACCCATTCTCAGGTAGTTCGACCGTCGGAACATATGTGGATGAAAAATACCTGGAGATGTCAAAAATGCGTTTCAGAGAATGTGAGAAGCAGTCCACCTTAAACCCATTCACAAAAACAAGCGACATAATTATAGGATAACGCATTCCGAAAACAATAAAGCCTCGAAGGTAGATACTGATATAATGGAACTCGATGAAGATGTGATAATCAAAGAGATCGAAAAACACCGTAAGGACATCTCCAGGTTCGGTGTAAAAGAGATAGGTCTGTTCGGTTCTTATGTTGTAGGAGAACAACGACAGAACAGCGATATAGACATACTCGTTGAATTCCAGGAGGGAAAGAAAAATTTCGATAATTACATGGGTCTTAAGTTCTTCCTGGAAGACCTTTTCGAAAGGGACGTCGACCTGGTCATAAAAGATGCTGTTAAACCGCACATGAAGGAGTATATACTCGGGAGTACTAAATATGCCGCGGGAGTATAAGGATTATCTTGAAGATATATTGAACTCCGTAGATAAGATCGAGAGGTATACGAAGAACTTGACTTTCGAAGAGTTTATGATGGATGATAGAACAGCGGATGCAGTCATAAGAAATCTCGAGGTCATCGGTGAAGCGGTAAAGCATTTGCCCGTGGATATTAAAGAAAAATATTCCGATATAGATTGGCGGGCTATCGCGGGATTGAGAGATATACTCATACACGCATATTTTGGTATCGATGAAGACATCATATGGGATGTTATCGAAAATAAGATACCTGTGTTCAAAAAGCAGATAAAGAAATTGATCGCCGAATCGGATTGAAATATTCACTCTCTGCAAAGCTCATTTTTAGGACGCCAACGGAGGAATACCTCCATAGATCTGAATGATAAAGGTCAGTGATCCACTGTCCAGACCGCCGTATAGTCCGCAAAAATCCTCCACTAAATAAACTCTACTTCTCACCCTATCGTATTAATAAATAATCCACGCAATAACGGTTAATTGCCATTATAGCGTATAATTTATCACAAGACATCCTTAGGAATGTATTGTACGCAGTAATGGTTAAATACAAGTATAACGTATAATTTGATTAAATATGACCAAGATAGAAGCCTTGTATCACGAACTGCTGAAAATTGAAGTAGCGACTACAAAAGAAATCAAAGTACTAGCTTCGGAGATATTGAACGAGTCCTACTCTTTCAGGTATATTTACAATGAATACCTCTCAAAATTAAAAACATCGGGTAAGTTACTGCATCCCAGAAGGGGATTGTATATCGTAGTTCCACCTTTAATGATCGGCAAAAGTAGTTTTCAGCCTGATAGATATCTGGTAGCCTCAAAAATTCAGGAACCGTATTACCTGGGCTATCACACCGCACTGGAGATCCATGGTACCGCCTATTCAGAATATAATAAAGTTTACATCGTAGTGCCACCGGACAAAAAGTTCAGAGAGTTCGAATTTAGAGGTAAAAATTACCAACCGGTTTACAACTCCTGTTCCGACCTGGGATTAGAAAGGATCACACACAAGGAACAAATTATAGTGACATCTTCGCCCAGCAGAACGTTCATAGACTGTATCGACAGGCCCGATTATTCGGGTGGCTGGGAGGAATGCCTGAAAAGTTTGGAATCTCTTCCGGGCGTTAAAAACCAAGATATAATGAAAATTTTGGAAGCAAAAAGGAAGGATATACTGTACAGAAAAACCGGCCTCGTCCTCAGTTTTTTCACGGATAACCCATATTACGAGGGGATGTTATCCGAGCTGGAACCCTATCTAAAGGAAAATATAGGTATCTCGCCCATGTACCTCTCCAAAGATTCAAAAAGCTATCTGGATGAGGATTGGATGCTGTACATCCCTAAGGGATTCCAGGATCTGATGAGAGGTGTATGATAAATGATCAACAAATCCGAGTTCGATGAAACGATCCTAGAAAAGGTCTCGAGGATGTGTGATATATTGCATAGGATATCATCCGTCGATTACACAGAGAAAAGACTCTCCCTCTATGGGGGAACGAGTCTTAATTTTCTGCATTTTCGTGATATACCAAGACTTAGTTTGGATATCGATTTTAACTACAGAGATCAGCAAGTTGAAGAATGGTGGAAGGAAAGAGATAGGATCGACGATATGATCAAGAGGATACTATCTGACCTTGGATACTCCGCTAATAAAATAAAGATCCAAGCAACATATCCATTGACCAGGTTTATCCTTCATTACAAGACCAAAATGGATCAGAAAGATTCTATAAAGATCGAAATAGGATACATGAGAAGGATTCCGGTTTTTAAAGAAGACATAAAGAAGACATTTCAACATATTGAAACCGGTCGAGAGATCGAACTGAAAACACCAAGACCCGAGGAGATATTTGGAAATAAATTCTGTACCCTGTTGTACCGGTACAAAGACGAAAGTCAGATAAGCTCGAGAGATCTGTTCGATGTTTATCAGATATCACAACAGGACCTTGAGGAAGAGATGTTTTTGACAGCCCTGGTGATCGATAGTTTGATGCGCCCCGAACCTAGGATATACCGGCAGGATGTCGAAAAGATGATTGATACTGTTTCGTTAGATGAGGACGTATCAAGGCTTATCCGTAAAAAGAAAATCCCAAAAGATCTTGAAACAAGATCTCTTTCCTTTGTACGGAGATATGTACCCCTTTCTAAGGAAAGATACAAATCTATGATAGATACCTTTTTTGATGAACATGAATTCAAGCCAGAGTCGTTAAAAGGTTATAACAAACTTCACCCATCTATCGGATCACATCCTTCGATTTTATGGAATCTTCAACAGTTGAGAAACGATCGATAGAGAGTGTGATTTGGTGATCAAAACGTCAATTTCATATACTTGTTCAACAGGAAATCCGCAAAAATCCTTCAATAGTTCCAATAATCCCTGGCAACACAGGTTTTTACGTCCTCCAGGCGGACCAATTCTCTTGGATATGGATGGAAGAAGCTTTGGTCTTTCAACCCGGGTTCCTTGGTTCTCAGAATCCAAGTATATAGGATGGATAACGGCACGTTCAAGGAAGTGTTCCCTTCGTGGTAATCTTCTACACATGCTTTAAAAAAGTCTACCTCATCTTCCTCTACACTTTCCTTTAATCCCTCGAACAATTCGTCCATTATCTTTATCTTTGATTCGCATTCCGGAGGCTGGTTGAACAGTTCGTAAAGAATCTCTTCGTAATCATGCACAGAACCATCCTCCAGTACGTTGCTCAACTTTTCATACAGTTCGGTGTCATAGGATCTCAACAGCAGTCGGTTGTGCTGGTGGAATTTTTCAAGCTCTTCCGAACTTGTAACATCTCTAAAACCAGATAGCGCATATATCTTTGTCAAAAAATGATCCCGTATCTGGTAGTTCCGCAACCTCCCCTCGCTCTCGATGGCCTTTTTGGGATGATATTTTAAAACCGCATCTCCGAAAAAACCAGGACCTCTACCCACGGGAGCCGGATTATCTATCGCTGCATATATCTTGGTCTCCTTCAAACCGCATGAAGGTGATTTACTTTTGAGTATGAAGCCGTCCACTTCCGAGTTTCCTTCTAGAAAATCTGCACAATAATTCTCCATCTCCGAAGTAACATCTCTTCCGGTATTAGGCTGTATCAATCTCTTCTTTTCGCCGTCCCTAACCAAGCGTATGGGATCTCTGGGGACACCCAAGCCGATATCCGACTCCGGACAAACGGTAACAAAATCTATGTGATCTTTCATCTCCTTGACTTCATCGGAAGATATGATCTGACCGTTGTACCTGCAGCTTTCGAATCCTAAGCATTTACTGACTACGACTCTGGGTTTTACAGATCCTTTCATACTTAACAAAACTGCAAGGAGACATTACTATAAAAATATGTGTTATTAAAAAACCGATCTCACTATATACGGGGCAATAGCGATAAAAAAGAAAGGGGGTTTTTGGGAGCCGTACTACGCTTTGTGCATTGGGGTCATTCCAGTTTTTCTGGATTATGTTCCTTATCTGTAATCGCACCATTATGTCATCTCCTTGAATTGTTGGGCTCTTCGCTTAGAAATTCTTTATGTCATATCTCTTGTCTGCGGATTTGAGTCTTAAACAAATTCTAGTTACGATCGAAGACATATCAGAATAAGTTGTTCCGATAGAAACTATATAGAGCAATGTATTCTATTTTCATAATCGTTATAATCTGGTAGTTTGTGGGTTCAACACTATCATAATCTGGAGATAGAATGGAAAAAATAAACAGAAACAAGATCATTATCAAAGATTTTACAAGCTGGTATGGAGATGTTAAAGCCCTTCATAATATATCAATGAATATATTTGACAGAAGTGTTACCTCATTGATTGGCCCCTCGGGTTGTGGTAAATCAACTCTTGTGAGATGTATAAACCGTATGAATGATTTCATAGATTCATTCAAAGCGAGAGGTTGTATAAAAATAGATGATGAGGATATATACAGAAAAGATATGGATGAGATAGGTATGATAAACCTTAGAAGGAAAGCTGGCATGGTTTTTCAGAAACCAAATCCGTTTCCCTTCTCCATCTACGACAACATAGTTTACGGATGTAAGAGAGCCGGAGTTAAGGATAAAACATTGTTGGATGAGATGGTCATCACATCTCTTGAGAAAGCAAGTTTGCTTGATGAGGTCGAGGATCGATTGGATATGAACGCTGAGGATCTTTCAGGTGGTCAGCAACAGAGATTGTGCATAGCTAGGGCTATTTCGATGCAACCCGAGGTGATTTTGATGGACGAGCCTTGTTCATCCTTGGATCCGATAGCCACAGCTAAGATCGAGGATCTCATCCACGACCTAAAAAAAGATTACACTGTTGTAATAGTCACGCACAATATGCAGCAAGCATTTAGGGTCAGTGATAAAACTGCATTTCTATATCTCGGGAAGCTCATAGAATACGATAAAACAAATAATATGTTTGAGGATCCACGTGAGGATTTGACCAAGAGGTATATACAAGGTCAATTCGGTTAAAAATATATATTTTTTGTGAAAACACACATATATATAGGCATAAATATACGATATATGTCTATGTCGAAAGAGATTATATACTACGTGCATTTTTTTTCTAGAGATATTTATGCAGACAAGAAAGGTTCAAAAGACCGGGAAGTCTACTTTGATTATTTCCTTACCTAAACCTTGGGTTAATAAGATAGGTGTCAAAGTAGGAGATAGTATTGGAGTTATTCCATTATCCGATGGTACAATGCTATTGAATCCCATATTGGACAAAAAAGATAATTCTAGGGACAGAGAATATATAATAAAGATGGAAGATGAAAGTATAGAAAAATTAACTAGAAGATTGATAGGAACTTATCTTGGCGGATATGATATAATAGAAATTAAATCTAAAAATAAATTCACTAACAGTATGATAAAAGAAATCCGTAATCTACGTGAAAATATGATCGGGGTGGAGATAATACATGAAGATGAAAATTCTATACAGATGAAGGACTTCCTAGATTCTAGTGATTTCTCTCTGATGAAGGGTGTGAAGAGGATGTACTCAATCACATATTTAATGTATAGAGATGCTATGTCTTCTTTTAAAAACAGAAATGAAGATCTTATCCAAGATGTCATAGATAAAGATGAGGATGTAGATAAGTTACATTGGATGATACGTAAACAGTACAATAAATTACAAGATGATGTATTCTTTGCAGAAAAAATGGGATTAACACCAAAAGAAGCTCTTGGTTTTCTATTAGCTTCCAATTCGATAGAAAGGATTGCAGACCATGCAACTAAGATAGCTTATAACGCCAAAAATCTAGTGGGTAAAGAAGAGGTTCCTATAGCTGAGGAGATCGTATCTCTTGGTGAAAAAGTTAATGAATTACTAAAAGACGCTATAAATGGACTTTATCGAAGTAAATTCGATTTAGCGGATAATGTATTGTATAATTCAAAAAAACTTGAAGAGGAAATATATCAGATGAAACACACGATAGTAAGCTATGTACATGACCCAGAGATATTGGTTTCCGTAGCTTATATTGTAGATAGCTTATTCAGGATCCTTTCGTATTTAAAAGATATAGCAGAAATAACTATTGATCATTTGATATTAACCCATGAAGATTAAAAACTGATCAACAACTATCAATTGTTCTCAGTCATACTGGAGTACTTATATCTTATGAGCTTAGAGATACCATTCAACACAAGTACCATGATGATCAATACCATGGCAGAGGAGTACACCTTTGCCGCTAGAGTAGGCCATCTTCCACTAATACTGTAATATTGGTATATCATGTTGGGCATTGACGCTGTTTGGTGCATGAGAGATGTGGCGACGTGTGATGCATATCCTGCAGTTAATAATATCGCAGCGGTTTCACCGA
>CAYVTG010000084.1:0-7528 GCA_964454575.1 uncultured Thermoplasmata archaeon
TTGACGAGCCAAAGATATCCCGGGGATACAGGAGCTACATATCCACCTATAAGCCCGACAGAGCTGTGGTTGCTACAAAAGATCTCTGGAGTGAAGAAATGATCGAGGGAACGATGGTGAAGTTCTTCCCAGTGTACTATCTGTGAAAGAACAGTGCTGTTATCAATCCTATAGATTGTACAAACCTATTGAATTATTGGCATCCGGAGGAAGAATTATAGTGGAAGACAAAACCTCCTTGTAATTCGGTTTTGTCATCCACTGCTACTGGCGAACGAACTATAAGTATCAGTAGTTACGTTCGCCACTATATCTGGGAAATATACTTTAGACGTACTGATGATAAAGATACCCAGGGGTGCCTAGAAACAAAGTTCTGATAGTTGATCACCACATAATTTTTTATAAGTAACACCACTTTGTTCCACCATGGACATACTCACCTACGACCAGATAGACGATACCCAGATGTCCGAACTCACACTGGCGTGCTTCAACCATGCGTATTCGCGAGAACATGTAGCCCGAATGGTGGCCGCGGACTCCAGATTACCGGACTGGGGAGGTGAGCTATATGCCTGTGAGAACGGTAAGATACTGGGAACTGTAGGATTACTTTACCCCAGGATGAAAACCTCCGAGGGAACGATCAGAGTAGGAGGGATCAGGAACGTGTGCACCAGACCATCGGCTTCCAGACGGGGTACCGCAAGAAAGCTGATGGAAGAAGCACACCGAAGGATGATCGATGAGGGCATACCGCTCAGTTTTCTCATGACCTCGAGATCGCTGATCGCGTACGATCTCTACCTTAAACTCAGTTACAGAGACGTACATGTGTTTCCCGTAGCGTTCAAAAAGGTGGAGCCTGTAAAGCCGAAAGTTGAATTCATCGAAGATATCAACGCGGGATACATACGAGATCTGTACACGGAAAGCATCGAGGGCCTCAACGGACTCAACGTCCGCGAAGAAGGGTTCCTGAAGATGGCGAGTGCAAGGGGCTGGCCGGACAACGACAACCTGAGGATGGCATATGAAGACGACAAACCCATCGGCTATGTCATGTACCGCAAGCGAAGAAAACAGCTGGACTGCGGAGAGGTAGCTGCTGAGAGCACCGAGAAGCTGATGGATATATTGCTGACGCTCGAAGCCACAGCCGACAGAGAATACATCGTGTTTTACTATATCAACCCGAAATACTACGGGCTGCTCCGACAACTCGGCTACACCATCTCGACGGATAACTGGGGTCGTGTTATGATGAAGGAGTTAACCGGAGAACATGAATTTTCAGTGAAAAACGGTATATTCCACGTGGGTATATACGAGACATACTGACCGAAAAAGGTATTATCCGTATCACGATTGTGCAGCATGAACATCGTTCAGGCGGTCATACTCGGGATCATCCAAGGTATCACAGAATGGTTACCGGTTAGTAGTTCAGGCCATCTAGTACTTGCCAAATATTATCTGGACTTAGAACCGTCCCTGACCTTTGACGTTTTCCTTCACTTCGGAAGCGCCGCCGTTGTTTTGATCATCTTCAGAAAGGAGGTCCACGCAGTTTTATCGGCTTTTTTTGCCGCCGTAAAGGATCTACCGGCTCAAGGTAGCTCAGCGATGATGAATACACCGGAACGACGGCTGGCCTTTCTCATAATCGCAGCCAGCATACCCACCGGTATCATCGGCCTGACCATATCTTACTTCTACGAAGGTATCCTCAGCGAGCCAAGGACTGTTGGTATGGCACTGCTGGTAACAGCCGGTGTACTGCTCTCCGTCCGAGGTAAAGCGGGTACAAGAAAAGCGAAAGATCTGAACTTAACGGACGCCTTCATAGTGGGAACCATGCAGGGAATGGCCGCAATACCGGGTATCTCTCGCAGCGGCTTCACCATATCCGGAGGATTGCTCAGAGGTATCGACAGGCGCGTTGCAGTACGATATTCGTTCTTGCTTTTCTTACCGGCGATACTCGCAGCCGGATTACTGCAGGCCCGTAAGATGACCGGAGATATCGATATCGTTCCCATCGCCATAGGTGTGATAACCGCCATGATAGTAGGTTACATCACCATCATCGCTCTGCTCAAACTGATAGAGAAGGGCTGGTTCCATTACTTCGCCATATACTGTGTAGCCGTAGGCTCGTTCCTTATCATAACCACATGAAAGAGTTAAATAATACCTGTTTTTCACACCGTCCATGCGTTCGCGAGAAGACGGGGTCGCAGGTTTCTACATCGACCTGCCCGCACTGCTGGCCATAATGATCGGTCTTTCCATATTCACCCTGAGTATATACACCGCCCACGCATCCTATCTGGAGCGACGGCAGGAAGGTGAGATGTCCCGCCGTCTGGACAGTTTTGTACAGGAACTGAGAAATTATCGATCTATAGCTACGTCGCCGGGAGTCTTCGCCGCGGACCGATTATCTAACCTAAATACCTCCGTGATGAAGGAAACCTACCCGCCGGATACTTTACGATTCCATTATCGTGTGGATATAGAGGACAACGGCGGCTACTCGACCGATCATTTCGTTTCCTTCAGTACATTGAACATCCCAAGCAACCAAGACGTTTACGCAAAAAGTACTTCCGTAGTGATAGTAGAAAGCAGCGGCAGAAGTCATCTGGCAAGGATGACTGTGTACATCTGGGAGGTGATATGATCAGAAGGGACCGCCGGGGAGTGTTCACCCTTTACGAAGCCGGACTTTTCTTCGTATTCCTCATGATAGCATCGTCTATTATCTCTGCATACGCTACATATCCCAGTGACGACTTCAGCCAGCGACGGAGTTTTTCACGATACTGCGAAGAATCACGAAAGGCTATATTGAGCGCAACGGTGAAAGAGACCAGCTACTCGGACGTGAGCGGAAAAGTTATCCGGAAAGATATCTCAGTAAGAACACTGCTTATAGAACAGCTGTTCTTGGAAAAAAACGGTATTCCTCGGGAGAACTTTTCCTATCAACGGGATATCCGCCGGCTGGCGAATGGTCATTTCAGATATAACTGGATACTGCGAGCTTCATCTTCCGGAAATCCGGATCTTATCATCGGCAGGAACGGGCTCATACAGGATCTGAACGAGATGTACAGACTCACAAAGGGTACGGTAACATCTTCGTCGTGGGAAGAATTCGGACCGGACGATAAAGTGGAGATAACCCTTTACCTGTACGAGTGACGGAAAATATTATAACGAGAACCACAAATATTGAGGTATGCATCCTTCGGATCATCTAAGGGAATCTAAAGGTACGGATCTAAGAGGTAAGAAGATAGTATTGGGTATCACCGGCAGTATCGCTGCCGTAGAATGTGTCAAACTGATACGTGAATTGATAAGGGAAGGCGCACACGTACGCTGTGTGATGACCGACGCAGCCCAGACCATCGTACATCCATGGGCCATCGAATTCGCATGTGGTCATTCCGCCATCACCGAGATAACAGGTATGGTGGAGCATGTATCTCTCTGTGGTAACGTACCTGATAAAGCGGATCTTTTAATGATAGCCCCGGCAACGGCCAATACCGTTTCCAAGATAGCCACGGGGATAGACGACACACCGGTGACCACTTTTGCCACCACCGCCATGGGCTCGGGTATACCTATCATGATCGTCCCGGCGATGCACAAAAGCATGTACGAACATCCGGTCGTCATCGACAACATCGAACGATTAAAAGCCCTTGGAATACACTTTGTTGGACCTAACGTCGCGGAAGGAACAGCCAAGGTAGCCTCCAATCCACAGATTGTGGACGAAGTCATAAGAATATTGGACAACAAATTAAGGGGCAGACGTATCATCGTAGTCACAGGAAGAACACAGGAACCCATAGACACCATGCGTGTTATAACGAACAGAGGAACTGGTAAAAGCGGAGTAGAACTCGCTAAACGTGCGTATCGTCATGGTGCCGACGTTGAGCTTTGGTACGGTAACGTTGCATGTGATGTTCCGGATTGGATACCATCCAGAGAGTTCGAAACACTGGAAGACCTGCTTGAGATGACAGGTGACGTACTAGGAACGGTGATCGTTCCGGCGGCATTATCTGATTTTGGTGTCAAAGAAGTGTGCAGAACAAAGATACCATCTTCCGAAGCACAGGAGATAGTCCTTGAACCTTTACCCAAGTTCATCGACATGATCCGGGATCAAGCGGAGCTGCTGGTCGCCTACAAGGCAGCAGATACCAGAGAGGAAGCCATAGAAAAAGCAGAAGTTATGCTGGCCAACGGTAAAGCGGATCTGGTAGTCGCAAATTCGCTGAAAGATGTACAGGAAGACAAGAACCGGATATACATACTCGGGGATGGCAAATGGTACGAAGGTAGAAAAAGAGATCTGGCAGACCGTATTCTCGACAGCATCGAGGATCTAATCGCATGACATCCAAAGCCTTCTGTCCGGCCCACGTGACCGGATTCTTCACCGTATCCGAACGACATTTTCAACCGGAAAAAGTAGGTTCTAGAGGTGCAGGTTTTTCCTTGGAAGTGGGAGCATATACCGAAGTTGATGTAGGGGGTAATGATTGGGAGATCACGGTAAATGGTGAAAAAAGTTCATTTCTATTGGTTGAAAAAGTATTGAGAAATTTTGCACCCGGAGGCCGAGTAAAAATAACCACCGATGTCCCCTTCAGCCAAGGTCTAGGGATGAGCGGAGCCTGTGCTTTATCAGCCGGTTTGGCGGTATGCGCCGAAACCGGACAAAAAAAAGAAGAAGCCATAAGGCAGGCTCACAATGCAGAGATATTCTGTCGCACGGGACTTGGTGACGTGATAGCTCAGTCAGTCGGCGGTTTCGAGGTACGGCTCAAAGAGGGATTGCCACCTTATGGAAAGATACAAAAAACAGAGATCGAAAAGGAGATGGTGATCGCCATAATGGGACAGCCTTTGATAACTACAGACGTTCTCACCGACGTAGGATTGAGTGAATGGATCAGGATGATCGGTGGCGAATGTATGGACGATTTTTTACCGGAAAACGGATTCGATAGATTCCTAGACATCTCTTACCGCTTTGCAGAGGAAACCAAGTTCATCAAAGGCCCTGTAAGAAAGGCCTTCCAGGTAGCTAATCAATATGGTAAAGGCAGCATGTGTATGATCGGCAACTCTGTGTTCTTCGTCGGTGATACGGATAAATTATGCGAGGTACTTTCAAAAGTAACAGATAGTGTATTCACAGTTAATATCGATAACCAGGGTGCCAGACTCATCTAGCTAGTGTAAATAATTCGTGATCTCCACCAGTGTCGAAAAGACCAAATCTAGCACCAGCGTCCAGCCAGCCGTGTGCGTAATTAACACAGGCGAAGGCGTTGTCTATATCTCCTTTTTTGTAAAAGTGTACTGCGTCGTCGTAATATGAAACTACCATCTGTAGAAAATCTCTGGCTATCGGATGTAGATGAGAATGTTCAGGAGCGGATATCTCTACCTTCTCCATTGCCTTTTTTGTTTTAGCCAGATAATCTTCAATACGTTCTTTAGAAACCATCTTCAAACCACCTTGATGGACTCGCCACCGTCCTGAGATTCCCTCGGTCGAACGTCCACTATAAGGGGTTCGGAAAGACCACCGCCTGAAACTATCGCTTCTCCAACCGGTAGGCGCTGTATCTCATCGCTCATATCTTTGGTTATGCCTTCGACGGACGATTCGATAGCTCTGAGGTCGTTTGGATTTGTAACTTTGAGTATGATCTGTGTATTACACTGGCTGAGTACGTTCTTGTCCACTTTAGCTGCCCTCTGGGTAATCAGAGCCAATCCCAATCCAAACTTTCTGCCTTCGCTGGCGATGGTCTGGAATATCTCCGAGGACTCGATCTTTCCCTGTTGAGGGCAAAAATTATGGGCCTCTTCGGCAAACAGCATCATGGGTGGGATCTTGTTTCTTTTCCTCAGTTCGAAGAGTGCGGTGCATAACCGATTAACCACGAATCCCTGTACATCCGGTGGTGTGCCCTTCAGATTGATTATCGAGGTCTTACCCTTTCGAACGATCTCATCCATCCTGGTTCCCTCGGTAGAGAACAGTCCCTTTCTATCAAGTTCTTCAAGATTGCGTATCATCGTGCTCATATCATCTTCTTCGTTTTTCTTGAGCAGTTGGATCAGATCTGGTATCCCGTAATAGCCTTTTAAAGCATCCAACCTGGATGTTGCAGCTTCCAGTGCGGTAGTGTTGGATTTATTTTTAGACATACTCATCATATCCAAAAGCTCTGTGGCTCTCATGTTCCTGAAAGTAAAATTTAGTGCTCTCGAGCCGGGATTGATATCCGGATTTGGGGAAAATTCTGTCATTATATCTCCATAACCATGTGGACTGACACCAAAATCGTTAGATGGGTCAACTTCACCGGGACGTGCCATGGACGAATATTCTCCATGTGGATCCAGTATCACCACGGTCACTTCGTGTTTCATCATCTCTTCGATCACAACTCCCGTAGTGTAACTCTTTCCACTACCAGTTTTTGCAAGCACAGATAAGTGTTTTTGTGCGATGGAATTGATGTTCATACTTACCGGTATGTCATGTCCCCGGAGCTTACCTATGTAGGCTCCTGTGGCGTCGCTCTTTAAACCTAGAACATCCCTGATCAACTGCTCCTCAGCCAGGTATATCTTTTCTCCGGCCCTGAAGGGGTTACCAGGCAGCTTTAACAACCCTCTAGGATCTCTATAGCCGATCACGTGGATGTGACCGATCATAGTTTCTTCTATCTCCACATCCTTACCCTCTGACAACTCCATGGCCTTTTCGATAGATACATTGGTCTTCCTCTCGATCTGATCTATCTGTCCTAAAACAAGGCCTGCTGTGGGATGGTCTATCATAATATACTCTCCCTTGTCTGCAGGCGTGCATATATTGCACTGTAAGGAAGTAGTTCCTACGTCACCAAAGGTAACTCCGACTAATCCTTCTTCGGCCTCTTCTGTTTCCTCTATGGGGTCTTCCATCTCTGTCAGACACATCCCATCCATGGTGATAATATAGAGTTCCTATTAAAAAGATTTACCCCTCAGCATGTAAGATGCAAAGCACCTGCTACACGGGTGTTTTTCCTTATAGCCAGGTTGTATTTTTCGCATGCTTTTTCAGTCAGATATGATCCTACCTCAAAATCCAACCGCGACTCAACGTCAGACGGCACGGTCATCCGCCCGCTGTTTCCGGTGCCGATGATCAACAATTCCGGTCCGTATCCTATCACATCCTGTAGGTCCTCCGTATGCAGTCGGTGTCCCTCCTTTCTCCACCATCCGCTTTTCACATCTTCGCCGAGCAATATGACATCATCGGTGTACATCACACCATCTATGATGATCTTTCCGAACGAATATTCTTGGATATGTTTCGATGTCATGTTGTACTAATATAGCATCCGCGGTCTAAAAAGTTTTCACCAATCGTAAGAGTTCAGCCGTGTGAAGTTTGAATGATATTTTTTCCATGTTCGATCAG
>CAYVTG010000085.1:0-7424 GCA_964454575.1 uncultured Thermoplasmata archaeon
GATCGTGTGTGGATTAGGAAGGTAGATTATTCTATGATAAATATTCTTTGCCTTGGAATTGATGCATGCAAACATTTTTAATCACCCTGTGCGATTAAGTCGGGAACTATAGATTCAAAAAGGTTCAAAAATAGTGGTTAAAATGTCACCATCAAATTCAATAGAAAAATTGTTGGACGGGTTGAAAAAAAACTCGGACGTAACCGATGCAACGATAATATCACGTAGCGGAATGCATATAGCGGGTAACGTGCCTGAGCACGCCCACCGGGAAACCTTTGTTGCCATGTCTGCCATACTTTTAGGTGCTGCGGAGACTGCAACATCAGAATTGAAGGAAAAATTATCCCATGTAACCATCGAACTCAAGAATACATATATTCTCATACTGAACTGTGGGCCCAAAGCGTTACTCGCCATAAAAATGTCAAAAAACGGAGATATAGAGAAGGTCATATCTCAGGCCTGTACGGTCATAAACCAAATAGAGGACAGCCTTTAAGACCCTTGTGGGGGGTAATTATATTACTTCTGGATTTATCAATTGTAACGTCATACCTTTTACAGGGCGAAAAAAATTGTTCCATGGTTTTGGAGTAAAGGATTCTAAGATATGTTACATAGGTGATTATGATTCCATAATGGACAAGAGTGATGAGATCCTGAACATACAGGGTTCAACGGTGCTACCAGGATTTATCGACGCACACACTCATATGGTAAAAATGGGTTTGGATATGACCCATCTCGACCTCTCCGATGCTTTATCTTTTGAGGAAGTTAAATTTTACCTACAAAAAGAGTTGGAGAGCCGCGCGGAAAGTAAAGAAGATGATTGGATAATCGGTATAGATTTTGACGAGACTAAGTGGAAAACGGATGAACTACCCACTAAAAAGGACCTCAACAGCATCTCATCTGATATCCCGATAGTTATAAAGCGTGTCTGTACACATGTAGCTGTCGCCAACGAAGCTGCCCTTGCCGAGATGGAAGACGATGATAACATCAACAGAGAAACGGGAGTTCTCAAGGAAGACCCTGTGTGGCGTCTGGATCAAGTAATAGGGATATCTATAAAAGACAGAAAAGAGGCCATCCGCAGAGCTATCGAAAAGGCACAAAGTTTTGGCATTACAGGTATTCATGATATAGTGGATAGCGAAGATTGGAACGCGTACAAAGAATTAGACAAAGAGGTTCCACTGGGTCTGAGAGTAAGATGTTACATCCGACACTCAGATATGGAAGACATCACACCCACCGTTCAAAGTCCTTACTTATCTCTTCTCGGAGTGAAGATATTTGTGGATGGTTCATTGGGTGCCCGTACAGCGGCATTGGAAGAGGATTATGCCGACGATCCGGGTAACAGAGGCATGTTACTACTGTCACAAGAAGAGATAGAAGATATCATAGAGGTGGCGGAAATGAAGGATCTGCAAGTTATGGCACACGCCATAGGGGATCGAGGGATATCGACCCTCCTGGATGCCTTTGAAAACGCTTCCAGCCGTACGAAGGAATTACGGCATAGGATAGAACACGCAGAAGTATTATCCACTGAGAACATCAGACGGATAAGAGATCTTGGACTCATCCTCTCTGTGCAGCCTAATTTCGCTTATAATTGGTCTCAGCCCGGTGGTATGAACGAAAATAGACTTGGGGCTGAGCGGTTCAAAAACTGCAATCCTTATTGGGACGCACAAAGAGCTTTGGTCAAGATGGCTTTCGGTTCTGATACGATGCCCATGGGACCACTGTTCGGCGTTTTCTCAGCTATAAATCACCCCATACTTGAGCAAAGGATATCCACATTCAATGCTCTTCAATGTTATACAGTAAACGGTGCATTCATCGGTAAAGACGAAGAGCATTTTGGCCGCATAGAAGACGATATGGACGCTGATTTCGTAGTGCTTTCTGATAATCCCCTGGATTCAGAAGATATCGAGGATATTGAAATCATAATGACCGTAGTCAACGGTGAGATAGTCTTCGACGGACGGCATGCCGATTAGCTTAAATAATACCTTTTTAATGTCTGTCCGGTGCAAAAAATGCCTAAGATTCCAGAAAATCTGAAATATACGGAAGAGCACGAATGGGTCAATATAGAAGATGAAAAGATCATACGTTACGGGATTACCGATTATGCACAGAGTGAACTGGGAGAGATAGTTTACGTCGAACTTCCTGAGATCGGAGAGAAAGTGGAAAAGGGAGAGATGATCGGGGCTGTCGAATCCGTTAAAACAGTTTCCGACCTTTATGCTCCTCTGTCGGGTATCGTAGTCAAAGTAAACGAAGAGCTGGAAGATTCATCTGAGATAATCAATGAGGATCCCTACGGAGATGGTTGGATAGCGGTAATTGAACTATCAGGACCAGCATCTGAGCTGGATTCACTCATATCTGCGGAAGATTACAAGCACCTGATAGATTGATCATCTATCGGTTTTATAGGAAGCTAAACCTTTTGTGTGCGGGCATACCCTCCTTGAAACAGTAATGTATATTCTTGAAATCTTTTCTTAACTCAACTACATCACGTTTTACTGCTTCGGGAGATTCTTTGTCTATTACCACCCGTTTGATCAATTCGGCAACCTCTACCATATGAGATTCCTTCATCCCCAATCTAGTCAGCTCCTGGCTTCCAAGTCTGATCCCACTGGGATTTTGAGCACTGTCCACATCGTCCCAAGGCATCAGATTCTTGTTAGAGATCATGTTCGCGACTTCCATATCCTCAACCGCTGTTCCGCCACCGCCGTACTTTCTTACATCTATGGCCAGTGTGTGAGATTCGGTGAATCCTTTTTGTGGGCACATAACGTCAAAATCACGTTCGTAAAGTGCTTGTCCCAAAGCCTGGGCATTCTTGATTATCTGCGATGCGTAATCTTTACCGAACTCTATATGTTCCTCCAGCGAAACACCAAGGGCTGCCATGGCATGTAGGTGGTGATTAGAAAGTACACCGGGGAATACTCCGTAGAATAATTTTTGCTTCATCTCCTCGTCCCGGGGGTTCGCTAATAATATACCGTGTTGCGGTCCGGGGAGTGTTTTATGGGTGCTTCCGGTGATAACCTCTATACCTTCTCTCAATGGATCCTGGAATTCACCGCCTGCGATAAGTCCCAGAACGTGTGCCGCATCGTACCATGTATGGCATCCTACTTCCTGGAATGTGTCTTGGAGTTCTTTGAGCGGGGTTGGGAAGAGAAATACCGATTGACCGAAAAGTGCGATATCCGGTTTCTCTTTCAGCAGCATCTTTTTTGTATCGTCAACATCGATGTTCATCTCATCAAGGTCAAAGGGATATGTTTTAGGCTTCATTCCTCTTAGTCCAACAGAACCGAAATGTGCACTGCTGATATGGGCTCCGTCAGAAACATCAACAGATGTTATGGTCTTATCCGGACCACCTAAAGCCATCAGAACTGCCATGTTAGCGTTCGTTCCCGATATAGGGCGTACGTCTGCATATTCGGCTTGGAAGAGCTTTCTGGCGAGTTCATCTACTTTGATCTCTACCTTATCCACATAGATGTTTCCTTGGTAATATCTTGCTCCCGGGGCTCCTTCCGCATATCTGTCGTGGAAATCCGATATCAGTAGCTCTCTAGCCATCGGGCTTATTACGTTCTCCGACGCTATCATCGGCAGCGATTCCGAAAACCATTCGTGATGCTTATCTACCTGTTCGTATATATAATCCGTTACTTCTCTCATGATGACACCTTTAGGGTTATCGGGTTGCCGTATTAAACCGTTTTTGTTGAATTTGCAACGATTTACGGTAAAACTGGAACAATCATTTTATATATTCGACTGCCTCATGGTATAGTAAATACTGTAAAAAGGTGATAACATGGCGGGAATCAACGACTACAAGGCCAAGGACATCATGAGCAAGGATATGATCACTACTAGTAAGGATGATACCCTCTCGGATGCCTTAGGTTTGATGAAGAAGCACGATATATCCGAAGTGATGATAAAAGATGATAAGGATGAAGTTGTGGGTATCGTAACACAAGAGATGTTCACTCAAAGACGACATCTGCCCCTTTCAACTAAATTGGAGAACATAATGCAAAGTCCACCCTCAGTAGATATCGATCATGATGTGGTCGATATCTGCGAGATGCTGATGTCGTCCGGATATAGGGGGATTCCGGTTAAATCATCCACCGGTAAAATGATGGGGTTCGTTTCTCGGTCCGATATAGTCCGAAGGATTCCGGATATGACTGAGTTCAAGAACCTAAAGGTCGAAGATATGATGACTCCTGCTCCGTCCACTATCGCAGAACATGACACCATCGACATGGCGAAGAACATGATGAAAAATTTCAACGAAAAGGTTCTTCCCGTGGTCAACAAAGATGGTAAATTGAGTGGGATGATAGGTATCAAAGACATCATCAAATCGGATATATACCCCAATTTAAGGGAAGAAAAAGGTGATATGAGCGGAGAACGGGACTCACCACGAAGGAGTCTTGAGATACGAAGTTTGATGTCAACGCCCCCCATAACTACCGCTCCTGAAGAGATGGGCGTCGATGCTGCACGCAAGATGGCAGAGAACAATATATCCACACTTATCGCATTGGATGAAGATGGACATATTCAAGGCGTACTAACCACTATAGATCTCATCGAGACGATCACCAGCTTCAAGGAAAGTGAACGGGTTTACGTACAGATCACTGGTCTGGAGGAAGGAGCCGATACCCTTGATATGATGTACGAAATCATACAGAAATATCTGCAGAAATTCAACAATGTCGTTAAACCGCTGGTGATGAATATACACGTTGTTACCCATAACAAAGAAGGTACGGAAACCAAATACAGCCTTCGTATGAGGCTTCAATCAGACCACGGTATGTTCTATGTGAAGGAGATCGACTGGAATCTGATGAGAGCTTTGGATGATGGCCTGGAGAATATGAAACGTATAATATTCGAAGAGAAAGAAAAACGGCTTGACCAGATGAGGAAGCATCCAAAATACAGAGGTCAGTAGAAGTCCCAGTGGTCTTCCAAGGCCTTTTTAGTGTTATCTACGGCCGCCCTTCCGAGGCATTTATCATCGTAGATTTTAGTGTGTTCGAGATCGATATCTTTACCCTCACACAGTGAGAGCGTTCCGGACACTATCTCCGCTAATGAACCTAGATGATATCCGCCTTCGAGGAAGAAGGCCACCCTTCCTTTGCATAATTCTTCAGATATTTTCAAGGCATTTCTAGCCATCTCGATGTAAGATAGGCTGGAGAGTGAGAGACCTGTCATTCCATCGGCATAGTGTCCGTCAGTACCCAAAGAAACCAGGATGATATCGGGTTCGTTTTGTTTTAGTATCGGTTCGATGATCTCATCCCATGCATACTCGTATGAGGCATCTCCCACACCTGTGTGAAAGGGAATATTCACATTGAAACCCTCGCCCTTATCTGCACCTATTGCTATACTCTCTCCCGTACCGGGATATATTCCGTGATGATGAGCTGAGATAAAAAGCACGTTGGGATCGGAGTAAAATATGTCACTTGTTCCGTTGCCGTGATGACCGTCGAAGTCTAAGATCGCGATCTTTCTTTCCTTCAAATGCGCGGCAGCTAGAGCGATGTTATTGAAGTAACAGAAACCTCCTCCGTAACCTGCACCCGCATGGTGACCCGGTGGTCTTAAAAGGGCCATGGCAGCAGTTCCTCTGTTGGCTATATCCGCGGCCAACAGCGCGCCTCCTACAGCCCTTCTGGCGATGTCGTATGTCTTCTCATCGATGTATGTATCACCTCCGTCTAGATATCCTCGCGGGTGGGAGCCTATCTTCTTCACATAGGATTCAGGATGTATGGTCGTTAAAATTTTCTCATCTGCTGGTTCCGGCATAACTATATCTTCAGCGAAGCCTTCCATTTCTATCCGTTCCATAACGGCTTCTAATCTCTCGGGTCGCTCCGGATGTGTACCCCTGTGGCGATGAAGGATGTAATCGGGGTGATATACTATCTCCATTATGAGGGTTAACTTTAGCAAATTATTTAAATGTTCACGATAACACAGTACACATGGGCTATGCAGTGCTCTATTCCGGTGGAAAAGATTCTACTCTCGCATTATGGCGGGCGCAAGAAGAGGGTTTGGATATAGACATACTTGTTACCATTTTTCCTCAAAGAGAAGATAGTTATATGTTCCATAGACCTAATCTTGAATTGGTACCTCAACTCGCCGGATCCCTCGGTATCCAACAGGTTACGGTAGAGACATGCGGAGAAAAAGAATTTGAGTTGAAAGAGCTGAACGACGTCCTAGAAGAATTGGATATAGACGGGGTAGTGAGTGGCGCCGTAGCTTCGACTTACCAGAGAAGTAGGATCGACAGCATGTGCATAGAACACGGTTGGAAACATTATGCACCTTTGTGGGGGATGAAACAAAGAGATATCTTGGAACTATTGGTTTTAGAAGGATTTCAATGTATTATAGTTAGCGTCGCAGCGATGGGGCTGGATGATTCCTGGCTGGGTAAGACCATCGACCAAGACCTGATAAAAGAACTGCAACATCTGAAAGATAAATATCGTATAAATGTAGCTGGAGAGGGCGGAGAGTACGAGAGTTTGGTACTCGGTAGCCCTAATTACAGATGGGACTTTGATGTGGAGTCCGCGGTAAAGCATTGGGACGGGCACCGGGGAACTCTTGAAGTGCTGGAACTAAAAAAGAGGGTATGAACTCACATCCGAACGATAGCCCGACTTATCTGACGAAGGTTGATTCCTTGCCTATCTCCTTGGGATCAAAAGTGACTTCTTTACCGTGGTCTTTATCTTTTCCATCGGTGTAATAATCCAATTCTACCTTCAATGTTTCATAGTGATCCATCTCCATCTTAGCTAGATGCTCGAAGGTGTCTTTGTACAATGGTTTCTCTTTGGCAAGATATTTATAAATCTTGTTGGCGTTAAGCTCGTTTTGCCGGGCTACTTCTAGTGATTCGATCATACTCTCGGTAGTCCTGACATCTATATCGGCTTCATGGGGTGGGAGTTCTTTATCCTTCGGAAACTTTATCTCAGCATCGCCAAATTCTTTCTTATGTATCTTGATGAGTTCCTCTTCGTGCATCTCTTCTTCACCGGCAAGTTTTTTGAATTTTTTTTCCTGCAGCTCACCGACTGCACCATCTGCAAAATCAAGATATGCTTTCATAGAAACTCTTTCTGATACTATTGAGAATCCAAGGATTTCTTTGAATGTCAACTCGTCCAATACTTCTTTCATGCTTATCAACCTTTAAAGTGTGTGCTGTTATAAATCTTTTTCGAAGATATGTAAGAGTTCAGCTTTCTGAAGTTGTAGGTTGAGACATATTCTGATTCAGAACG
>CAYVTG010000086.1:0-7373 GCA_964454575.1 uncultured Thermoplasmata archaeon
GGACCCAGCGGGATTTGAACCCGCGGCCTCTGCCTTGCGAAGGCAGCGATCTTCCGAGCTGATCTATAGGCCCATGTACACATTTTTCATCTCTACAACATCACTTCAGTATAAGTATTTTGATGAGATGTGAAGAAGGAGAAATACTTTCGGGACTACAAAGGGCCGATCACTCCGAAAGAATTAAGACTACCCCTGCAATTCCCTGACACATGACATTTCGAAGTTTTATCGCTGTGGATATTGAAGCGAAGACGGGCATCAGAGATTTCATGAGTAAGGTCGAAGAAACTGGCGCTAGTATAAAGATGGTAGACCCTGAGAAAGTACATATTACCGTAAAATTTCTAGGCGACATAGAAGAAGATATAGTAGATGATATAGGTAACAAAATAAAGTTCGTTCTTGAAGATAGAGAACCGTTCGTTTTGAATCTAAAGGGTGCCGGTGCGTTCCCTTCTCTTGATTACATGAAAGTTGTCTGGATAGGGGCGGAAGAATGTAAAGATATATCTGAGATCGCACATCGTTTGGAAGAAGAATTAGTACCTCTCGGGTTTAAACGTGAAAAACGAAGCTTTTCACCGCATATAACTGTCGGCAGGGTGAAAGGTGGCCGTAACAAACAGCGTTTAAGAGCCGTATTGGATGATTATAAAAACTACAACTTTGGTAGACAAAAAGTGACAAAATTGGAATTGAAAAGGAGTGACCTGAAAAGAGAAGGTCCTGAATATACTACTGTCAAAGAGTATTACCTTTATTAGATCACAAAACAGACGATCACATGAATCCAACAAGCATAATGGCGTTGATAGGATTCGGTCCGGCGATCATACTTCTTTACTTTGTGTTGGGTAAATTTGAAGGATACTTCATCGATAACAAGGCATTCTTCATGATCACATTCGGTATGCTTATCGGTCTTGTCCTAGGCATATTTTCTTTGTACCTCCCGTTGGGCGATTTTTTATGGGCTCTCGCTCTGATATTCCTTATAGAACTTACTAAATTTATCATCTTGCTTCAGAAACCCTTTAGATTGAAACACGACGCTACGTTTTACGGGATGGCATTGGGGATAGGGATGGGTGCCATGATGGTGTTTATTTATGGCTTCTACGCGGGTCTCGCCCATCTTGAGTTGAAAACCATCCTCTTCGTACTCTTGCTTTCTTATAATTACAATCTGATACACGGCTCGACCGGTGCTTTGATCGGTTATGGTTGCTATCGTGGTGATTTCTGGAAATACTTTTTCAGAGCTTTTCTGATATCCGGAGGGCATGTGCTCTTGATGAGCGTGATATGGAGTACACCCTTTGATGAATCCGGCGCGGAAACGAGGATGTTCGCATTACTGATCGTTGGCGGCATATATGCTACTCTTGTATTAATATATATATACAAAGAGATCATCCCCAACACCATACCTGACGATTTAAGACGCGCGAAGGAACGTGCGGGTGAAAATGTATATTAAGGAGAAATACGGATAGTAGTGGGATGAATCAGGAGCGCGATGAAGGCTTTTACAAAAGTGAAACACAAAGGCCATACAATCAGCAAAATACTTCTCAAGGTTCGAACCGTGGTAACCAAGGAAACACTTATCAAAATCCAAACTCTCAGTATAGTCCGGTGAAAACAAAACCTGCAGAACCGCCTAAAAAAAAGAGGTTGTGGGTAAAGGGACTCGCTATATTGGTGATAGCTGTTTTACTGATAGCACTATTTTTCGGGCCCATGAACCAATTTTTACCGCAACTTTGGGGTGGACCCGTTTATCCCGAAACGGCTAAATTCACTATAGAGAGAACCATAACAATTAGTACTAACAGGGAAATAAATTATACTGTCAATGTGCCGGAACCTTTCGACATATCCGGTAACGATATACAGTATATAATGGATCTAGAATTGAGTGGAGAGCCTACTATCGATGAACAATACGGTCAGAATTGGATATTTTGGGCCAACAGACGGCTAGATGGTGGTCAAATCGATGAGATAATCATAAAGTACCAGGTGGAAACAAGGACTGTTAAGTGGGGGTACAGCTCTCAATATTCCGGTAGAGTAGATGATATAGATCAAGGGTTGAAAGATAGATACAACCGCGATCAGTGGACCGTTACGGATAAAGGTGAGATAGAGGACAGAAATGGTGATGGTCGAGATGATGTGATGATAGAGCCTAGTCATCCGACCATCATAAATCTGGCACAACAGATAACGGAAGACGAAGACAACCTATACGATAAATCCAGAGCGATCTATCGTTGGATCACCAGAAACATAGATTATCAACGAGGAACATCGGGTCTGCCAAAACATGCTTACTGGACACTTGATACCCGTTCGGGTGATTGCGACGAACAAGCTTTCTTATTTATTTCCCTCGCTAGAGCTGTTGACATCCCCGCTTGGATAGAGTTAGGTGTTTTGTACGACAGGGTATTGAACGAATGGGGGGGACACGGTTGGATCCGCATGGAATTTGTAGATGATGAAGGGAGCTCCGGTTGGGTAAATATAGACACGACTAACAATCAATTTTTCGCGAGAGATGCTACCAGGATCACCACATGGATAGACGATGGTATAGAAGGGCATTTAGAAGATTATTATTACTATCTAAATTACAATTATACCAGCGGTGCTGCACCAAGAGTTTCAGTTAACGAACAATACAAAAATCTTCAGATGGAAACCGAAGGTCAGGTATACCTTGGAGACGGAGGTTCGGATATACCTTGGATAGGGACGGCTATCATGGCCCCTACGGTGGTGCTCTTTTCTTTGATCTGGGAAAAAAAGAAGAAACGATGATCATCGTGGTTGAAAAGAGGTAAACTAATTCTCCCGATTTAGCAATCTGAAGATCACTCTCGTGAGTCAGAATAATAGATTCTAACCACTCGTAAAATTTTAACAAATTCATTCGCTGTTGGGAACAAGTTCCCTATGCTCGAGTAATCTAGCGATTACTCTCGTGAGTCAGAATCATAGATTCTAACCACTCATCAATCTAGGATTGATTCATGAACCGGAAACCTGATGATTTGAAAAGAAATGAGGAGAAAGTCCCGACTCCCGGATTTGAACCGGGGACCTGATGATTTCTGCTGTGGTACGGGTGTGGGTGCATACCCATTGTAGATATCAACTACAGTCACCCGCTCTAGCCAGTCTGAGCTAAGTCGGGACGTGTGAATACAGCCAGCCTATGAAGGGAGCTTTGATACCTGAGCTTTGGGAATCTTGGATTCCCGAAAGGCCAGTCTGAGCTAAGTCGGGGTTTGTGAGTTCAGTCAGCCGGCCTACGAGGAAATCTAGGATTTCCGAGCTGTGGGAAACTTGTTTTCCCGAAAGGCCAGTCTGAGCTAAGTCGGGGTTTGTGAGTTCAGTCAGCCGGCCTACGAGGAAATCTAGGATTTCCGAGCTGTGGGAAACTTGTTTTCCCAAGTGGCCAGTCTGAGCTAAGTCGGAGTTTGTATTGATGTTATCGGCATTTGTTATAAATCATTTTCGTTCAAAAAGGCCCAATTTGCGATAATAAAAATCATATACTAGTTTAGATATATGAAGATATAGAACCATAGTCATAAGTGATCCAAATGCCAAATAAAGTTTTCAATACAGTGGTCAAAGAGCTAGAGTTCGTAGGCGATATCCTTTCAGTAGGGATTACAAAAAAAGCCGTCATCAACCAAGGTGCTACACCGGAGGATGTGACTGTTTTAACAATGAAAAAAGCTCTTGTAAATCATATCGTACCTTCTCTTTACGATTTTATGTCAAAAAAGAAGGCTGAGAATTGGAAAAATCAAACTCTTAAAAAACTGAATAAAATAGAGGCGGTAAAATGAAGATGAAAGATATATCCATGGAAAGTTTGAGCTCTTCACACGTGATCGAAAATATGTTCATATTCCTGATCGCCGTTTCCCTGCTATCATTCTCCATTGTACCCTTTGTAGACGGTGGCTGGCTTATAGACAGAACGGTCGGTGCTACTTCCATAGCTATCGGGATCGTCACCTTTGCATATACGTCCTCGCTATATGGTGTAAAAAGCAAAGAAGGATTGGTTTGGTTGATACTCACCGTATCTTTATTGCTCGTTCTTGCCAGTAATCTTTCAGATGCCTTTGGCTACAGTATGCTTTACTTTTTGCTACGATTCGCTTCTATCCCTGGTTTGATAGGTGGCCTTATGCTAAAACTCAAGATCGCCGGTTTAGAGATAGAAAAAAATGAACAGACCGTGGTAGGCATCGCATTTTTGGGCTGGACCCTTCTAACGGTGGTATCTGCGGTCCTACCTGCTCTTGAAGGAGGCTTTCATTGGGAAACGGATATGTACGCAATCTTCGCTTTCGCAGAACTATTTGCCGTCCTCATGGCGCTCTTAGTCATCTTAACGATAAGAGGCCGTGGTTGGTATTACATAGCCGTGGGTCTTACATTGATCGCCATGGGAGATATATTCCATCCTCTTGCTCAAACACACGATCTTATCTATCCCGGATCTCCGGTAAGACTCCTCTGGTACGTAGGTCTTCTAGTAGGTGCCTTTGGAGCTTACCATCAACGAAAACAACATCTCAAGATGATGGCTCTTTGATCCATTCTCTCACCATATCTAAACGCTTCCCCGGTGCAGGATGGGAATAGAAAAGAACTTCGACTATACGTTTAGGTCTGATCTCGGCGAGATCGATATCGGACAATCTTTTGAAAGCGGATATCATTATACCGGGTTGATCGGTCGCTTCAAGGGCAAAAATATCTGCCTGACGCTCTCTGTGTCGACTATATGCAAGTGTTATGGGATCGATGATGCTGTACAGACCGTATAGTATCAATAAGAACAGCGGAAGGTGGTATATATTATCAAAACTGGCCCCGTGGGTAAAAATACGATCTGCCAGAAAGAAAACTGGGAATATGAGTAAACCTTCAAGGACTATATATCTTAAAACGTCGTGATTAACATAGTGTCCCATCTCGTGGGCAACTACGCCTTCCACTTCCTTTCTATGAAATTTATCCAGCAGCGTGTCGAACAGATATATCCTCTTGCTCTTACCCATCCCTGCAAAGCCTGCATTGGCCTTTTCGGTTTTATCGCTGGCGTGTACTTTGATGACCTTTTCAACACCCTTCACTCCGTTGTCACTAGCCATCTGTTTAAGCCTCTCGCTCAGTTCTTCGTCTTCTAATATCTCCGTCTTGAAGAATAGGGGCATCAAAACAAGATGCGCTATATTGGACATAACACCCATGAAGACAAACAATATGGATCCTGCAAACAGCCACCAGTGGTCGGGATATGTCCTTCCCAGGTAAAAAACTCCTGTTATCAGAGGCGTAGTTATCAGTAGAGATATAGATAAAGATTTTATCTGGTCTTTCACCCATCCGCCGATGCTCTGATTGCTCAGATCATAATCGTGCTCGATCTTATAACCGGAGTAAAAAGAGATGGGAAAACCGACTATAAACAACAGAACCATAAGGGCAATGACGTATAAAACTGCGATGATCCAGTAACCGGAGACGGGTGCACTTTGGGCCAGTGCGGATATAGATGCTTCCAACCACTTGGAAAATGGTGAAATGTAGATGACTGATAGAAAAACTACAGGCAGCAAAATTCCCTGGAAAAGTCCTACTATAAGCTTCTGTTTTGAGTATATACTAGCTAGTCTTCTCTTCTTAGCATCGAATTCATAGGGAAAATCTTGTTTTTCCATTTCACATCACTCGAGTTCCGCACGTTTGAACATACTTTGGTCAAAGCCGTCTCGTGGTTTTGTAGCATCGAGACCGTATTTGGTGATTATGCCTGGTTCCTTCGCACTGGGGTCAAGTGTACTGCCCTTCTGCTTTTCCAGCACAATCATGTCTCTGTCTGCCTGGAATCTTGTGGCTAAGGCCCATTCTACCTGCCTGTCGTCGTAAATATCGATGTCTTCGTCAACTATTATCACTCGTTTCATAGAGCTGTGTGCATCAAAGGCCGTTTTTATGGCCTTCATGCCATCATCTTCATCTTCTTTGAATATCGATACGACTCCGTGGAGCCATGAACAGCCCCCTTCCGTCAGACGTATATCTTTGACCTTTACCACTTTCCGTAGCTGGCGTTTCATGGCTGATTCCCGTGGAAGACCCATCAGTAGGAAATGCTCGTTACCTCCGGGGAGTAATGCATGGAACACCGGATCGTCCTTGTGCCAAATCCTGTCTATCTCGACTACCGGCTGCATCCTTTCGTGGTCGTATGTACCGGTGATATCCACGAATGGACCCTCCGGCCCGTTTTCGTGTGTGATACGTCCTTCGAGAAGGTATTCCGCGTGCGCAGGTACCAAATTACCGTTTTCCATACGTGCAACTTCGACTGGTTCGCCCATGGTACTCTTTCTGAGAGCGCTTGCTACTTTAAGTTCATCGATATCGTAATCTACGGAAGTTGCAGCAGGCAGCAGCAGTGAAGGGCACAATCCGATGGCCATGTTGAAATACAATTCTTCTCCTCTGTCCATTGCCGTGCAGTGCATCTTATAGAGATGTCTTTTTACCAGACGTATGGTAAATGTGTTTTTACCCGCCAACATCATCCTGTGGAATGATAGATTCCGTACTCCGTCTATCTCAGCAAATGCCACTCCCGAAGTTATGTATCTACCTCCGTCCCCCGGGTAGTATTTCGGTATGGGTAATTTGGTAAGGTCCACATCTTCTATACAGTTGTTTAACACCGGTGGGTTCTCTATCTCTCTTGGCTCCATTGGAGAATCCACGGCTTTGGCCAGATGATCGACTATCTCATCTCTTTTGATGCCCAGGGCACGGCCTAATCTTTCTCTGGTTGCGAAGAGATTGACTATGAGCGGGCCGCCTGGAAATTTAGTAAAGTAGACAGGTGTTTTCGGGCGTTTTAAGGCCTCTCTCGTCACATCGAGTTCCACCTTTACTTCATCTGCGATAACTTCTTTATCAAAATTGTTGACGTAATAGCTGAGGGACATATTCAATCTAACTCCAATTTTTTAAATTCAACGTTCATAGTGGTAGTATTTACAATAACATAATTGCCTTCTGATAGAGGGCCTGGGTTTATGGTAACGCAGTCGTCGATTATCTTCATCCCGTCTTCATGAGAATCCATACCATAAAAGAGCATCTTAGGACGCAGTATGTCGATCAGTTCGTCAATATACTCAGATCCTGGTACGGGAGGTGTTTCACGGTTCAGGGACGGTGGGGTGTGGAACATAAGCACCTTTTCCTGCTTGAAGGCCCTGAGATTTTTTATGTTGTTCATCACAGTGTCTTTATCTATACGGTACTCGAAGAAC
>CAYVTG010000087.1:0-7114 GCA_964454575.1 uncultured Thermoplasmata archaeon
ACTACTCTTTATGGCCTGGAGAGCAGACCGGTACATAAGGTACTTCAGTATGCAAGCGATCCCGTACTGCCCGGTCTAACCGGCGACGGTGCGGCATGTACAGATTTTCTCACCAGTCTGGATATACCGTTGAAGGAAGACGGAGAATGGCGTAGATGGTACCAATTGACAAAGGATGAAAAGAGAAAAATACTATCTGCAGTGGGCAAAAAGATGCTGGATCACGGCTATCCCACGGATTATGTGGGATCGCTGGTCGGAGAGGTGTACACTTTTCCAGGGGAAGAGGCAGGCAGCATGGTACACGAGGCGAAGGAATTTTCCACTCTGCTCAATTCGTGCGGACGTTACAACAAAGGCAAGATCGGCCTTGAGATATGTTTGGGTGATAGGGGGGAATACTACAAGAAGGCCATGCAGCTTCTTCAAGGCCACCGGCAGGTACTGGTGGACTGTATGAAGTATGTTGGAAGTGTAGGTGTCACCCGTATGGACTATCTACAGTACTTCCACGGCGGAGACCGGATACCGGATACCGTACTGGGAACGGTGGTAGGTATGGTGCTGGGTTCAGGAGATCACGACCGTGATCGGCCGATGCTGGGGTTTGCAGTGTCGAACGAGAAGGAAGGATTGAAGGTTTCTTCGCGAGGTACAAAACAGCTTACCGATGCTGGTTTGGATCTGTCTGTCGTTATGTCCGAATGTTCAAAAAAATTAAGCGGGGAAGGCGGCGGTCACAATATCGCTGCAGGGGCATTCATCCCCAAAGGTGCTGAAGAAGAATTCTTACGGTTGGCAGACGGGATGATAAAGAAACAGTTGAGTTAGTCTTTCTCCAGTAATTCGATAAATTCATCTTCTTCGAGTACATCTATACCGAGTTCCTTTGCTTTGTCGAGCTTCGAGCCGGGATTTTTTCCTACTACGACGTGATCCGTGGAATTGCTGACACTAGATGTAACGCGACCGCCGTAACGTTCTATCTCTTCTTTCGCTTCGTCTCTTGTGAATTTATCCAGAGCACCTGTTAGTACGAATCTTTTACCATCCAGGAACTGTTCTTCGGATTCTTCCTTCCGACTCTCCATATTGACGCCTTTCTCGCGTAATCGGTCTATCATCTCTACATTTTTTTCATTATCGAAAAAAGATATGATACTGTCTGCTATCTTGGGACCTACTTCGGGTATATCCTCTAGTTCTTCCCTATCGGCAGACATTATCTCATCCATGGAATCGTATCTATCGGCGAGTACTTTGGCGACTCTCTTTCCAACGTACTTGATCCCCAGACCGTGTATCACCCGATCCAACGATCGTTCCTTGCTCTCTTCGATGGATTTCAGTAAGTTCCTGGTGGATCTATCTGCCATACGTTCAACAGATGATAGCTGTATCTTCCCCAATCCGTATATATCTGCTATACTGCCGACTGCACTCTTGTCAACCAGCTTGCCTAAGAGTTTCGGCCCTAAACCATCTATATCCATGGCATCTCTGGAGCCCCAATGTTCCAGCCGCTGCTTTAACTGTGCCGGACACTGAGCGTTCACGCAGCGGCGGGCGACTTCGTCACCTATCCTCTTGGCCTCGCTGCCGCATACAGGACACTTTTTTGGGAAGTCGAATTCTTCTTGACCGTCCCGCTTTTCGGTGATGACCTTGACAACCTGGGGTATTATCTCTCCGGCCTTTTCTACCAAAACGGTATCTCCTATACGCACATCCTTTCTCTCGATCTCGTCCTCGTTATGCAGCGATGCTCTCGATACCGTGGTTCCGGAAAGTTCGATTGGTTCGAGTATAGCCACAGGTGTGAGCTTGCCTGTTCTACCCACCTGAACTTCGATGTCGTTTATCACCGTGGTCTTTCTTACTGCAGGATACTTGTACGCGATAGCCCAACGTGGGTGTTTGGAAGTCGCACCCAGTTTATCTTGGTACTTCAACTGGTTGACTTTGATCACCACTCCGTCTGTCTCATAGTTGAGCTCGTTCTTCTTTTCTTCCCATCGGTCTATGTGATCAAGGGCCTCATCTATTCCGGACACCTTCTCCACATGTTCGTTCACTCTAAAGCCGGCGTTCTTCAGCTCCTCTAAGCACTCCCAGTGGGTGTCTAATTGTACGTCGGGGTGGTGGCTCAAATGATACACGAATATGTCTAACGGTCGCTGTGCTACCACTTCAGGATCCTTCTGCCTCACGGTACCGGCTGCAGCGTTCCTGGGGTTTGCGAAAGGTTCCAAGTCCTCCTCCAAACGCTTTTCGTTCATCTCGTCGAATTCATGCCTAGGCATGTAAACTTCGCCTCTTACTTCGACATCCTTCAGTACGGTTTTATCTGTGAGTTTTAGAGGTATGCTGTGTATGGTCTTCAGGTTGGCCGTTATGTTCTCCCCCTTTATCCCGTCTCCCCTGGTAGCACCACGCTGCAGGACTTTGTTCTCGTACAGTAGTGCGACGCCCAATCCGTCTATCTTAAGCTCCATAACGTATTCCACATCTTCGACGTCAAGCCCTCTGCAAACCCGTTGGTGAAATTCCCTCAATTCGTCATGGTTATAGGTATTATCGAGGCTGAGCATGCTTGTTTTGTGTTCCACCGTTTCGAACTGCCCCGTATCCATAGATGCCACACGCTGGGTAGGTGAATCCGGTGTGACCATGTCCGGATACTGTTCCTCGAGTTCCTTCAGTTCATCCACCATCATATCGTATTCGTAGTCGCTGATCTCCGGGTCGTCCTCGACGTAATACTTACGGTCGTGGTAGCGTATCTCTTCCCTGAGTTCCTCTATACGCTCGCGTGCCTCGTCTTTATCTTCCGGGATGTCAAAATCTTCATCTGCCATTCTAACCACTTCCCAAGTGATCGATCAGCTCATCGTAATTTTTTGTGTTCAGCACATCATCTTTCTCAAGCCACGCCCTGCGGGCAACGCCGACACCGTACTTCATGAACTCAAGGTGCTGAAGTCCGTGGGCATCGGTCCCGATGGATATCTTTGCACCGCCCTCCATGGCAGTTCTGGCATCCGCGGAGTCAAGGTCTAAGCGTATGGGGAATGCGTTTATCTCCAGTGCTACGCCGTTGTCGACCGCTGAAGCGATGATCTTAGAGAGGTTGATGTTGTAAGGCTCTCGTTCACCTATCTTTTTACCCGTGGGATGGGCGAATATATCTATAAGACCGGTACTGAAGGCATCTGTTATACGGGCGGTCTGTTTCTTAGAGTCCATGGCGAAATTGGAGTGTACCGCGCCTATGACGATATCAAGTTCTTCCAATGTATCCGAGTCCATATCCAGGCTGCCGTCCTTCTTTATGTCTACCTCGATACCGTTTAGGATATGAACATCGGTGTTCTCTTGTACGCCGTTGATCTCTTCCAACCGCTCTCCCAGATCTTGGGCGGTCAAGCCGTTGGCTATGCTCAGACCCTGGGAATGGTCCGTGATAGCTATGTATTGATATCCCAGCTTTTCTGCTTCACTCACCAGTTCTTGGATGGTGTTTCGACCGTCGCTCCAGTTGGAGTGCATCTGAAGGTCACCCTTTATGTCTTCTTGTGTGATCAGATCGGGTAATCTGTCTTCGAGTGCCGCGTCGATCTCGCCGTGGTCCTCTCTTAATTCAGGCGGTATCCATGCCATACCCAGGGTTTCGTATATGTCTTTCTCGTTCTCTCCGGCCACCTTTTCATCTGAGTCCTTCTTGAACAGGCCGTACTCGTTGAGTTTGTAGCCTTTATCGATGGCGTACTGCCGTAGTCTTACATTATGTTCTTTGGAACCGGTGAAGTACTGCAGTGCGGCACCGAAGCTGTCGGAGTCAACGACCCGTACATCGGCCTGAATACCATTAGCCATACGAACACTGGTCTTGGTGTCACCCCTGGCCAAAACGTCTTCGACTTCCGAGAAACCGACCAATGCCTCCATTATAACCTCGGTATCACCGGTTGCCAGTATGTCTATGTCTCCTATGGTCTCTTTCCACCTTCTCAGGCTGCCGCACCTTTCTATCTGATCGGCGTGAGGTCCTATGTGTTCGATGAGCTCTTCCGCCAGAGGTATCATCTCGTGCATCAAATGCCTGCCGGAGACGGCATCCAGCATGGAGATCCCTCTGAGTATCTTCTCTTCCGTTTTTTCTCCGAAACCCTTCAGTTCGGCGATCTCGCCGGATTCCGCCTTCTCTCTCAGGCCATCCAGACTTTCCACGCCCAATTCGTCGTAGAGTTTTTTGGCCTTCTTCGGACCTATATCCGGCACCCGCATCACGTCGATGAGTCCTTCGGGCAGCTCTTCCCGGAGTTCCTCTAGATATTCCAACCTCCCGGTCTCGATTATCTCGATTATCTTGTGCTCGATGGCCTTACCCACTCCTTCGATATCCTGTAATCTGTCCTCTTCGTGATATTCCGACAGATCATCCTTCAATGATTCGATGTTCCTGGCGGCCCTGGTATAGGCCCGGGGTTTGAAGGACACTCCCTTTAATTCAAGAAGGTCAGCTATCTCGTACAGCATCTCGGCGACCTTTTTGTTTATCATGAAAGGTGATACCCGAGTGTGAATATAAGATTGTTGACGGCCTGATGGGATAACTAGATATCCATATCAATGTTTAACAAAATCCATCAGATCGATTATCTCTATCCCCTTCAGAGAGCCTTTGTTCCTAGCGATAACCATCTTATGTGAGATCGTATCGATATTGATCGACAGAAGATTTTCGATGTCATCAGATTTTATTTCTTTTTTGTACTTCACTTCATATGCCTTACCATCCACAAAAAAATCTATCTCTCTACCATCTTTCATTATATATCTCGGGGTGCCGAGTTTCTTTAATTTTTGATACACTAGATTTTCCGCCAGGGCCCCTTTCTCCACTTTACCCCTCATGACATTCAGCACACCGACGTCACAGATGTACGCCTTCTTAGGTGCATAGGTCCTTTCGTTCGGAGTCCCCTCCTTTTCGATCATATCGATGAGATAGGTTTCCTTGAAGTGATTCAGGTATGACGAGACCGTATCGTGAGACATATCGAGTACACGGGCCAACTTGGAAGCTGTCACTCTTTTACCTACACGCTCACACAGCAACAAGAACAATTTTTTCATCAGTAGTGGGTCCTTTACACCGTACCTTGGAACTATATCTTTATAGATTATATCCTCAACCATATCTTCTATGTATTCGGGATCTCCAGTGAGTACGTATTCTGGCATACCACCCGTATACATATATTCTTCAAAGGCCTTTTCTTCAAGAAATTTTTCTGATCGTTTAACTTTGATCTCCTTGAAATCTAGGAATTCATCGAAAGAAAGCGGATCGATATGAACTCGTGCATGCCTGCCGGTAAGTGCACCGGTTTTATGCTTTATCATCAAACTGTTGGAGCCGGCCCCTATGAGGTATACGTTCTCTTCCAGGTCATATATCCCTTTCAACTCTTTCTCGAAATCCTTTCGTTTTTGTATCTCATCGAAGAGTACGTACACCTTTTCATCTCTGGACAACATGGCCTGCTTTCTGTATTCGTCTAGAAGGTCATGCAGTGGTATGTCTTCGATGGCAGGATGATCTATGGATATGTAGAATATATTTTTAGATGGTACCTTGTTTAACATGCTTGCTATGAATTGTTTCATTATGTACGTTTTACCGACCCTTCGAAGACCATATATCAAGACCATACGTCTCTTTTCGAGTTTCTCACTGACCTCTTGGATATACGCACCCCTTTTGATACCTGGCGAAGAATAGGTTTCTTCCCACCAGGGATTGTATCTTGCCAATATCTCTACTACTTCCATATTCTATATAATTTATATGCGCATATTAATACCTTTCGCTTGGCAATCGTAGGTTTTGCCGATATCTTCGCTTGGCAATCGTATCTCTTTGTTCTGCAGGGGCATACACAAGATTAATACCGTTCCAACCATACTCTCACCCATGCAATACTCCGTCGTAGTGCTTTTATCTGCGGGTATCGACTCGCCTGTTGCCGCCCATATGCTCGCCGAGAGCGGCGCCCAGGTTACCCTACTGCATATGGATACAAGACCCTTTACCGACGATAGAACCATTGAGAACGTCCGGTCGATCGTGGAGAAGTTGAGAATATATCACCCGGAGATAGAGGCCTACAGTGCAAAATTTGGAGACATGGAGAAAGTCATCGCGCAGGATGCTAATCCGAGGTACCAGTGCATACTGTGCCGCCGGAATATGTACCGTGCCGCAGCTAGGTTTGCCTCTGATATCGATGCCGATGCCGTCGCTACCGGCGAAAGTCTTGGCCAGGTAGCTTCCCAGACTCTGTCCAATCTAGTCGGCGAGGACGATGCCGTGGACATCCCCGTCCATCGACCACTGATAGGCTTGGACAAGAACGATGTTATAGACATCGCTAGAGAGATCGGCACCTACGAACTCTCGATACAGCCGGCGGTGTGCTGTATGCTCACCCCCAAAGGTCCGAAGTTATCATGCCATATCGAGGATGTAAAAGAAGAGGAAGATAAGCTGGATTGGGGAAAACTGATAGGCGACCTGACCTTCGAACTGCTGGAGTGATTATATGTACCATATTGTTAAACCGTGCTCGGATTCCGGTGCGTATGTGGCGGAACCGAAAAAGAGGTTGAAGCTGGATATGAATGGCTGCGGATCGATACTGAGAGAGGGAGGCTTTACTGTAAAATTCTCCTCACCGGTGATGCTGCTGGTGGAGTTACCGACGACGGACATCGAGGTGGGCATCTACCCTTCGGGTAAATTGCTCTTTAAAACGACGGATAAAAAAGTCGTTGATGAAGTGTTCCCGAAGCTGGTCAAGGCGATGATCCGCTGTCAGGGGTTACGAAAGTAAGATGATCACCTTTCGATCTCTCTCACGCTCAGGAGTAACTTTCGTATATCAAAAACTTCCATAAAGGTATCTTTTCAACCGTCCGTTGTTCAAATTTTCCGAACCGCTTTCATCCCAGGTTATCAGTACGGACTTCTCCAGATCGAATTCTAAAGAATACTATCTTGACATTGTTAAATTGTACAAAGGGATAGATGATATTTAAATAACAATTA
>CAYVTG010000088.1:0-6960 GCA_964454575.1 uncultured Thermoplasmata archaeon
CACACATACCGGTATAATATAGAAGGCAAAGACAATGAAGAATTTATCAACTCTTTGAGTGAAGTGATGAAAGACATGTTGACAACAAAAATGTGGCGTAATTATGAAATTTATCTCATGGATAAAGTGAAAATTGATTAAGGTGGTATGACATGAAAAAGATAGATCGAGATGAACTAAAAAAATTTGTAGAGCGGGAGAAACTAACAGAGAAAGATATACAGAAATTCTTAGATTCACAGATAAAGAAAATAATTGAAAAGAGGGATGTATAATGGTTGCAGAACTTGAAATTAGAAATGTCGGAGGTTTTAGAGGTACAAAAACCTTTTCTTTCAAAAAGAAAAAATTAAATGAAATTCGAGGTTCAAATTCATCGGGTAAAACATCAGTATTAAAAGCAATATTAGCGACATTGTCAATTCCTAAAGATGGTATTTTTACAAATTATGGTGAGGATGCTAAAAATCTAGGTATCAAAAGTGATGAACTAGCCCTAGATGGCTTTGTAAACATCTATGAAGAGGAATCGTCTGCAAAATTAGCATACGATGGAAAAACACATACATATAAAGTAAAGTCAAATGGAATGGTCATTGATTCGTCTATGGGCGATGAAAAATTCTTACTCACGGGAGTAATTATGAATAATTCCCGAGTTTTGAAACAATTGCAAAAAACTTCGGGTGGTAGCGATTTCAGATGGCTCATAGATGAATTATCTTATGCGGATAATTATCAAATGATGAATGATTACGTTGATATTCAAATAGAAGATATTGAAGAAAAGATAAGGCAGCTAGAGATAAGGGAAAAAAGGGGTGAAGAGCTAAAAGAGAAACTCGAAACATTAATCGAAAAGAAACATAATTCAGAGAAAAAGAAAGATAACCTAAAAGGTAAATTTGATGCGGATTTATGGGAAAAGGGGGAATCCCTTTTTAAGGAAAAACAAGGTCTCGAGACTACAATTAAAAAATTAGAGGTGGATGTAAAGGGCCAATATAAAAAATCATCATCAGTAATAACACAACTAGAAAAATTAAAAGGTGAAAGTAAGATAAAAGAAAAACATCTAGAGGGCATTATCAAAGAAAAAGAAGAATTAGAATGTATGTTAGTAGAAACAGAAGAGGATTATAAAAATAGAATAGCTGACCTCAAGGAAGAAAGACAAAAGATAGATGGCGAAATAAATATATTTCAATCCGGTCTAACACAGTTGTTTCATACTGATAGTGTAGAATTAGACTGCTTTCTTTGTGGAAAGGGTAAGATAAAAGCGACTTCAATAAAGGAAAGACTCGAAGAGTTAAAATCAGAAAAAAGATCAATAGAATCTAAGATACAAGATATGTCAATATCTAGGCGTGGTAAAGAGAGAAAAATCCAAGAATTAGGGGAAAATGAAAAACGCCTTATCATGGATATTGGCGAAATCGAGGAGGATATCAACGAAAAAGAAAACGAAATCTCATATATTAAAAGCCGTATAGATAAGATAAATAAGGAGTTAAAAGAAAAAAAAGTTGAATTGAAGCAGAAATCTGATGAATTAACAATGGTAAGAGGCAAAACTAAAGAAGATGTTAGGGATGAACTTAAAAAAACAGAACAGGAAATTGAACAATATTATAGACAGATTTTGGATGTAGAAAATAAAATTGAGGAACAAAAGGGCAAGGAAACTATATTGGACAATGAATATACGGCTGATAAAGCAAAACTAATTTACTCCAACATACTTAAATATTACAAAGAGGTTGCGGATTTTTCCAATACCACTGCAAATTCTCATAGAAAGATGGCCCGAGAAAGATTTAACGACGCTATGGCCAATTTAATTTCAAAATTAGGATATGAAGGTTTTGAATCGGTTTGGTTAAATAATCAAGGTCAATTAATGGTCGAGAGAAATAATAAGGAAGGTTTAAAAATTCAGCCGGTTGAATCTCTTGCCTATTCGGAGAAATGCATGGTAGGAATTACATTGGCTGTAAGTATAAAACAATCATATCTTCCAGATATTCCCTTTTTTATTGTAGACGATATAATGCAAGATTTTGATGAAGATAAAAAAAGAGGTGTTTATGATTATCTCAAAAGGATTGCAGAAGAAGAGAATATGTATATAATTGTTTCAAATCTAGATCAAAACCAAAAAGAAGTAAAAATACTTGAAAATTAGGGAGGGTTCAAAATTACGAATAATTGTGTGTTGTGTGGTAGAAAAATAAAAGATTTTGACGAGTATTGTGATAAATGCAACACCACATTATTCCAAATAGATGAAATCATTACTGAATATATTTCTAATCCCGAACCTCCAGAATGGCTTTCCGAAGCAATTTGCGAATATTCATTCATTTATAGGGATAATACAAGAGTTTCAAAATTTTTTAACTCAGCAGGTGAGATATCATTAGAATTCGTTGTAAACGGAGTCGATAAAATCAATATCGATAAATTATGGGAACTCAAATCTTCAGACATTCCAACACCTGCTATAATTAGCGTATTAGAGGAAGGAAAAATAGTTAAAAAAAATGGAAACTTTTTGTATCCTGGAGAAATGGTCAACAGATTGATCTCTATTGCCCAAAAGGGAATTGAATTATCTGATGAAGAAGCAATAAAATCTCGAAAGGAGATGTATGGCATATTAGGAATAGTATTAACCAAAAGTTTATTGGAACGAAGAGAGACCGAATTTATACCCCAAAGTGCTTTAGCAGTTTTACATATAATATCTTTACACATTTTAAGAGCAAATGACGATGACGACATTATTGATGATGTTCGATTTTTCGAAGCGGTTGAGAAGCTACCAACACGTTTGAGAAAAAAGTTAGTTGAAAAAATGGCAGGTTTTGGACCTTTGGATGCTGAAGCTTATATTATTCGAGACATAGATTATGACGGTCAACCGCGGTTAAAAAATTGTATGGTCGAATATTCAAATCGTATGCGGATAAGAAAAAGAGAAAGGAAACAACGTGAAAGGTGGTTCTGAAAAAACTATATATCGGATATTTTGATTGAAATGATTCGGATTAGGTTTTATAGTGGCGAACGTAACTACTGATACTTATAGTTCGTTCGCCAGTAGCAGTGGAGAACCGTTGAATAGTCATATTCATTAGGTTCTCCACTATAATAACGGGTTATTGTCCGACTTTAAGCCCAATATGTGGTTAAATGGTAACTTGAAAAAATACGACAAGTTGATCCGCGATAAGATCCCTGGGATTATCGAATCGAAAGGCAAACAATGCAAAGTAGAAGTCATGGACGATGAGGAGTTCGCCTTATACCTAAAGAAGAAGCTTCAGGAGGAGGTCGATGAGTTCCTTGAGTCTGGTGAGGTTGACGAACTAGTCGATGTTCTTGAAGTTATGCGAGCGATTCTGGAGTTGGAGGGTGTTACGGTGGGGGAGTTCGAAGAGATGAGGCGGGAGAAGGCTGCGGAGCGCGGTGGGTTTGAGAAGAGGTTGAAGTTGTTGGGGGTATGGGGGGAATAACTCTCCTCCCTCAACCCAAATTTTTTTCTCGCATTATCAACTACGGCAGTTATTTCCTACATCCAGACCTATACAATTCCCCCTCCCACTCACCCTCCAAATCATTATGAACAACGGCAGTTATCCTATGAAAAATTATCAACAACGGCATGTCAATAATACGTTTCGGAATTCCCATGGAATTCCAAATGTCGGTGGAAACGCATGCGTTTCCAGCAGATATCAACAACGTCCGGTAACTGCCATTGTTCATAATCAAAACTGCCGAGTTTCATAACAAAAACTGCCGTCCCCGATGATCCAAAAATAATGAAGATGATATAGAAAAATTGTTCGTAGATTGAACCAGCCTCTTCTTCACCCCTCCCCCAGCTTCCTTCCGAACCATTCCAGCGTACCTTTCACCTTGGAGAAATCGAATCCCTTCTTCTCTTCACCGGGTTCAACCTCTTTCCGTACTTTCTTCTTCGCACTCTCCGGCACTTTCTTTCTCTTATGGATACCAAATCGCCGTACAAGAAGGCTCCCTTCCTCCGGGAAAGTCGAACCCAGAATATCTTCCTTGAGATAGGTGATGGAATCCTTCTTACCGCCCCTGGTGACCCCGATCAATGATGGTCGTAGGTAAGAATCATCTTCTATGAGTTCCTTGATAAATTTCCTTCCCTCCTCTTCGAGGGTTCTGAGCGACCTCTCGATCTCTTTGGGGTGGACCGAGAACGCAGGTCTTCTTTCGATGACATCTCCGAGGGCCAGATATTGGCTGGCCGCTTCGAGGATCTCCTTACCGTCCTCCCTGGGATCACTGACCACTTCGGTGGTTGGAATGGGCACGAAGTTGTAGAATACAGGCTTCCTCTTTCCTTCGGGGTTCCTGAGCATCCTTCCCATGCGCTGTATGAGGGTCTTGTTGACCCTTCGCCCTGCCACCATGTTCAGCACCACTTCCACATTCTTTATGTCAACCCCGACCCCCAGCCTTTTTCCGGTACCTATCAACACACCTCCTCCCTCCTGTTCATCGAAGTCGTCGATGAGGTCCCTTTGGGCCTTTGCGTCTCGTTCTCCCGCTATAGTCCATATCCTGTCATCATCTACCGACGGGTCACGCTTCAGATGATCCTCCATCTCTTTGACCTGTTCGTTGGATACAAGGAGTACAAGGCACTTTTTCGACTTTACATGTTCTTTCAAAGCGGTGGTCATCACATCCATACTGGGCGCTTGGTTCCACACAAACATCCTTCTGGCATTGACCTGGGCAGCCAGGAGTCTGAAGTATTCGTTGTATTCTTTCAGCTCGATCCCTTCCCTTGTCTGGGCGAACAACCTCAGATCGTCATATCCCTTTAAGGTAGGATTCTCATCGTACTCTCGTATCTCATCAAACAGATCTTTACACTGCTGTGTCGTAGTCTCTAGCTTCGAGGTGTCCCCTCCATAGCCGGTGTAGACCACGTTCCAGTCGAATCGGGGTATTATCCCATCCCTTTTAGCTTGAGTGAGCGTATATTCCTTCACCCTCTTCAGATGTTTGTCAAGGGTTCTCCGGATCTCCAGAGTCTGTGTTTCGGTAACATCGATCGACCCGGACAGGGCTATTATCTTTGATCCACCATCAACGATATGATCAGAGAATATCTCCACATCGCCTGGATAGCTGTGGATCTCGTCCAAGATCACCAGATCGTACTTCCCACTTATACCCCTAAGTGCCTGAGACGTTACAAACGTTATCGTCCCCCATCTTAGGTACACATCGGTGGGTTCATCGGTATCTTTAAGACCTGTTATCTCCTGAGGGATATCGAGATGCTCGTCCAATCCTCTTCTCCACTGTTCCAAAACAAGATTATCGTGGGCGACGATGAGAACATATATGTTCTCTTTGGTATCGCGTTTATTCAGATCCGAATCCAACGGATGTAATCTACCGTACAAACTTGCGATGGTAGCTATTCCGAGTACTGTCTTTCCTGTAGCGGTGGCCATGTCAACATAGCCCTGACAGTCATTTTTCAACCACTTCTTCAAGGCATCTTTTTGATGTTCCCATAATGGTGTCACCATTATCGGCTCATATAATTTATCTATCAAGGCTCCGGGCCTTTTTATCGTTCTGATTATCTCATCACAATGCTGATATATGGTATCGGACCCGAATATCTCCACAGCCACCTCGCAAGGCGATATGTTGCCCGTAGGTAGGCGAATGAGCTCATCCACCCCATTCTCGATGAGTATCTTGTTCAATGACGCTTCGATAGTCCTTCCGTTATCCTTCGTTCCAAGATCGTAATGACCGATGTTCACACAGACCCTGTTCAATTCCTTCATCAATTTACCGATATCGGCAGACTCAATATTTCCAATCCGTTCAGGATCATTTATAAATCCCATCAACCCCTTTTTATAGTAAGGTCCAAGCGCCGTATCAAGGTTATGGATCGCTATATCGAACTCGTTGACATACGATCGACCTCCTTCTTGGAAAAAACATACATTCTCCGCTATGATATCCAATTCGGGTAGCCATATGTCCGGGGGGATATTCTCCATATGTTCTTTGAGATCCTTCAAGATGCTCACCGTTTTTGTTGATGAAAACTTCTTTCAAGGTATGAGATGATAACAAGATAATAACCATTGCGGAGAAACTTCAAAAAGCACCCCAAAAACTATCGTTTGATAGTGATATTATATTTCATCCGCACCTTTCCGTTCTCAGATCGATCGCCTCCCCCCTTCCGTCAACCCGTACCTCTCTTCACCATCCTCGGCGATCTTCATACTAACGACCAACATATCCACGATCATAGACACCGCCTTCGAGAGAAGGATAGACCTGAAGGCGGAGTTCCCGATGCCCTGCAAAAATGCCAGGGAGAATATATGGTCGGGCCATATACCGGAAGAACTTCCACTCTCTGAAGACGTCGATATCTCGGCGTTGGCCAAAAGGTACGGGTTCTCCGGGGGCCAGATAAAGAACGCCGTCGTCAACGCTGTCAGGTACGCTCTCTCGAATGACGCCGATCGAAAATTTCTGGTATTTGGGAACGATTTGACATACTCCCTCCCCTTGAATTACTAGGAATTGAAAAATTCCTCTCATGATGAGGAAGCTGTGCTTCCTCAGAAAGGAGGAGGGATTCTTTAAAGTCGTCATAAAGTTCATCAGAAGAACAGTCAAATCCTTTCTCATGGAAAAAAGACTGTCTTCTCTTATGATTTAGCTTGTTCCAAAGAGTAGAACAACCTAAAGCTAACTCTCTAGCTTCCTCGGGGTTGTCCCACTCTATCTTGAAGCTGTTCGTTCGCCTCATATGGTTAACCATGATTGTGTTACTATTTAATATTCAAAAGGGAGAGAGGTAAGTGAAAGTGGCATTCATCTCCCCCCCTGAAGGAGGGAAGCCTTCTCCCTGATTTAAGGTAA
>CAYVTG010000089.1:0-6390 GCA_964454575.1 uncultured Thermoplasmata archaeon
CTGATCGAACATGGAAAAAATATCATTCAAACTTCACACGGCTGAACTCTTACGAAGATATTCTATATCTTGATTCGCATCATCTCACTTGGCTGGAGATGTTTTCTCTTTCTTCCTCTCTCCAGATGGTGGGATCCTCGCTTCCCTTTATCTCCTTTGTATTTATCCCCTTTTCGTACATCTGCTTTTCTTCCTTCAACGATTCGTAGTGACCGTGCTCCATGCTGGCAAGATAAGTGAAGAATTTTTTATGTTTCGGCTGTTTTTTTGCAAGGTAGCTGTAGATCTTATAGGCGTTATGTTCGCTCCTGATCGCCGCATCCAATGACTGTATCAGATTGAGGATCGTATCGACCTTAACGTCCCCTTCATGAGGGGGTAACTCCTTATTGTCGGGGACCACATGATCCGTGTTGCCAAATATACGTTTATGCAGCTTCAGTAGTTCTGATTTGTGCATCTTTTCATCCGACGCCAGTGAAAAATATCTTTGAGCGGGAAGCTCAGATAAGTTTTCTGCCATCTTTGTATAAAACCGATATGCGTTCTCTTCCGCCTCGATGGAATAACCGATTATCTCCTTGAAGCTCAATGAATCCAATGTTTCGTACATGTTTATCATATTAATTAGATGATTAAAGGTATAAAATCCTTTTGCTTGGTATAGTTCATCGTCACACTCCGGTTTTCAATAATTGTAACCTTCTTTTTCAACCGGAGAGACTTCCACGCCCAGGCCTAGAGCGATGCGGTTGACAAAATTGAAGTAGCTGGTGATGAGGTTGATGTTAAGTATCTCATTGTCTGTCAATCCTATTTTACGTAGATCTTGGATGTCATTTGCTTCTATTTTATCCGGGTTCTCAGAAAGCTTCTTTGCGTACTTAATTATCCCTTTCTCTCTTTCGTTTAAGGAAGGCATCCGGTGGAGGTCCGTTATCAGCTCATTTATCCTTTGATCATCCTTCCAATAATGCTTAAGTGCCTCTGAGTGATGTTCTATACAATATTTACAGCCGTTGGATGCCGATACGACGACCGCTATTATCTCGCATTCTTCCCGAGATATCTTTCGGTCCCGAAACATTATGCTCATATAGAGATCTAGATGTGACGCCATCGCGTTGGGATTGAGGCTGTGAACCTTCATTATATTGGATATCTTACCGCGCTGTTTTTTCAGGCTTCCGTATAGTTCTCCAAGCTTCCCTTCCGCCTCGTCCTCTTCTATCTCTTTTATCCATGACATGTTTTATACCGTTTATTGGATAAGCCGGTTAAGAGATTAATCTTTTGGTCGGTCATATTTCATCTACGAACAAGATTATGTCCGTAGGCATTTCTGCCACATACTCGGCATCTCTAACTTCATCTCCACCGTAACCGTATAGTGCACCGATAAAATGTATGGAGTTAGCGGCGGCGGCTTCGAGATCGTGTATCCGGTCTCCCACCATAACCGCTTCAGAATGTTCTGTGGACGCCAGCAATTCTTTGATCCCGTGGGTTTTATTTTTCATCTCGTCCGCACTCTTTGTATAGTCAAAATATTGTGCGATACCCTGGGTTTTAAGCACATGCCCTATGTACTCTTTTGTGGCGTTGCTGCATACTGCTAGTTTGTGTCCCATGTGAGATAATTCTTCAAGAACTTCGGGTACACCATCGAATAATTCTCCGTTCGATTCGATCTGTTTTGCCTCGGATACCCACAGAGCTTTTAGAAAATCTCTGTATGTATCCATGCCTTTTTTACCATAAGAGGATAATAACTTGGTGCAGAAATTTTCGGTATTCTCGCCCATGAGAGATAGTATAAAATCGTCCCTAGATGGAGGCAGCCCTACTGCTTTAAGTGCGTCCTGAACCCCGAGTAATACCGATGTTTCACTGTTGAACAGTGTCCCGTCCAGGTCAAATATTATCAGATGCATCTTTACGACTTTCCCAAAAACGTCAGGCCGTACGGTTCATACCTCTATATCCAGGTCTAATTCCTGTACCAATTCCTTGTACCTATTCCTAACGGTGACCTCTGTCACAGCAGCAACATCGGCTACCTCCCGCTGAGTTCGTCTTTTATTCTCCTGTATGGAAGCGATGTATATCGCTGCCGCGGCCAGGCCGGTTGGACCTTTACCGGAAATAAGCTCTTTTTCTTCGGCTTTTTTGATTATGCTTTCGGCAACTTTTTGAACCTTGCCACCGAGATTTAGTTCACTGCAGAATCGCCCCAGATATTCTTCTGGCCTGGTAGGCTTTAGTTTGAGTACCAATTCTCTGCTCAAAAATCTGTAAGTTCTGCCTATCTCTTTTCGATCGGAAGCCGATGCGTCGGCGATCTCGTCTAGCGTACGTGGAACGCCCGCGTCTCTGCACGCTGCGTAGAGTGAAGCTGCAACAACGCTGTTTATACTGCGGCCGCGTATAAGATTCTTTTTTACTGCTTTTCGGTAAACCACTGCGGCACGTTCGCGTATGTTCTTCGGTAAACCCATGGTGGATGCCATACGATCTAATTCTTGTAGTGCGTACGCAAGGTTTCTTTCTGTAGCATCTGAAACCCTGATCCTTCTCTGCCATTTACGTAGTCGATATATCTGAGCCTTTTTCTTGCTGGGTATGGCTCGACCATAAGAATCCCTGTTGGAACGGTCGATACCCGTTGAAAGTCCTTTATCGTGTACCATCTCGGTCATAGGTGCCCCTGTTCTCGCCCTGCTTTCTTCCTGCTGCATGTCGAAGGAACGCCATTCCGGTCCCGAATCGATATACTGATTATCAACTACCAGACCACAGTCTTCACAGACTAATTCACCTCTATCGTAATCCTGGGCAAGATGCTTACTCCCGCACTCCGGACATTCAACGATAGTTTCTTCCCTTTCGCTCTTTTTCTCTTTTAATTCCTCTATATCTTCCACCATTTATTCCACCTCTACGTACACGCTCCTTTCCATCATGGATATGGGATTGGTCAATCTGTTTTTCACCCTGATCTCTACGTAAGGATCATCCACGGGTCCCAACAGAGAGTGAGCTACACCTAGATGCTTTCTTCGATTATCCACAACGCTGCTCCCCAAGGGGATCGAACGTGGAAACCGACCGATGATCACGTCTCTATCGATTATATTGACAACCTTTCCTTGTATAAGCAAACTCTTTTTCCTCCGATGGTTAAGGTATGCGTTTGTTCAGTTTTTACATAACCGAATAACAAGTATATAAACCTTTCGTAAACCTTATTATTCAAAACTAAGGGGTGTCTAATAAACCTTGCTACAGCATATAAGATATCGGGTTACCTATCAAGAAGGAGACCACAAAACCGATACATATGGGTACGATAAAAGGTATCTTGGGAGTGACCCACACACGCTTGATGCCTCTATTTCGTAGGGTTGTCAATACGTCCTCGCTATCATCTCTTGGGAATAATTTGATGCTCCGTTCTCCGCTCTCGTCGTAGCGTTCCATGGGCCAGACAAATGAGTGGGGCACATCATCTACGTTCATCTTATATCCAAAAAGCATCTGTGGGAACCCCATATCCTTATTTTTTAGATTGATCATAAGATAAAACGGAAGGGCGAACAGCATTATCAGTGAAGCGTTCAAAAGGATGATGAATGTGAAGGGAAACAGTATCTGCATGAGTGGAACTTGTTGTGGGGATAGACCGGAACGGGTGATACCGTTTATATGAGGGTAGAACGGTACCAAGATAGCCAGAACCAGTACTGCTTTCGCATCTGCACCGCCGTAAAGTATGGCAAAGTAATACAGTATGAATACGATGACCATCATTATCGGTATGGCAAGAAGTGACCAAAAGAATATGTCGTGACCTATGGTGGAAATTTGGTATGCGATGGTGATCACCGGTAAAACGAACCACGCTGTAGTTAACAAATTCATGCCACTTTCTGAGTGCAATTCGGGAAGTTCGCAAAATGCTTCGGAAAGAAGTACTGCGATCGGAACGAAGATCAGGTAATATCTCCAACCTACACCTTCAGCGATGAGTTGATATGACAATATAGATACGGCGGCACCTGCCATGGCGATCCATAGTTTGTCGGTCACACGCCTTGTTCTTATGTCCATTAAAGCTGCTACCGAAAGAAAGCAAATACCGATAACGAACCGAGCGATGGAAAGATGCGACATGTTTGCCTACCCTATGATATTATATTCATAGAAACATCAGAAGCTTTTACAGAATGAGTTATAGCACCGCTTGAGATAACATCTGCAAAGGGTGCATAATCTGCTATATTATCCCTGTTGATATTGCCCGAGATTTCAACTATTATGTGTGGGTCGATGTCTTTGATCTCTTTGTAAGCCTCCTCTACCTCTTTAGGAGACATATTATCCAGCATGATTATGTCTACTCCAAGTCGGGCAGCCTTAGAAGCCGGGCTTTTAGAGTTTACCTCTACTTCGATCTTTTTGTATATCGAGCCTTTTTTTGCCAGAGATATAGCTTTCTCCAGGCCACCGGCAGATTTGATGTGGTTGTCCTTGATCAAGATCATATCGTCCAGTCGATACCGATGTGGGTCTCCGCCGCCATGGACTACAGCCTTCTTCTCGAAGTACCTGAATCCCGGCGTGGTCTTCCTAGTTGCCGCAACTTTAGTATCGCCGGCAAGCTTTACCATCTTACTCACCTCCGTTGCGATACCGGACATACGCATAAGAATATTCAGTCCCAAACGTTCGGCTGTGAGCACGTCCCGTTGTGAACCCCGGACCTCCATGAGTATTGTATTCTTTTTCACCTTGGTTCCGGATGATAATGTGGAAGTCCAAGATGCTCCGAACTCTTCAAAGACCATACCTGTTTCTCTGATACCACTTACAATTAGATCTTCTTTTGCTATGATATGACAATTAACGGTTTTGTCGCTGCATATAAGATCGGACGTGATGTCTCCGTAACCAACATCCTCCATGATAAATCGGCGGATTTCGTTACGCACATAATGATCGGTCATTTCCTATCACAACTCCAATACCTCGCCCTCTTTTGGTATGTGTACGTTGAATTCAGATAGATCTTCAGCTACCAGTTCGCGTGAATCACCGTGCATCAATACGATATCTTCCGGATCGCAGCCTCGGGCGAATTCCAATAGTTCCGAGTGTCCGGCGTGTGCAGAGAAATCATAGCGTTTTACTTCACAATCTATGGGTATAGTAGCGCCTCTGTCCTGTATAGCACCTTTTTCAAGCAGCATGTCTCCATTAGTACCGGGTACTTGGTAACCGGTAAGCAAGATGGAAGAATTCTTGTCCTTTCTTTTGTTTAATATATAGTTCAAAACCGGTCCGCCTGAGACCATCCCGCTTGTGGATACGATGACCTCTGCGTCCATGGCCTTCTTTCTCATCTTGTACGAATGTACTTGATTGGCGTTATTCACAGCACGTCTTAGCGCATCCGGTGATCTCAAAAAGCCTTCGTGATTTAGATATATACGGTTCACCGTTCGTCCCATGCCGTCGTACCAGATATCATAATCTCCTTCGTCGAGCAGCATGAGTATCTCTTGTGTTCGTCCTACTGCAAAAACGGGTATAATCGCCTGGCCGCCTTTACTCAGAGTATCATCTACCGTGTCGAGAAGATCCTTTTCGGTTTCCGCTCTGTCGGGGTGGTCTTGACCACCGTATGTGGTTTCCATTATCAATGTGTCACATTTAACAGGATGTGCACCCCACTGAAGGCGTGTGTTTTTTGTGTTTATGTCTCCGCTGAAGAGGGTAGTTTTATCCCCTCTCAATTCAAACATCGCGGAGCCGGGTATGTGGCCTGCCGAATGTATCTCTATCTCCATACCACCTATGTCTCGCTTCGAGTTGTATCCTACCATATCGAAGGCGGCTTTCGTCTTCTTTATGTCCGATTTGTCGAAGAATAGTGGATATCCTTCTATCTCTGCTATCTTCAAGCTGTCGTAAAGTAAAAGCTCTGCTACCTCTATCGTTGGGTGTGTGGATAGTATCGGTACGCCGTAAGTTCTTACTAAAGTGGGAAGCATACCACAATGATCTAGATGTGAATGTGATAACATAACAAAATCTACCATTGGGGGTCTCATAGGATATTCCGGTGGGTCCGCCGGAAGCATCCCGTGGTCGAAAATGAAGGTTGTGCCCTTGTATTCCATAACCATGGATAGTGGACCTACTTCGCTTACTCCTCCGAGGAAATTTATTTTCATAGTATTTCTTCACCTTTTTATTCTTTCATTACTTACTTCAGATAGGGGGTCATATATATTATATTTGTCTAAGCTTGCTGCGAAATATGGTTGAAAGTTTGGTAAGAGTTCAGCCGTGTGAAGTTTGAATGATATTTTTTCCATGTTCGATCAG
>CAYVTG010000090.1:0-6191 GCA_964454575.1 uncultured Thermoplasmata archaeon
GAGTTCTTTTGTGCCCAATTTATCGAAGGTGTCCTTTGATATCCTAGCCCTACCGCTTTGACCGATTATACTCTTCTTTACCTTAAGTTCGACTGGATCTGTCATCACTATTTTCTCCTTTTTTCATCTTTTAGATCCAGTTTTAGCCCTCGTGCATCTCTTTTCACTCGTGATAATCTATGCCTGATGTTCTTAGTTTTGGTACTGACACGGTCGTAGTATTCGTCTCCCTCGGCTGCTGCTTTCTCTATCTTTGTGTGCCTTAAAGCTAAAAAGATAGCGATGATTATGAAAATGATAACCAATATTACTGCGATGGTCCATATCATTTATCTACGCCCTTCACTTTGGTAGAAAGAAGTATCCTATCTCCTTTGATATCGGTCACGGAGCTAGTGGGTATCCTCAATCTTCTTTTTGCAGGATTCAATCCCAGTGGATTTACTAGTATCTTCCAAACCATCCACGGTTTTTTGCCTGCGTATAATTCAAAATCATACACTTTGCCGATCTCCTGACCTTCTACATCCTCGATGGGTTTCTTGATCAACCGTGAAAGAAACAGTGGCTTTGCAGTATTGGGTGTTTCTCGTCCTTTGATGTACTTCTTTAGGACTATATCTCCGTCTTCCATTATCCCCGAGAAGATGTCCACGGGATAAAAAGCACCTTCTTTGTCTATTAGCCCTGATTCGACCATCACCTCTCTTGCCGACCAGTAAGACTTCCCGACACATGCAATTATCTCCACTATCTTTGCTCGGGTCTTCTCATTTGGAACTTGGACACTTCGCCTTATTATTTCAGAATACAGGATGGTTTTCATATCATATCTCCATCATAACGTTAATTCGAGACCTCCGCAGTACGGGCATTCCTTTTCATGATCTTTAAACATCTTACACTTTTTGCAGAATGCACTACCGTACTTGTTCTTTTTCGGTCTTCCTTCCTGAGTGAAAAGTAGGGATTCTACCTTATCGATACGTTCCCTGTTCTCAGTTATAGTGATCTGACGATTTACGAGGTCACGGAGCTCTTTTATACCGATATCTGCGACCTTCTTTGTTTTGAGATATTTTTGCAGTAACTTCAATCGTTTATAGGGTTGGTCGCCCTGAGCCAGTATATAGCTGTTCACGACTTTACTCAACATCTCTTTATTTTTGATCAATTTACACACCTCTACAATATGTGTGTCTCTATCTTGTCCAAACGTCGTTTTAAGACGGCTATCTCCGCTGCAGCGTCCTTTTGAAATTCCTTTACATCTTTGATATCTTCCACGATGCCGTCATACTTCTGTTCGTATATATTAAGATCTAGCTCTCTCACAAGACCGTACTCATCTATGTACTCATCAAAATGCTGATCTAGATATTTTTCTATGCTTCGGTCTATCACAGTTCTCTTGTAGCCGCTTCCCTCTATCTCTACCTCACCGGGAAACAACATATTCTGCAATTTGTCCAGGATGTTATCGCCGGTTGGTTTTTCATCAATATATTCAGACATATTCAAACATCTCCTCCGAATAATTCGGTTTCTGCATCCTTCAGATCCTTAAGTGTTCTCAGGAGCTTTGCGTTATCGGCTCCTCGTTCAAGGCGCTGCATCCGTTCTTCCAGTTCGTTCATAAGCGCCAGAGACCTTCTCGATAGTATAGCTTTATCTCTTACTATCTCATCTATCTTGGTTTTTTCATCATCCCGCAATACCATGGAGGCTTCCTTCAGATGCTCTATATACTTCTCTTTTTCCAGCATATCCATTTTTTTAGCCTTCAATCTCAGATCCGCAAGCTCTCTTCTCGCTTTCTCTTGTTCTCTTGTGTTGACCATCTTTGCTATCAATGCAAGTATGATTATTATCACAAGCGAATAGAATATGGTCATGAAGTTTTCCGTGATTATGGTTTCTACACTCATATTATCTCCTCATCAGATACGTTTCGTTCCATGGTATTGATCCTGTCTTCCACCGTATCGAGCTGTTTGTCGATATTCGTGCTCTTATTCTTCAGTGCTTGGATCTCGTTGGACACACTGCCCAACCTTGCCTGCATACCCTCAGCCCATTCATGGGCCTTATCTTTATCTATCAAGTCCCAATTATCGACTATATTGTCGAAGTATTCAACAAAATACAGCTCGACGTGGTTAGGTAAATGGCCATACATCTGCTCTAGTGCTTGATTTCTAGCTCTGTGTCTGAGATAAAGTATTCCGATAACGAACACCAGGATTATCAATATCAAGATTCCCCACATATCTATTCCTCCTCCACACCGTATCTTTTCTCCAAGCGTTCGACTCTGTGCCTAGCCTCTTCCATTCTATCTTCGGTCGATGCTTTCCAATCTTTGACCTCGTCCATATCTGCCACGAACTGTTCGATCTTCTTATCAACCCCTTTAAGATCTCTTCGAAGAGCCAATTTGTAATCGGTTATCAGCTCCGGAAGGTGGCCTGTTACGTACTGGTCTACCTTATCGGAAGGCATTATCGCTTTGGTACGGAGATAGCCTCTTACCCGTTCCATCATACCTACTTGTGATTCTTCTCCCATTTACTTTCACCTATATCATATCGATTCATTCTTTAACCCAATAACGACATGGGCGTATATAATATTAATGGAAACTTTTAATCGGCTAGTTCCATGACCTCTGGTATATCGCCGAAGCCCAGTTCCTTCATCTTCTCTTTGGTGGGTACTCCGTTTTCGCTCCAACCTCTTCGCTTGTAAACAGCGTCCATTAGTTTTTGATATTGAGCTTCACGATATTCTCTGATAGCTTTCATCTTTTCCTCAGTGGTCATACCTTCGGGGTCCACATCGACCGATCCCTTTAACTGGTCGTCATAGCGTTCCTGTCTGGATTCGTACTCTTCAACGGTCACAGGTCCGACCGATCTGTAAGGTATACTATCGGTATCCCTTGTGCCGTAACCGAGTCTCTTACCGAATATACGCTGGAAGTTGTAAACCCTTTCAGACATCTTTATTAGATCATCGGCTTCCGATTCCCGACCGGTGACTCCTGAGAAGAAATCTGCATACCATTTAACGTGTTTCATCACCTTGGCCGGCTCTGCATTCTCTTTGTTGTCCTCCGGCACTATATCGTTCCAGGGTAACTTGCACAGGCCGTTCAAACCGAACCAGGTCCTCCACATGGGGAACCAATGCAGTGCCTCCGCCTTCTGTTCAAAGGTAGGCATGAAGTTCTCCACCATATCCAAGAATATGAGCCATGCTTCGTCGTGCTGAGGTCCTTTGAGTGCCAGTCCGTAGCCTCCCTGCTGTGCGAGCGATTCTTTGGTCATGTATTCCGAGTACTCTAGGCCCTTGCACTCCATACCGATATCCTCCATGAGTTCTCTGTCGGCACCGTATTCCTTGGCAAAGTGATCTTTCATACGTCTAACGCCTTTACCTACCACGGCACCGAAGCCTTCGCCTTTGCCCATCTGGTGAAGTATCTCCATGGCCGCTTCCTTGTTACCGAATTCCAAGGTAGTTCCCGGGATAACGTCTTTTGGTATGAGTCCGCGCTCCGCACATTCCATGGCGAATGCAGTAGCCGTACCCACCGAGATGGTGTCTACACCGTATGTATCACAGTAAAAATTCATCTCTATAACATGGTCTGCATCGAAGATACCACAGTTGCTTCCACATCCTGCGATGGTCTCGTATTCCGGACCGTCTACCAGTACCTTTTGTCCCTTATAAGATCCTGTCGATATCTCGAAGTTGGTAACACAGTGTGCACACTGTACGGTACACCCGCTTACGCACCCGTCGTAGCCTTTGTCAAATTTATTTCTAAAGACCTCTTCGTTCAATCCGTCGGCGTCTTTGTGAGAACCATACTGGTAATTGTGTGTCGGCAGAAGATCAAAATCGTTCATTATCGGTGTCAGATGCGCCGTACCTACGGAGGCCATATCGTTCTGTTTCTTGTCCAGTGTGACTATCTCTTTTGAATGTGCTCTCCCAGCCTCCTTGAGCCTTTCCGGGTCCGCCGGATTGATACCTTTATTCTCTCCTTTGGATCTTACCACCAGTGCGACTATGTTCTTATCTCTGAAAACAGTACCGATACCACCCCTGCCAGCCTGCTTGTATCTCACCTCTTTACGATTCAAGTCGTACCAGCTGAAGTTCAAGCAGCCGAAGAACGTATTCTCCGCACCGGGTCCGGACGAAACAACGGATACCTGTCGTGGATCGTCTTTACCGTATAATTCCGTCAACTTATGGCTTATCCCGTAGGAATCATCGGGGAGGTCTTTCGGCGGTTTATGGAAGCTCACTGTCTTCTCGATACCATCTATGTAAACTATCACTTCCTCGTCAGATCTTCCCTGTATCTCAAGAGCATCGAAACCGGCGAATAACAGCAGCGGTCCGAAGTAGCCGCCGACGTTGGAATCTATGATCGAACCGGTAAGCGGTGATATGGAAGTAACTAAACTGTTACCGCTCCCAGGATATATTGTGCTGCCGCCCAAAGGGCCACTAGATATACATATCTCATTTTCCGGGTCGTCCCATTTTGTATCATCTTTGACTCCATTCCACATAAGCCAAAGGTCAAATCCCTTACCACCCACGAAGAGTTCCTTCATCTGTTCCGTGACCTCTTTTGTGTTTATCTCTTTCTTGCTGAGGTCAACGTACAATGTCTTTCCCGTATACCCCTTCTTTACCTTACTCTTCTCATATCCGATACTCTTTATTTCTTGATCCATTTTAACACATCCTGATAGCTGCAGAGCACCCATCTTTAGTGGTCACTTATTAAATTTACTGTTTCCGCAGCTCAAAGGCATAGAGCGTCTCAAAATCATACCTCTTCTCTTTCGTTGCATGCACGGTATAATGCTGCTCTATAAATCCTTGGATCTCATCCATGGGAGACATATCCGAGCCGCAGAGATACAGTCTACTATCTTCATGCATATATCTTCGGGCCTCTTCAAGGAATCGTAGTATCGTTTCGTCTCCTCTCTCACCACCGTCCCATCGAACATCTGTATCGGACCCTTCGATCTTGGGTAGATAAGGGGGATTGAAGATCATCACATCCCAATTACCTTTGACCGGTTCGAACATATCTCCTACCAGGACGTTTTGAAGTTCAGCACCGTTCGTTTTGGCATTGATTTTTGTAAGCTTGGCCGCTTCATCGTTGATATCCACGACCGTAACCTTACCTCCGGCCAGCGCACAGTGGATCGAGATCACACCTGAACCGCAGCCGATCTCCAGAACACTATCTCCCTTGTTGACTTCTATCAAGCTAACTAACAGATATGAATCGTCATCCGGTCGGTAAACCCCCTCTTTAACGGATATATCCAGATCTGAGTTTATTTCCAAATCATTCCCTCATAGACTGCATCTCGTCCTTGTATCTTTTCAGATATGCAACGGAGGCTTCCACATCTCCGGACTTCTCGGCTTTTTTGACCTCTTTGATCAAGTAAATTGGCTTCGAAATATTCAGTCCGGATACTTTAGCCTTCTTCAGCTGCTCATGGGCTTCGTCTAACACTTCGTCTAAGCCCTCACGGATATTACTCAGAGCCGCTTCTCTTGCCCGATCTACCTCTTTCAGTGCACTTTGTATATCATCATTTTCGATATGTTCTCTTGCACTTTCGATGATCTGTCCGGCTTCTCCTACATCTAGATCCAATGCTTCCGCATCTTTGATGAATCGATCCATAGACTCCACCGCATCTCTCGCTTTTGCAGCCGGACCTTTTGCTTCCTCTGCCTTCACTGCAGCTTTGCTTAAGAGCGTAAATGCTTTTTTGTCGTATCCATCTTTCAATATATCCTTGGCCTGCTCGAGATATTTTTCGGCCTCTGAAGCAGCTTCTCCCTCTTCGGCTTCTTCCAGCTTTCCTTCAACTAGTCTAACTGTTTCATCCAGTTTTTCATCTATCTTGGATTTGATCCACGAAAGCCCCTCTTCAAGATGTTGTGCGGCAGCGTTACGATCATCTTCTTTCATGGCCCTCATACCCTTGTTAATCGCTTCGCCGGCCTTCTCAACTTCTATGTCCTGATCCCTTGCGGTGATTATCATCTCTTTGATGTTAGATATCAACGTTTTAACATGATCTTGAGTCACTGGCTCTTCTGTTGGTTCCTCTGTTGGTTCCTCTGTTGGT
>CAYVTG010000091.1:0-5929 GCA_964454575.1 uncultured Thermoplasmata archaeon
TGTTATTTAAATATCATCTATCCCTTTGTACAATTTAACAATGTCAAGTTAATACTGTCCTTATGGCATCACTTCGACTCTTAAATTTTCCTTCTTTTACCCACGAATCCAAGGTTTCGATCATTTTGTCTGGAACTCTTACTTGTACCTGAGTCATGTTACCACGTAAACATATGTGTTTACATTGTATATAATCTTTTCTGAAACGTATAATACATCAAAGGCGAGCTGGTGTGTGGCAGTGTGTGGTGATAGACGGAAAGAATACGTGACAACCAGGCTTAACAGAGAACTCGAAGAGATATCCCAAAATTATTTAACATAGTAATGTAATACTTAGTAACATGATACTAAAGTTCATCGACAGGAAAAATGAACTCGATGGGTTGAACGAAATGTACCAAAAGAAGAGGGCGGATCTCCTGATACTTTACGGTAGAAGGCGCATAGGAAAAACCACTTTGGCAAAAAAATTCGCAGAAGACAAACCTAGTTTTTACTTTCTAGCCCGGAGACAGGATTTTTCATTGGAATTAAAGAGGATGAGAGATGAATTTTCCCAACAACATGATGTGTTCATCCCGGAACCGAGAAATCTTCAAGGAATTTTTGAGGACATCATGGAAAGATCAGGTCAAGAAGATAAGTTCGTATTTATAATAGATGAGTTCCCATACTGGATCGAAGAAAACAGGGAGATACTTTCTGAGATGCAGCACCTCTGGGATGAAAGACTCATCCAAGAAAATATATTCTTGATACTCACAGGTTCATCTATAGGTATGATGGAATCTGAGGTTTTAGATCAAAAAAGCCCAATCTATGGAAGACGGACAGGTCAGCTGAAGCTCACTGAGATCCCGTTAAGCAACATAGGCGATTTTCTTCCGAGTTATGATAAAAAAGATCTGATCAGAACTTATGGAGCCTTCGGAGGCGTCCCTTTCTATCTAAAAGAGTTCGACGAAGATAAAGGATTTTATGAGAACATAAGGGACACATTTTTGAACAAATTGAATATACTCCACGAGGAAGCTGAGATACTTCTCAGAGAAGAACTCAGGAAAACTAACGTTTACTTCAACATCATCAAAGCCATCATCGACGGAGCAACAAAACTGAACGAGATATCAAATAAGAGTAAGGTATCCATAACCAATGTTAACAAATATCTAAATGTCCTAGAGAGATTAAATATCATAACAAGAGAATATCCCATCACGGAACCGGCAAAAAAGAAGAATTTTCATTATAGGGTGACCGACAGTTACTTTCGTTTCTGGCTCTCTTTCGTATATCCTTACCAAGGCAGGATAGAAGATGATCCTGACAAGATATTAGAAAAAGTGAGATCGGAATACGACAGATACATGGGACCAGTTTTTGAGGAGATATGTGAAAGATACGTCAGAAAAAATCACGATTACGGGGAAGTTGGAAGATGGTGGTACAAAGGTAACGAAATCGACGTGATCGGTTTGAACGAAAAAGGAAACAAGATACTTTTTGGAGAATGTAAATGGACGAACAAAAAGGTTAGTTACCGAGAACTCGAGCATCTGAAAGAAAAAGCCAAAAAAGTAAGATGGAAGGATGGCCAGAGAGATGAAAGATTCGCATTATTCTCCCGTTCGGGCTTCTCAAAAAAACTGAAAGCTCAAAAGGAGCTTATGCTTATAGGGTTGGAGGATATGATCTAAGATTTTGTAATACCCCATTCGATATCTTCTTCCATATCTTTCTCTATTTTCTCAACATGATATTTACGTACTAGTTGTCTGATCGCATCTCGAACCGCTTCGGACCTTGAAGAATACCATCCTTCTTCGACGATCTCATCTAGTTCGTGTATCAACTTTTGAGTTACTTTGGCAGGCAATGTTTTCATAGACATATTGCTTGATGTATACCATAGCAATACGATTTTAACTTTTTCTTTTGTTGAGTCTGTAAAAACACTTGTGAATATTCAGGTCTATATGTGGGAAAACACGTTACAGCATCCCTTGGTGGAGAACTCGAAGATATATCCCCCCATTTTTCAGTATAGTAATGTAATACTTAGTAACATGATACTAAAGTTCATCGACAGGAGAAATGAACTCGTGAACCCCCGAGAGATATGGTTAAAAAGAGCGCGAGGAGGGGGATTTGAACCCCCGCGATGCAAAGCATCAATGGATTAGCAGTCCATCGCCTTGCCAGGCTGGGCTATCCTCGCATATGGAAGGGTTTTTGAAGAGGATCTAGCAGTCCATCGTATGAGCAAGCCATAGGTTTGCGAGCAAGTGGAGCACGAAGTGTTCCGGCGAGTGCCAGGCTGTCTTCGTGGGTGTTTACAGCCACGAAGGTTCAGGGAATATCAGTTGTTATTCCCTGTAAGGCTATCCTCGCATATGGAAGGGTTTTAGACCATTCCTACATGGTGCCAGTTTACTCAGGTCTCATGGTAAGTAGATAGGGTAAAAATACTTTCCCCTACAAATGATTTATCACCTTTCTAGTATTAATACCCTACGGAAAAGGATAAATACTCATTCTGACATGCTATTAAATCAGGTGATAAATATGTACATGGGTGGAACACCAATATTCATACTAAAAGAAGGAACTGAAAGAGAAAGAGGAAAGGATGCTCAAATAGGAGACATCAACGCCGCTAAAGCCATAGCAGACGCAGTAAAGTCAACACTAGGACCCAAGGGGATGGACAAGATGTTGGTAGATAGCATGGGTAACGTAGTGATAACCAACGACGGTGTCACCATATTGAAAGAGATCGATGTGGAACATCCGGCTGCAAAGATGATAGTTGAGATCGCCGAAACACAGGACGAAGAGTGCGGAGACGGAACAACGTCTGCAGTCATCATCGCCGGAGAATTGCTCAAAAGGGCTGAAGATTTGATCGGTAAGATACATACATCTACGATAGCCAAGGGGTATCTTCTAGCATCTCTAAAAGCCTCTGAAGTACTGAAAAAACAGATGATCAACATAGACGTTGAAGATGACGAAACATTGATGAAGATCGCAGCCACGGCCATGACCGGAAAGACCGTAGCAACAAACAAGATCCAGCTTCAACGGATGGCCGTAGATGCAGTCCGATCGATAGTCGAAAAAACAAAAAAAGTTTACGAAGCAGACATCGACAACATAAAGATCGTTAAGAAAGCCGGCGGGAAGATCGAAGATTCCACTTTGATAAAAGGTATGATACTCGACAAAGAGAAATCTCACCAAGACATGCCCAGGGAAATAAAGAAGGCGAAGATAGCTCTACTCGACACCGCTATAGAGATAAAGAAGACTGAAGCGAAGGCATCTATCGGCATAAAATCACCGAATCAAATGAAAGAGTTCCTGGATGAAGAAGAACGCTACATAAAGAGATCTGTGGATTTCGTCGTTAATTCAGGAGCTAACGTTCTCTTCTGTCAAAAAAGCATAGATGACCTTGCAAAGCACTACCTTGCAAAGAATGGGATATATGCCATCGAGAGTGTCAACGAATCAGATATGGAGAAACTGGAAAAGGCAACCGGAGCTAACATCATCAATAATCTAAAAGAACTCTCCAAAGACGACTTAGGAAAAGCAGGCATCATCAAAGAGAGATTGATCTCCGGAGAAAGGATGACTTTCATTGAAGATGTGGCAAAAGGTAAAGCTGTTACTCTTCTACTGAGAGGCGGTACCGAGCATGTTATCGATGAGATAGAGCGTGCGATCGAAGATGCACTAAAGGTGATATCCATCACAATAGAAGACGGTATAGTATTACCAGGTGGAGGCGCAGTAGATATAGAACTGTCTCATGCGGTAAAGGATTATGCGGAAACACTCACCGGAAGAGAGCAGATAGCAGCACAGGCCTTCGCGGATGCATTGACCGTGATTCCACGAACACTCGCAGCCAATGCAGGTATGGACGGCATAGATGTTCTGATGAAACTCACGGCGGCCCATGGTAAAAAGAACGGGCAGAACATGGGTATCAATCTAGAAACAGAAACCATCGAAGACATGTTTAAGGCCGGTGTGATCGAGCCTTTCCGTGTAAAGAATCAAGCCATCCAATCTGCAACGGAAGCAGCCAACATGATACTGAGGATAGACGATGTTATCGCATCCAAAGGATTCAGTCGTGGCGGAGGAAAAGGCGGAGACTTCGACGACGAGGATTACTGAAAAATACTTCGGGAGGTACACGGACCCTTTAAAGGGAATACATCCTGTATCCTCCCCTTTTAAATATTTTAATTCACTTCTTTTTCTTAGATCCCTTTTTGTCTTTCTTCATCGGTTTCACCTGTTTCGAGATATAGATATATAGATGTAACAAGGGGTATATCTTTTTTTCTATATTTTAAAGATCATTTCCCAAAAATTTTTATCCGCCGTCGATATACAGGAAACGATGACAGATATAGTTGTACTAGCTTCCGGTGGAGGAACTGACTTTCAGTCCATCGTAGATGCTGTGGAATCCGGAGATATCCCGGCGAGTATATCTTTGATGATAACCAATAACCCGGACGCATACTGCATTCGACGTGCTAGACAACACGATATTTCCTACAAGGTCATAGATCACCGTAGTAAAACCAGAGAGGAACACGAAGCCGAGATATCCGATGAAATAGACGCTCTGGACCCGGACCTGATCGTTTTAGCGGGATACATGCGTATATTTACGGACAGTTTTGTGGATAGATACTACGGTAGGATGATAAACATTCACCCTGCGTTACTTCCTCTGTTCGGTGGGCCGGGATTTTACGGAGAGAAAGTGCACAATGCAGTACTTGAATCGGGTATGAAGGTTTCAGGCTGTTCCGTTCACTTCGTCACCAACGAGGTGGATATGGGTCCCATCATCGCACAAAAATGTGTGCCTGTATTTTATGACGATACTGTAGAAAGTCTTTCTGAGAGGGTTCTCCAGGTAGAGCACCGTCTTCTTCCGGATGTTGTAGGAGCTTTTGCAAGAGGCAGAGTACACCTTGAGATGGGAAAGGCATGGTTGGAATGAAAGAAGAGATCGTATCCAACATCATCTCAGATGAACGGATAACTGTAATAAAAAAGGGTTCGGGTAGATTGAAGGAGCAAAGTTACTTTCTTTTAAAGACAAATCATGGTGAACTCTTCATGAGCCTGTATCCGGGAAGATCCCCTCACTATAGACCCTTTGCAGAACTCTTTGCCATCTCAGACGATTCGTTTTATGGTTCTGATATCGAAGAGTATTTGATATCTCTGTTCGCTAAACACCTTGGACCGGGAGGTAAATTATTCGTGGCTTATGGTGGAGATATAGAGACCGCTAGGTATCTATCACAGGGCGTACCAGCGCCATTGACCAGACTTGGAAAACTGATGTTGAAGCACGGGTTCAGATGGTTCAAAGATTGGTATTTTGCAGAAGGTTTCATGGAAGGCGACCAAAAGCTTCAGGCAGAATTGCCGCTTGACAAAGAAAACGAACAGCGGCAGATGGAAAATATCAAAAAAGAGATCAGAGAATATGATCCTACTGCTCCCGAAAAAGATAATAACCGTTAGCCGTTACCGTATCTCGATGACCGCAGTAAACGGAGGAATTTTCAGATGCCAGCACTCGATGTAGACCGGATCAAGGAACTAGAAGAGATAGCTCGAAGAATAAGAATACATATCGTTAAAAGCACTAATGCAGCAGGTTCGGGTCATCCGGGAGGTTCTCTCTCGGCGACCGACATAATCACGGCTTTATATTTTGAAGTGATGGATCACCGACCGGATGAACCAAGATGGGAACTTCGAGATCGGTTCGTTCTGAGTAAAGGGCACGGTGCACCGGCTTTGTACGGTGCATTAGCAGAATCAGGGTATTTCCCCATCGAAGAGCTCATGACATTACGTAAGATGGGTTCACGTCTTC
>CAYVTG010000092.1:0-5894 GCA_964454575.1 uncultured Thermoplasmata archaeon
GAAAAACCAGTGACCAACACGCAGAAGAGGTATCGGGGATATCGTTATCACATAAAGGATAATTTTGTAGATTTCTGGTTTAAGTTCATATTCCCATATCGGAGTCAGATAGAAGAGAGTTCATTCTGTTACCAAGATATAAAGGATAAACTGAACCATTTTACAGCGAGAAAATTTGAGGATATTTGTAAACAGCAGATGGCCAAGGAATACGGAAGTGTGGGAACATGGTGGCGTGATGGAGAAGAGATAGATCTGATAGGACTCGATGAGGGGGAGCGCACAATGGGATTTGCCGAGTGTAAGTGGACAAATAAACCGGTGGGAAAGTCTGTATACTGTTCGCTAAAGGAAAAAAGCCGTTCGGTCAGATGGCACGAAGAACGTACTGAAAAATTCTATCTGTTTTCCAGATCGGGCTTTACCGAGGAACTAAAGAACATTGAAGATGTTGTCCTTTATGACCTTAGCTTTCTTACCGAAGGATGATTCTATATCTGAGATCATAATTGTACAGAGATGTACTGTATTTCATGAGATATCCACTGGCATGTCCGGGACACCTCAACAAACGGTCAATTTTCCCCGATAATAAATATCTCCATCCTCGTAGGTAAATCCCAATGGATGAACTTCTACACCTTTATCAATGGCCTCTCTGAAGGCTGCTGCAAAGTCAGGGTCTCTTTCCTCGTAGGGTGAAAAACATTTTGCGGTCGAACGGAAAACCAGTATCAGTAAACCGGCACGATGACCTTTCTCAACGGCACTTATCAACTCCCTAACATGCCTAGTGCCACGGGTTGTAGGCGCATCTGGAAATAATGCTTTACCGTCGATGGCCAGTGTGCAACCCTTGACTTCCACCCATAGTTCGCCTTCTTCCGTTTCCGTAAAAAAATCTATCCTGCTCTTCCCCAGGGCCTTCTCTCCCTGCCAACCATCTGTGATGCCAAAAGGGTTTATCTTTTCATTTTCCAGAACAAAGCGGGCTATCTGAGGGTGGAAGCCCGAGTTCACCAAGACCCACTCTTCTTGGAAACGGGCGGCTATGAGATCCCAAGACGTTTTTCGAGCAGGATTATCGGCTTTGCCCAGCAATACCTTGTTTCCGGGATAGAGCAATTCTTCTAGTCTGCCAGGGTCCCGTACGTGCACCTTCTCGGTTTTACCGTCGATATCGACGATACCTAAAAAACGATTCTTTCGTTCCAAAAAAATTCCCTCTGAATGGTGAGGTATCTCCAATATCTTCATGAAGTTCACTTTACCTTTTTCAGTATTATAGCGGGACAAACCCTTTTGACTCCGGGGACGGTACATACCTCTTCCTCGATCAACCTAACCAGTTCTTCATCGTCAACGGTCCATATCTCGGACATGATCATGTGGTCTCCAGTAGATTTGGCTACCCATCGAACTTCGTCTAATTTTCTCAATGATGTTATCGCTTCCAGAAAGGCCTCCGGCTCAGTGTCAAGACCGAGCAGGGTCACGCTTCTGTAGCCCAGTTTTGAAGGGTCAATGTCCACGGTGTAACCGCGTATAACACCTTCTTTCTCCAGTCTCGAAACACGCTTCCTCACCGTTCCCTCGCTCATCTCCAGTTCTTGAGCTATCTCGGTGAAGGGTGTGCGCGAATTATCCAACAAGATATCGATTATCTTCCGATCTTTGCTGTCTATTTTAGGCATATTCGTTTTTCCTTTTACGATTAATCGCCATTGGTATTGCGAATATCGTACAAAAAGGTTATATACTTCGTAGTATTTAAGACTATTGTTCGTATGAAATATGTAGAAATCGAAAAGATACAGACGGTAACTCGCCCCGATATATTTGATATTCCTTACTGCAGAGGATTTTCTGCAAATATTTTATATACGTGCGGGAACATAGGTAATACTACAACAAAGGGCGAGGAAATGAGAAAATCAACCCATCACGATCAGGAGGAAAACATATGATAGATATAACAGGGATAAGCTTTGAGGAATTACTGGGTGCTTCGGCGAAGGCCGAAGTTAACAGCAGAGAAGTGTACGATTTTTTGGCCAAGAAGGCAAAGACCTTCGTCACTGCGGACAGATTCAAATTTTTGGCCGGAGAAGAACAAAAACACGAAGAATATGTCAGAGACGTATACTCGAAAACCTCGGGCGGTGAGTTGACTTTGCCTGACGATACGCCGGTTCCGATACCTTTCATAAGGTTCGACGATGAAAGTGATGAATCTGAGCTCATCGAACAGGCCATGGAAGCAGAATTGGCGGCCAAGGAGATTTACGAAAAGATAGCCAAGATGGCAAAGGACGAAGATCGACCTGATGAGATAGTAAACTTGCTGGAATACCTTGCAGGTATGGAACAGAATCACTATGATATATTGGAATCGGAGCTGAACAGGGCGAAGAATTTCGAAGAATTCGATGAATACTTCCCTGGAATGCATATAGGACCTTAGGAGATGATATAGATGGCAAAATGGAGATGTAAAGTCTGCGGATACATATACGATGAAGAAGAAGGATACGAAGAAGACGGCATAGAGCCGGGTACCAAGTTCGAGGACATACCCAAGGATTGGGTCTGCCCGTTGTGCGGTGCCCAAAAAGATCAGTTCGAGAAACTGGATTAAAGGAGATATATATGACAGACGAAACTAGGTTAAACCAGGGAGACCCATCGCCCGATTTCGAGTTGAAGGACCATAATGGTAATTCATTCAAACTTTCGGACCACAGAGGAAAAACCGTACTGTTGTCATTCCACCCCCTTGCTTGGACGAGCATATGCGCAAAGCAGATGGAATCCCTGGAGGACAACAAGGAGGAACTGGAAGAGCTGGATGCCATAGCAGTGGGTATCAGCGTGGACAGTGTTCCAAGCAAGGAAGCATGGGCCGAGGAACTTGGGATAGAAGATACACCCTTGCTCTGCGATTTCTGGCCCCACGGTGAGATGATCAAGAAGTATTGTATATTCAGAGAGGAAGACGGTTTCTCCGAAAGGGCGAACATCATTGTGAATCCGAAAGGAAAAATAGCGTTCATCAAGGTATATCCCATAGGGGAATTACCGGATATGGATGAGATAATAAAAGAGATCAAAAAAATCGAGAGGTGAAAAAAATGGAAGATATATACCAAACAGACGATTGGAAGACCGAGAAGCACGTACCCGTGATAGAGATCAAGGGAGATGCTGAGAAAGATGAAGAGATCAAAGTGATGCTTTCGGTGGGCAAGGAGATAGCTCACCCGAACACCACTGAGCACCACATCGAGTGGATAGAACTGTTCTTCCTACCGGAGGGAGAAAAGTTCCCGTACGAGATAGGCAGATTCGAGTTCAAGGCTCACGGTGCTTCAACAGAGGGACCGAACGCCAGCACGGTGTACACGTCGCCCAAAGTAAAGACGGTGCTCAAAACGGGAAAGGCGGGTAAATTGATCGCTAATTCATACTGTAACATACACGGACTCTGGACCAACGAAAAGGAATTGAAAATATAAAGTTGATAAACATGGAAAAAGAAACTAAGATGCCTTTGATCGGAGACAAGTTCCCCGAGATGGAGGTACAGACCACAAAAGGTACTAAGAAACTGCCCAAAGAGTACGAAGGAAAATGGTTCTTGCTGTTCTCACACCCGGCCGATTTCACACCGGTGTGCACAACAGAGTTCTACGCATTCCAGACAAGATACGATAAATTCAGAGAGTTGGACACCGAACTCATAGGACTTAGCGTTGATCAGGTATTCAGCCATCTGAAATGGGAGGAATGGATAAAGGACAATCTCGGAGTGGAGATAGAATTCCCGATAATCGCCGATGGTATGGGACATGTAGCTACAAGACTTGGATTGATACACGGAGGATCGGCATCGACCACTGTACGGGCGGTCTTCATCGTGGACCCGAAATCGACCATCAGAGCCATACTGTATTATCCTGCCGAACTGGGTAGAAATATGGACGAATTCCTGAGGATGATCCGAGGATTCCAGAAAGCGGACAAAGAAGGAGTCGCGATACCGGCAAACTGGCCAGAAAACGAACTGGTGAAGGACAGAGTTATAATGCCGTCTGCCAACAGCACGGACATGCTCAAGAAACGCAAGAAGCAGGAATCCGATGGCGAGATCGAATGCTACGACTGGTGGCTCTGTCACAGGAAAGGCTGAGAGAATATGACAAAATTACTTCAAATTTACAAATGCGACGTGTGCGGCAACATTGTTGAGCTACTGCACACTGGTATCGGTACTCTCGTATGCTGTGGGCAGCCCATGGTTTTGAAGGAGGAAAAGCGAGAAGAAGAGGGTACTGAGAAGCATCTACCGGTGATGGAAGCCATGGATGACGGGATAAAAGTATCCGTTGGTTCCGTGCCTCACCCCATGGAAGACAAACACCACATAGAATGGATAGAAGTCATAACTAAAAAGAATCGAAAGACTTACAGGGAACTATTGGACCCGGGAGATAAACCAGAAGCAGTTTTCCCGGTGAAAGAAGACGAAGTACTCTTCATAAGAGAGTACTGCAATATACACGGATTATGGAAGAACTAAGAAGATAGATTAAGGAGATAGATAAAATGGGAAAGATGACAGAAAAATCGTTAAAGGAAGCCTTCGCCGGAGAATCTCAGGCACACATGAAGTACCGGATCTACAGCGAAGTGGCTAAAAAAGAAGGTATGGAAAATATAGCAAGGCTCTTCGAAGGAATAGCCTACGCAGAAAAAGTACATGCTAGCAACCATGCAAGACAGTTGAAGATGATAGGTAACACCTCTGATAACCTCCAGGATGCCTTGGAGGGCGAGGATTTCGAGGTACACGATATGTATCCGGCTTACCATGCCATCGCACACCTTGAAGAAGACAAAGGCGCGCAGCAGTCCATACACTACGCATTGGAAGCGGAAAAGATACACTCGGAGATGTACAAGGACGCTCAGAAAGTTTCCAAAGAGGGAAAGGATATCGAACTCGATGACCTGTATATATGCCCAGTATGCGGCTTCACCCACGAAGGGGAGCCACCGGAAAAATGCCCTGTATGTGGGATCAACAGCGAGCGTTTCAAGAAATTCTAAGAGATGATAACATGATAAAAAAGAACGTAGCAGATATAATAAACGACCAGATCAACGCCGAGCTATACTCGGGTTATCTTTATCTGGCCATGGCGGTTGATTTAGGAGACAAAAATCTCGATGGTTTTGAACACTGGATGCGTTTGCAGGCACAAGAAGAGTTACAGCACGCCATAAAATTCTTGGATTATCTGCAGGAACGCCACGGACATATAGAGCTAGAGGCTATCGAAAAGCCGGAGATCTCCTGGAAAACACCCCTGGAAGCCTTCGAGTTCGTTTACAAACACGAATGCAAGGTCACCGGTATGATCAACGACATGGTGGACCTTGCGGAAAAGGAGAAGGACCGGGCAACTGTAAACATGCTCCAGTGGTTCGTTGATGAGCAGGTGGAAGAAGAGAGTTCGGCCAAGGACATCGTAGATAAATTGAAGATGATCGGAGACGATGTGCGAGGTCTGTTGATGCTGAACGATAAGATGGCAAACAGACCTGCTGCTGCAGAAGAAACTACTGAATGAGGTTTGAACCTACCAAAACGAGGGGGACGAAATTTCGCCCCTCTTCAAAACCCTTTCATAAAATGGAGTTGACAATATGGAATCTAAAGATGATATAGAAATGAAGGACGAAGATTTATTCACGGTGATCATAGGCGGCCAGGCCGGCCAGGGCGTAAAAAAAGCTGGTGAAGCGGTGTCTCAATATTTCTTGGAAAACGGTAGATATGTTTTCGAGATGGATGACTATCAGAGTTTGATAAGAGGGGGGCATAATTTTGC
>CAYVTG010000093.1:0-5862 GCA_964454575.1 uncultured Thermoplasmata archaeon
TTTAGGTTGCTCTACTCTTTGGCACAAGCTAAATCATAAGGGAAGGCAGTCTTTTTTCCATGAGAAAGCATTTGACTGGTCTTCTGATGAACTTTATGACGACTTTAAAGGATGGATAGGGAGTGCGACCGCTCAACAGATCATCCGTAAGAACAATTCTGCTTGGAAATCTTATTTTGCACTATTTAAAAAATGGAAAGATAATAAAGAGGTGATGGATAAACCTAGTCCGCCAGGATATTGGAAAGATAGAGATAAGGATGAGAAGATTTTGAGGATACTGGTAAGGAACGATTGCTACACTATAGAAGATGATGGGACAATAAAATTGCCGTTTGGAAGGACTGGTAAAGTAAAAGGAGAAACGCACTGGAAAGGAAAACAGGGTAGGATCGAAATAATCTACGACAGGCTGGAAGATTGTTGGAGAGCCTATCAATCGGTCGAGGTTCAACCTCGACATCAACCAAGAGGCGATAAGTCAGCCTATGTAGATTTAGGAGTGATATACCCTGTGATGGCGTACATAGAAAACGAAGAAACCACAATCGGATACAACGGCAGACCGTTGCTGTCAGATTGGTGGTTATACAACAAACGGATAGCAAACCACCAATCAGAACTCGAAGAAGTGAATGATAAGAAGAGTTCAAAGCGTAAGAGAAAACTGTTCAGAAGGAGAAAGAGGAAGTTCAAGGACAAGATACGAAAGATGATGCTCGACTTCGTTGAACGGTGCTGGAAGAAGGGTGTAGATACCATAGTAGTGGGAGATTTGAACGGTATAAGAGAGAACTCCGACTACAAGAACAAAACCAAAGGGTTTGTGAACAGAAGGAATTTGTCAAAATTCCTACGTGACAAAAAAGCGAACAGCATGATACACAATTTCTGGTCTCATGACTATGTTGTGAACAGACTAAGATGGACAGCAGAGAACTACGGTATCGAATTGAAGTTGGTCGATGAGCGTGGTACGAGTAGTAAATGTCCCAAGTGTGGTTCTGGGAACTATGTCAGGAGAGGGAGGCTGTTCAAGTGCAAGGACTGTGGAATAGAAGGGAATAGAGATAGTGTAGGTGCTTTGAATATAGGGCTTGCTGAGGGACTTGATGTTCCTCCGGAGGTCATTAAAAGGGCGATGACACGTCCAGAGGTGGTCTCGTGATGAATTTTTTTTCGTTTCATCAAGACCAACGAGACGACTTTAAAGAATCCCTCCTCTTTTCTGAGGAAGCACAGCTTCCTCATCATGAGAGGAATTTTTCAATTCCTCGTAATTCAAGGGGAGGGAGTATGTCAACGCTCAAGTACCTTCGTCCCAGTTTCTTAGATATATCTCCTGTTCGGGACTCAACGTATCTATCTCGATCCCATCGGCTTCCAGCCTCAATCGTGCGACCATCTCGTCCAGCTCCCTTGGGATGTTGTACACCTTCGGTTCCAGACTATCGGTTTTAACTACGTATTCCGCCGCGAGTATCTGAAGTGCAAAGCTCATGTCCATTATCTCTGCGGGATGGCCCTGGCCGATGGCAAGGTTCACCAATCTACCATCTGCCAGCAGGTACAATTTTCTACCGTCCTGCATCTCATATTCGATAACATCCTCTCTTGCCTCCCTTTGAGATACCGCTGTTTTCTCCAATACATCCTTCGATATCTCGTTATTGAAGTGTCCGGAGTTAGCCAAGATACAGCCGTCCTTTGCTTCCTCTATAGCTCTTTCATCGACTACGTCTTTACAACCGGTAACCGAAACCACGAAATCTGCCTTGGCTATACCCACACGGGTCGGGAGAACTTCGAAGCCGTCCATCTTCGCTTCGACCGCCTTTATCGGATCTACTTCGGAGACCATCACATTGGCCCCCATACCGTGCGCCCTCATGGCTATACCGCGTCCGCACCACCCGTAGCCTACGACCAAAAATTTCTTGCCGCTCAGTTGTAGGTTGGTTGCAGTCATGAGACCGTCTATGGTCGATTGACCTGTGCCGTATTTGTTATCGAACATGTGCTTCATGTAGGCATCGTTCACAGACATGACCGGGAATTGGAGTGCACCGTCGGCCTCCATGGCCCTCAACCGCACGATACCAGTAGTCGTTTCTTCGGCACCGCCGTAGATACCTTCGATAAGTTCCTGTCTTTCAGTATGTATCATCGAAATAAGATCGCCACCGTCGTCGATGACTACATCGGGATCGTGTGTCAACGTACTTTTCAGATGATCGTAATATTCCTCGTGGGTTTCTCCTCTCCTTGCATAAACGTCCATATCGTATTCCACTCGAAGCGCCTCGGCAACCGAATCATCAGTCGACAGCGGGTTGCAGCTTGCCATCTTCACGTTCGCTCCGGCATGGACCAGGGATAAAGCTAGCACACCGGTCTTCGCCTCAACATGAAGTGCCATGGATATCTTCTTACCTTCCAGATATCCTCGGTCTTTGACATCATCTCTGACTTTATCTAGCACTTTCATGTGGTCTCTTGCCCACTTCAAACGTTTTATGCCCTTGTCCACTAGTTTATCCATATTTATCAACAGGCCGATTAAAGGCTACTTATAATTATGTTTTCCCTTCCCCAACAGAAAATGATATATCTGCGCCCCTCTTTGGAGATTATCACCAACTACGATTGGGTCCATAGGGTCTTACCAAAACAGATAAGTTTTCGATGACCATAAGTCGTCCTCACTCGCAAAAACTCGTTGCGGGCCCTTAGGGTCTTACCAAAATCCTTTATATTTTCGATGACCATAAGCTGTCCTCACTCGCAAAAACTCGTTGCGGGCCCTTAGGGTAGTCTGGATATCCTTACGGCCTTCGGAGCCGTGGACGGGGGTTCGAATCCCCCAGGGTCCGTTCAACTTGCTTGAACGTGACAACGAAAAACACGTTATGATTTTTGGCCTGGTTCGTTTATAGATCCATTGATTTTAACGTATCGATGACCACTTTTTGAATACCATCACTAAGGCTACAGATATAGATAACAACCCTATCAACAATATAGATACATTGGATATTGTAACATATCCTAAATCAATGTTCGTCGTAGTTCTATCGTCGATGATGTTTGCTTCATCTTCTGTGTTGTGATCATCAGTTACCGGCGTATCCGTATTCATCTCTACCTCGTTATCCGGAGATGTGGAACATAACATCTGGTCCGAAGGCTCTGAACTGCTGGGTGATTCATCATCCCAAACCACTGTCCATTGGACATCGTAGTTTTCACCGTTGTAGAGCCAGTAGCCTTCGCCAAGGGTAAACGTGTAGTTTGAAAAATCTTTCTTGAAGACGTACTCCAGCAGATATTCCCTGCTCAGATTGAATATGCCGATCTTGGTCACTTCCTCGGGGAGAGTTTCATTTGCTTGCCTATCGGTCACGGAAGGATATCCCGCTATGTTCCAGCCCGGCGAGAGAGTTATGTTTACCTCCGCATCCCTCAGATTGGGACCATTTATAACACCACCGTGAAGAACATTTATCCATATCCCCATCGTGTTATCTATCAGCGGGAACCCTGAATTAAAATGGGCCGGTCTGTCTTTAACATATGTGTGCCATCGTCCGTCTGTATAGGTCCATACCTTGTCCCAAGGTACACCGGACAGTACATCTTCGATATGGATCGGTTCTTCCTGCCACGGAAGGGAGATGAAATTCATGCCCGCTGAGAAATTGATGTAAACATTGGTGGGCTCCATAAGCGGATATTCATCGGTAACATTGGTGGGGGTTTCGCTTGGACCATGCCCGGGATCGAAGTAAACGGTGTAATTGCTGTCTCCTATACCGTCATTTCCAGACATGTCCTGATCTGGACCACTGAACTCATCGACGCCCGCGTAATCTCCCCAGTAGTTACCACCTGTAGGATAGCTCTTGTTCCATCTGTTTCCTTCACCATTGTACCTACCGTCCACATGCATATAGTTGTCCATGAAATTGTTGTTAACGAATGTATTCTCGCAACCGAACGTTTCGGTCATCCATATACCTTTATCGTTGTTCCTGAAGGTCGAGTTATGGACATGGATCTGATCGGACATAGCGATATAGAGGCCTACGGTGGCACTATCGAACATCTGCCATGAGATCGTTATGTTCCATGAATCGACCACAAATATCTGTCCGGCTCTTGTGTACATATCTATCTCCAGGTCCCACATATCGTTCAGATACATGAGTGGCAGACCGTTGACCGTATTGTTCACCACCTTATGACTCGCCCAGTGTTCATACAGCCATCCCCAGTTGTTAAGACCACACTTCCAGAATGTGTTGTTTTCGATGGATACATCAACAGTTGTGCTATCTCCCGGATCTATGGTCAATCCGTAAGAAAAGCTTATTATCGAGTTCCAAGCCACAGTTCCATAACTAGACTCCTCCAGAATGATACCATGACCCTCTCCGTATGTCAGATTGTTTCCGATGATATAACATTCATCTGAGTTAACAAGAATTATGCCGTGGAAAAAGTCGAATGAATCCCCTTTAGTTATCTCATTATCTTCTAACATAACGTCATAACTGTCGATCAGTTTTATACCGTTGATACTGTTCTCGATAAGGTTATCTCTAATCATAGTTCCCCCGGCCCATTTGGCATAGACACCATAAAATCCATGGACATTCATCACATTGCTTTCAACTGAACCGCCAAGCACATTGAAAAGTACAACGGCAGCATTGGGATAAAATGGTTCGCTGGAGAAGTCTGTCCAGGCATACTCAAATTTATTATTCATTATTACGAAATTGTGCGTCGTGTTACCTATGTATATACAGTAACCTCCTCCAGGGCCATCACCTTCTATCTGGTAGTACTCGATCCTGTATGGATTACTGATACTACCATCTCCCTGCCAATCCTCGGAAGAAGCCATATTCTCCATCTCCGTATCGCTGTCTATCCTGAACATGGAATGAACCGTGTATACATCGATGTTGAAAGACCATTCGAATCCTAGACCCACATTACCAGAAATATCCTCATACCCGCTCACATTAAGAGTGACTTGGTCACTAGTCCAGTTATTGTGACTCCATGTTGCTACACATCTCCCATCGATGTCAGCTGACCAGTTCACAAATGTCCAACCGCCGGGGTCGTCGCTCAGTTGAGTTATAGTTGGGATAACTGATATGTCCATGAAGTAATATGTCCAACTGCCCGTCCGAGATAACTCGCTCGATTCGTTGAAGGTCACTTTGATCAGGTCGCCCTTGTTCGCGTCTCCGTTCTCCAAGGGTTGGACCCCGTACACTTTTGGCGGTGTATCATCGTAGAGATGGAACAGCCATGAGTACTGCTCTTCTGTATTACCTACCCTATCTTCGAAACCCGCACCTGTGTATATACCCACATGGCCGTCACTGTTGCCTGTAAAAGAGGCAGATACATTAAACACGGCGGTGTCGTTATTAACAAAGGTGGTTTCCCAGCGATAGAAATTGTACGATACCGACTCGCTGGCAAAATTATGCATTTCTGGTGTGCTGTATCCGTCCATCTCTTCTGAGAAAACGAGGAGGATCTGATCCAGATTCCATGATACTCCAGTTTCGTTATCCGCTGGGGATGTGCTGATCACATAGGGTGCTGTATTATCCACTATGCGGAAGGTCCAGTTGTAAGTCACTCCCATGTGGTTGGAATCATCATAATATCCCGATATCTCCAATGTAATTGTATCAGAATCGGTCCAATTCGTCGAATGAGACCAGGTTACGGTATCGTCCGCCACATTGGTTGTGCTCCATCCTGCGAAGGAATATGTTACGACATCTCCCTCCAGTTGAGTTAAAGAGGGTATCTGTGATGTATTCATCGATTCAT
>CAYVTG010000094.1:0-5849 GCA_964454575.1 uncultured Thermoplasmata archaeon
TTTTTTATCTCTTACTACGCTCGACATAAAAATGCCGCGCAATCGAAGATTCTGCCTATTTTTTTATCTCTTACTACGCTCGACATAAAAATGCCGCGCAATCGAAGATTCTGCCTATTTTTTTATCTCTTACTACGCTCGACATAAAAATGCCGCGCAATCGAAGATTCTGCTTATTTTTTTATCTCTTACTAGCTTGACATAAAAATGCCGCACAATCATAACGGATTCTGCTTATTTTTTTATCTCTTATTTTCATCTCTTACTTCGTCGATAGACAGGAAGAATGGCCAGGCATCTTGAGGCACACCTGCCGAGAGATAAAGGGAATTCATTCTCCAGGCATCTTGAGGCACACCTGCCGAGAGATAAAGGGAATTCATTCTCCTAGCATCTTGAGACACACCTGCCGAGAGATAAAGGGAATTCATTCTCCTAACATCTTCAAAACTCTTAAAAAAAGATAAAAAAAAAGGGTTGGTTGGAAAGGGTTTTACTGATTGACCTGGTCCTTCAGCTTCTCGACTATCTCCGGATTTCTCAAAGTAGATGTGTCGCCGGCGTCTTCGCCTGCTTCCAACTTTTTGAGTATTCTACGCATTATCTTTCCGGATCTTGTCTTGGGTAGATCTTCAGTGAAATGTACGGCTGCCGGTCTACCTATCGGACCTATTATTTTACCCACGTGCCCAATGAGTTCTTTAGCCAATTCATCGCTGCCTTCTCTTTTACCTTCGAGGATAACATAGGCAACTGGAACGTGTCCTTTCAATTCGTCCGGTCGACCTACAACGGCGGCTTCGGCAACAGCGGGATGGTCGACTAAAGCGCTCTCCATCTCCATCGTGCTTAATCTGTGCCCGGCAACGTTCAATACGTCATCGATACGTCCAACGACCCAGAAGTACCCGTCTTCGTCTTTTCTGGCTCCGTCACCGGCGAAGTATATATCCGTGCCGTATTCGTTCCAATAAGTCTTTTTGAACCTTTCCGGATCCTTGTAAAGAGTTCTCAGCATCGAAGGCCAAGGTCTTTTCAGTACCAAGTACCCACCCTGGTTCGGAGGCATACTTTTGCCGCCGGCATCGTATATATCTGCGATGATGCCTGGGAAAGGCTTCGTTGCGCTACCTGGTTTTGTATCGGTTAAACCGGGGAGTGGTGTGATCAATATCATACCAGTTTCGGTCTGCCACCATGTATCCACGATAGGACAGTTTCCACCGCCTATGACTTCATGATACCATTCCCATGCTTTGGGGTTGATAGGTTCTCCGACGCTTCCCAAGAGTCTGAGAGTTGAAAGGTCGCATTTATCCGGGTATTCACGTCCCCACTTCATGAACAATCTGATAGCAGTCGGGGCAGTGTAAAGGATACTGACCTTGTATTTTTCGATTATCTTCCAGAATCTGTCCTTTTCAGGGAAATCCGGAGATCCCTCGTACATTATAGTGGTAGTTGCATTAGCCAGTGGTCCGTATACGATGTAGCTGTGTCCGGTTATCCAACCTATATCGGCTGTACACCAGTACATGTCATCGTCCTTGATATCGAATACCCATTTGTGAGTGGTAGCGGCACCAGTTAGATAACCTCCTGTCGTGTGCAATACACCCTTCGGTTTGCCTGTTGTTCCACTCGTGTACATAAGGAAGAGCATATCTTCGGAATCCATCTTTTCCGGTTCACATTCTGTGGATTCTTTCTCCACTAGATCATGATAGTGAATATCCCGTCCATCCGTGAGTGTGATATCATCTCTACCGATACGGTCAACGACAACTACTTTCTCTACCGTAGGAGTATTTTGGAGAGATTCTAAAGCATTCTCCCACATGTTCAATTTCTTTCCTCTGCGGTAGTAGCCATCTGCGGTTACAAGGACTTTGGATTCGGAATCGTGCACCCTGTCTGCAAGTGCAGTCGGTGAAAAACCTCCGAAAACAACACTATGTGGTGCTCCTATACGTGCACAAGCTAGAAGGCCGATGGCCAGTTCGGGTACCATAGGTAGGTAAAAGGTAACTACGTCACCTTTTTTGACACCGAGTTTCTTCAGCCCGTTTGCGAATTTGCAAACTTCGTCCTTGAGCTCTGCGAAGGTATACTGCTTCGATTCGTCGATGGGTTCTCCTTCCCATATCAGGGCGACTTTGTCACCTTTGCCGTTCTCAACATGTCGGTCAACACAATTGTAAGATACATTTATCTTACCGTTGACGAACCATTTAGCAAAAGGTGGGTTGTCCCAGTCTAATACTCTATCCCATTTCTGGTACCAATCAAGCTTTTCCGCCTGTTCCGCCCAGAATTTTTCGTAGTTTTCCTCAGCGTACTTGTATATCGCAGGGTCGTTTATGTTAGCGTTCTTTTTGAACTCTTTAGGTGGAGGATAGATCTTTGTATCCTCCATTCTCGCTTCTATGTGAGTTTCTTTCTCCGTCATTTTTTACACCTGTATTTACTCAAACATTTACCGCATAATGGAACTACTATATAGGTATTATTGGTGGTTTGTTCTCGTAAAAATTCAAAACTTTTTAATACCCCCTTTATCATACATTACACAGTGATAATCATGGCAAATAAGTCAAAGAGCTCTCAGGTAGGAAAACAGCACAAGGAAGCGGCTTCCAGAAAAGCTGATAAAGCTGGACAGTTGAAGAAACAAGCGAAGTACGAAAAGAAGGCGGCCAAAGAAGAGATCAAGATCGGCAAATACGAAGATAAGATAAGAAAGTATCAGGACAAGATCAAAGACGCCAAGAAAAGAAGAGCCGATCATTTAAAGAAAGCTAAAAACCTAGGCCCATCAAAAAGTTCCTAGATGATCTCTAGATAAATCCGAAAAAGCCTACCTGTAACCTTTAAGTTCTAAATGCACCAATTATTAGAAGAGTTCATATACTACATATTGCATACTTTAGATGTGAGCTAACATGGCAAAGACAAATACGACTAAAAAGTCTGGAAAACAGCATAAGCAAGCTGCAGGAAAAAAAGCCGATCAAGCCGCGATGCTAAAAAAGCAGGCAAAGTTCGAGAAGAAGGCAGCTAAAGAAGAGATCAAGATCGGTAAATACGAAGAGAAGATAAAAGAAGCAAAGAAAAGAAGGGCCGATTACCTCAAAAAAGCAAGAGATCTAGGACCCGGTAAAAGATGATCGTTTGGTGCCTAGCTAAACCATCTTTCAATTCATCTCTTCTATTATCTCTTTAGCTCTATCTGCCCTAATTTTTCCCTCTGCTATCATCTGTTGAGCTACAGCATCAACTTTGTCTTCGGAGGCTCCTGCTGCGATAGCGATATTCTGAGCATGTAGTTTCATGTGTCCTTTTTGTATCCCTTCTGTTGCTAGAGCTCTTAGAGCTGCAAAATTCTGAGCCAGTCCCACACATGCTATGACCTCCTGTAGTTCTTTTGCTGAGGAGATATCTAGTATCTTGATACAAACTTTACTTACAGGGTGTGTAGATGTAACGCCGCCTATTATTCCTACCGCAAGAGGCATCTCTATGCTACCTGCAAGATCACCTTCGGATGTCCTTTCCCACCGAGTAAGAGGCGCGTATCCTCCACCTATGGTTGCATATGAATGTGCACCTGATTCTATGGCTCGGGAATCGTTGCCCGTGGCGTTCACGACGGATATGACACCGTTCATTATGCCCTTATTGTGAGTTGCGCACCTATATGGATCCACTCTAGCGAATTCATATGCCTGCAGCACCCCTTCTATGGTGTCTTCCCCTAAAACATCCTTGGAAAAAACAGCTCGAGCCCGGGCCAAACGATACCTAGCTAGGTTGGAAAGGATCCTCAGATAGACCTGCCCACCGGTGATATCTTCAAGTTCGGGTGCCAGCGCTTCTGCCATGGTATTGACTGCATTAGCTCCCATAGCATCTCTACAGTCCACGAGTAGATGCACTATCAGATATGGACCGAATCGGCTGTCCAGCACTCTACATCTTATGTCCTTTGCACCTCCACCGTGCTTCACAAGGATAGGATCCTGTTGATCTGCGAGTTCGAGAAGCTCCTCTCGCTTATCGAGTATCTTGACAGAGGCATTGTATGGGTCCTCAAGGCCGGTTATCTGTATCTGACTTATCATGATCGGCTCAGTACTATTCGCGTAAAATCCACCCTTTGGACGAGATAATTTAGCGGCGTATGATGCCGCTGCAACAACGGATGATTCTTCGATGACCATCGGTACAAGGTAATCTTTTCCATTTATTTTAAAATTAGTAGCTATCCCAACAGGTAACTCGTAAGTCCCGATCACATTCTCGATCATCCTGTTCGCCATGTCGTTGGACAAACCCCTCTCTTCCAAGGCGGCTCTGTCTTCTTTTGTCAGGCCGCACAGGCCACTCACCTTTTCCAATCTGTCCTCGTAACTCATCTTATGAAACCCTGAGAGTTTGGAATCTTCTACCGGCATATTATCAATATGGTAATCCGCACGTTGTATATATATGTTATATTTACTTCAATTACACAATAATGGAGAAAAGAAGGACAAATTTTATATCACCCTCTCTTTGTACGGCCAAACGATAGTTATGATTCGGGAATGTGAAGAACATGGATACTATCGCGATGAAGAATGTCCGATATGTGGTGAGAGGGGCAAATTCATAATGAGCGATGAAGAAATGACCAACCTAGGTAAAACAACAGCTGGTCTTCTAAGGCACTTTTCAGATAAATACGGTCTAGAGATGGATGAACGTGGCTGGGTGGATAAAGAACATTATGTAAAAGCACTCAGGAACAGACAGAAGAGATTCCATTGGTTAAGAGGATATCACCTTGAGGCTTTGATAGCGACGGATAAAAAGGGCAGATATCAGATGGAAGGAAATTACATCAGGGCCACTTACGGGCACTCTCTCGATGTGGATCTTGACCTTCCAACAGATGAGATACCTGAAACTTTATACATACCTACAACAGACAAAGAAGCCGAGCTACTTCTTGAAGGCGGAATAAAACCGTCGGACAGAACCTATGTTCATCTTAGTGAGAATTATGATTCTGCGGTTGGTGCAGGTGTTGTGAGAACAGAGAGCCCTGTGATCCTCAAAGTAGATGCCGAGAAAGCCGTTGAAGATGGCGAAACAATAATGAGGGCAGGAGAAGGAGTTTACATCACAAAACGTGTAGAACCTCAATATCTCAGTATCAACGAAAGGCAACCTACAGAAGATGAACTGGAAACTTACGAAAAAGAAAGACTTATCAGAGAAAGTAAGTAGGTAATTATTCCGGATTCAAACTAACAACGTTGTTACCTCTCAATACAATAGTACCCAGTCTGCGGCGTCTATCTTCAGTCTCCTCTGTAGTATCATCCATGACCAGATTCATATGATCATCAAAGCCGATGAGTACACCTGAGAGGTTTCTTCCGTCCTTCAACAGAAGTTCGATCTTCTCGTTCAGTATTTCGTTCAGGAAATTCGTAGGTTTGGACATATTACCAAATGTACCAACACGATATACTATTTTAATGATTTGGTCAGTTCCTGTAGATCCTTCTCAACCATATCCACTCTGGATTCAAGCTCGATGGAGCGGTATATTTCCAGAGCTTCTTGGTATCGTTTATTCGCTTTTTCGTATTCTCCCATATTTGCTCTGGCTTTACCCAATTCATGTATGGCATCGGCGGCATATCTCGGGACGTTATGTTCGCGGAGTAGATCTATACCGGTCTTTAAAAGAGGTACGGCGCGCTCGTATTCCTCCTTCTCAACGTACATCTGACCGTGTTTTATGTTAACTCCTGCCAATCCCATAGAATCCTTTTGATTATCAAATATATCCTTTGATT
>CAYVTG010000095.1:0-5818 GCA_964454575.1 uncultured Thermoplasmata archaeon
CGTACTCTACGAAGCCGCCGGGTAAAGCGTACTTTCCTTGGAACGGCGTATTTTTTCTTCGGATAAGAAGTATATTTCCTTCGGAAACGATTATTCCATCTACCGTCAGACCGGGTCGCAGGTATCTTTTTGATGAGTGTTCCTCCATCATATCGTGGTATATCTTCAAAAGTTCTTTTCCCGCAGGAGTCAACTCTGTACCTCCCCCTGATCCGCCACCTCTGTGGGCATCGACGACTTCTTTACCTACCGCAGATTCTATCTCTTTGACTTCACCCCATGCATGGCGGTAAGACATATCCATCTCCTTGGCAGCGTCGGATATGGAGCCCTTATCGTCGATCAACTCGAGTAATAACGCCCTTCCCTCTCCAAGGATAAATCGGTCCTTTTTCATCAATCTGCTCTTGCATTCCAAGTGATACATCGATACCCCATAGTACAGGGACATTATGAGCTTAACGGATAAAAAAAATTAAAAAATGCCGTGCAACCTGAATCGGTTCCACTTATTTTTTTATCTCTTAATTTGTAAATATAAAAGATAAAAAAAAGATAGAAAGTGCGAGGGGGAACTAACGAACGAAATAAACGTCACAAGAACCCCACTCGGTTATAAAGGATATAACCTAAAGGTTCACAGCTTCTATTATGTGCTGTTTTGGTTTACAGTTTCTTTACGTTGACGGCACGGGGTCCTTTTTCGCTGGGTTCTTTCTCAAACTCAACTTCGTCGCCTTCGTTTAACATGCCAGCTGATTCGATCTCGCTACCGTGTACGAAGAGGTCGTCGCTTTCGTCGTCAGGCTGGATGAAGCCGTAGTTCTTCATTCTGCTGAAGAATTTTACTTTTCCTTTCATGGTGTTTTTTCACCTCCTTTGTGCTTGTGTATCACGTGTGTATCGTTCGATGCTTATATAGTTTTGCATTGTGAAGGATCATCAACACTGACTGTAGCCACAAGAAGGACATTTACAGCACCCTTCGCTTAGGTACATCATGGAACCGCAGTCAGGACATGATGGATTCAATCCTCGGTCTACTATCTTCATCACGTCGTTTTCTCTATCATGTTCTTTTGTGGGTAAACGCGCTTGCTCTGCTTTCGGCTTACCATCTATATGCCATTTGAGAGCTTTCGCCATGGCGTCAGGTATAGATACTATCTTCTCTCCATGTATGAAACCCACCTCAGGAGAGCGGATCCCTTCGAGTTGGCTTATGATCTCTTCCGGTGGGATCCCACTACGAAGACATAGTGATATCAATCTTGCCAGGGATTCTGTGAAGGATTGTGTGAAACCGCCGGATCTACCTATCTGGGCGAACACTTCGAACAGACCGTGTTCGTCTTCGTTTATGGTCACATACAGCCCGCCGTAGCCAGTAGATAATTTTTGAGTCGTTCCTCGGATAACGTGCGGTCTCTTTCGCGGGCGTCTTTCGTAAACGTCTGACTTACCTTTACCCTGTCCTTCTACCTCCATGACCTGCTCGCTGCGAGAGCCGGTTCGATATACGGTAACTCCCTTGCACTTTAAGTCGTATGCAAGATCATATACTCTCTTGATATCGGCTTCTGTTGCGTCGTTAGGGAAGTTGACGGTTTTGGATATGGCGTTATCTACGTATTTCTGGAAGGCCGCTTGCATACGTATGTGCCACTCAGGTTTTATCTCCATAGATGTGACGAATACCGCTTTGATATCATCAGGTATTTCAGACATATCACCCAGCATGCCTTTTTTAGCCACTTTCTGCATCAGTTCCTCACTATATATACCCCTCTCCTTCGCTATCTCTTCAAATACAGGATCGGGCATTACCAGTTTTTTACCGTCTAAGACGTTTTTGACATAAGAAACGGCGAACAAAGGTTCTATGCCGCCGCTTGTATCTGCGATCATGCTAGTAGTTCCGGTGGGAGCGATGGTTGTAGTTGTGGAATTTCGCATGGGCTTATCGTACTTTGATTCTTCCCAGCTTGGGAAACTTCCACGTTTCTCAGCTATATCTTGGCTTTCCTCCTTACTTTTACGCTGTATGAATCCCATGACCTTTTCTGCTGTTTTCAAAGCTTTCTTGCTGTCATAGGGTATGCCCAGCCTTACCAGCATATGGTGCCACCCCATCACGCCGAGGCCGATCTTTCTGTTGGTCTGTACATGTTTCGTGATGGCGTCTTCCTCTCCGTCATACCCCTCTACATCCGGAAAGTCACTGGCATCTACAACATTATCCAAAAATCTAACACCGATGATAACGAGTTTTTCCAGCTTGTCCCAATCGATCTCACCGTCTTTGACACAGTGATTTAGATTGATGTGCCCTAGATTGCACGCTTCGAAATCCTCTAACGGCTGTTCGCCGCAGTTGTGAACTACTATACCGTTGGCAACGAAAGAATGCGTTACCGGTTCAGTAAGGTCATAAACAGACTCGAAACCATCTTCTTTCAATTCCAAAAAGGTGGCTTTATAGTATTCTTTGTAAGGTCCCCGGCTTATGTCATCTATGTACGCCTCTAATCTGTTTTGTTTGTCCCTTGTAAAAAATCCTATTTCATTTTTGAATCTTATCAGATTATCCTTACTTACCATCAATTCGTGTTGAGCTTTGCATCGGTACAATTTTTCTCCGCCCTTACCATCCGGTAACAGCTTATCATGGACATCTCTTCGATTCTCGTATATATTGGATGCTATACCGAAATTCAACAATATCTGTTGTACATCTTGCAGTAGTTTAAGCGAACTCTGTGCTAATCTAACGGAGCAACCCTTTTCGATGGTGCCTTGGAAACAGCCATCGGCGGTGAAAAGAGCTCTTAAAAATCCTCTCTGCACCCCCTCGGTTCCCTGGAAAATTTCTTCCGGTACGATGTGTTTGTCTTCAGTTAGCCCCATCCTTTCTGCTATCCTAAGTAAACGCAGGGATTGGACTCTTACTTCGTTTCTACCCTTTATTTCGATTGGTGTCACAGTATATGACCTATCTGCATTTTCCATACCATCTACTAAATTGTTAACCATGTCTGCAAAGATCGGAGCGAGTTCTTCCTTTTCCTCTCCGAAGAAAGAGAGCACCGCCCTGTCGGATTTGATGGTACCATCACCGATCAACCACCCTATCACTGCGCCCAAGTTATTATCGCCATAGGTGCCGAAACCACCCTTTTTGTTTAGTATGTGGATCTTTTCTCCTTTATTGAGATCCTTTGCTTGAACCCAGCCTCTTTCCGTCTTTATACGATGATTGTCTGTTAATCGAACGTGATAACCTTCTTTAGTCTGGAGCCTGTAGATAGGTTTTTCACCGGTTTTACGAACATCGAATCCGGTGAGAGGATTTTGATCATGTTCTCTTTTGTCTATAACCAAGTCTATTTTATCTCGTCCGTTCAGGTCTCCGATGGTTTTCAATCCCTCATAGGAGTACACCCTTGTGTCCGCAGTGAAGCACGGATTTGTGGCATCGATGTAGTGTTCGGGGTATTTCTCCACATCGAAGGGATTTTCTTTGTTTATCCTGTCGATGAATATGATGCCGGGTTCGCCGTTCTTCCATGCCTGTTTGACGATCTTGTTATAGACTTCTTTGGCATCCAGCTTTTTCACTACTTTACCATCGTGTGGATTGATGAGTGGATATTTCTCTCCATACCTAACTGCTTCCATAAATTCCTCCGTTACTGCAACGGAGATATTGAAATTGTTAAGTGAATTTTCTTCATCTTTAGCGGTGATGAATTCTTCTATATCCGGATGCTGTACGGACATCATCCCCATCTGAGCCCCACGTCTTTTTCCACCCTGTTTGATGGTGTTGCACATCTCATCGAAAACCCGCATGAAAGACACAGGTCCGCTGGCTACACCACCTGTCGATTTTACGGTGTCTCCTTTAGGTCTCAACCTAGAGAATGAATATCCAACTCCGCCTCCCGATTGAAATATCTTGGCTGCATTCTTGACCTGTTGGAAGATACTGTCCATATGATCATTGGGTGACAATACGAAGCATGCGCTGAGCTGTCCCATCTCAAGACCGGCGTTCATCAAAGTAGGTGAATTCGGAACAAAATCTAAATTTTTAAGAACTTTGTAAAATTCCTCTTTTTCTTCATCAAAAGTACGCTCATCGTCGTAGTCTTCATTGACTTTGGCGACTGCGTCGGCCACTCTTCTGAATAGTTCATCTGGTGTTTCGATCACATTCCCTTCACGGTCACGTCTTAGATACCGTTCTCGTAATATTATTTCTGCATTTTCTGTTATCCCATCATCCGTCATGTTACTTACCTCTGATAGGTTAAGGGGATAGAACAAGGGGGTTAAGAAATTTCCTATTTTTCGAAAATTATATAAACGAAATATAATCAAGTATTATTCTATTTTTATTATCCGTATATTCAATTCGACCCCCCGCCACAGTATTACTTATAATAGTAATATTATGCGAATACTTACTGAAAAAGGTAAGTTTATATACATGTATACAGATATCGTACGGATGACGGATAAAAAAACCATACTTCAGCAGCTTTTCGGGACCGCTACAAAGGTAAAAATACTAGAACACCTGATAATGGAAGGTGACAGCGTCTCCAGATATGCTTTGAGTAGAATGGTCGGTACCGGAGTCGGTCCAACATACAACCAGGTGGACCAATTGATCGCTGTTGGGGCGTTGAGAGAATCCGACGACAAGATAGTGTTGGACACCTCATTTCCATTCTATGAATCTATAGAGGATCTTGTGATCTCAACGAATGATTACCTGGACGACCTACGTATCTTGCTCCAACGGATAGATAATCTATATAGCCCCAATTATTATATATCCGGATATCTGGCCGCTTGTCAAAATGGTTTTCCAATCGACCACGAACAGGATACTGCGCTGGTGGCACTTGCGAACCCCGACTCACGATCAAAAAGGTATATCACAGCCCTGTTGGAATGTACGTCTACTCACCTACGATGGTTCCCCGTTGAACGTATAGAGCGCGATATCAAAAGGATCGACATATATGGCTCAGTGATATGGCTTGCCTCCTTCGAGAGAGGTATCGTGGATTGTATCGCCTACGATGAAAGCGGGTTATATCCTGTTGCACTGCTCCTTATTCAGAATGCCATAAAAGGAGATGTACGATGGGATATATTGATCCGGATCGCCGAAGAAAGGGGTGTACAGAATCTGTTTTCGAAGGTCCTCCGAGAGATCAGCCTTACTTCGATAGATATACCCGGAGATATCCTTAAGGGTCAAAAGGTCGAAAGTGATAAAGAGGTAAGAAAAACCGTCATGAATGCTTTGAACACAGTGAGAGGGGGATGAATATGAGGATACAACTATCACACTCTGAGAAGATGAAAGTGCTGTCGATCGTCAAATCATGGGAAAAGGAACAGATAACTCAGGAAGTTTTGCGTAGTATTCAGAAGAATACTGGGATCCCAGCCAGGTATGTTGAGATAATGTTTTGGCATTATGATATATTATCTCTTTTTGCAGAGACTGATTGGTTGATATTCAAAGGGGGAACCTGCGTCCAGTCCTTTATTCCACCGGAATATCAAAGGGCCTCGATGGATCTGGATTTCAATTCACCCATAGGAAATCCAAATACCATCAAAGAAGAGGTAAGTATACTCAACAAGACGATAGATAAAAAAGGAGGTCAAGTAACAGTTCAAGGGATAGATTTTGGAAAGATCGAATTCGTCGAGGACGATGTATACAGCGGGACTTTGAATTTTATCAGAAGGATGCCGACCCGATTCGGAGATATGGAAAAGGTAGGGGAAGACA
>CAYVTG010000096.1:0-5814 GCA_964454575.1 uncultured Thermoplasmata archaeon
GATATACCTGACGTAGTAGCTCAGGCATCGGGAGCAGCTTCCAGAGCCAATACCATACTCTCCAAGGACAAATTGGAGTCGGTGAGTGTGGTCGCCGTGGTGGACGAGGATATGTGCAGCGGCTGTGGTATCTGTGAGCCCGTGTGTGATTACGGAGCCATAGAGATAGTCGATGTGGAAGGCAAGGAAGGAAAGAAGGTGGCAGAGATAGACGTTGCGTTGTGCAAAGGTTGTGGCGCATGTGCATCAGCCTGCCCATCGGGTGCACTGGAGCAAAAAGGATTTAAATGCGCTCAATTGACGGCGATGATACGCGCGGTATCAGCGGAAAACAAATGATAATGCAAGAGGTGTACAATACATGAACGAATACGAGAAGGCATTCAAGGAATCGATAGAGGACCCTGATAGTTTTTGGGGAAAAACAGCGGAGAACATCAAATGGTACGAGCCATGGGACAAAGTGCTCGACAGCTCGAACCCGCCGTTCTACAGATGGTTCAAAGGCGGTAAATTGAACACGTGCTACAACGCCGTAGACCGTCACGTGGAAGAGGGCAGGGGAGACCAGCTTGCGGTCATATACGACAGCCCGGTAACCGAGACCGTGGAGAAGATCACCTACGACGGATTGAAAGAAAGGGTGTCTAAGATAGCAGGATTCCTCAATGAACTCGATGTGAAGAAAGGTGACACGGTTTTGATATACATGCCCATGATACCGGAGGCGCTGATGTCCATGCTGGCATGCGCCCGGATCGGTGCGGTGCATTCGGTGGTGTTCGGCGGCTTCGCTGCCAAGGAACTCGCTATAAGGATAGATGACGCTAAGCCAAAGGTGGTATTGACGGCATCGTGCGGTATCGAACGTACGAAGATAATAGAGTACAAACCACTGCTGAAGAAAGCCATGGATATCGCGGAACATCGACCGGAAAAGATTGTCATGAAGCAGCGAGATCAGGGACGTGCAGTCCTGAACGGTGAAGACGAACTTGACTGGGATGAACTGGAAACCGGAGCCGAACCGGCAGAATGCGTACCGGTTGATGCCAACGATCCTCTTTACATATTATATACCTCGGGAACCACAGGTAAACCAAAGGGAGTTGTTCGTGATAACGGCGGACACGCCGTTGCCCTTAGATGGTCCATGAAGTACATCTACGGGATAGAGCCTGGAGACGTTTACTGGGCCGCCTCAGACGTGGGCTGGGTGGTGGGTCATTCGTACATCGTTTACGCGCCGCTGTTTACGGGTGCGACAACAATAATCTACGAAGGAAAACCAGTGGGAACACCGGATGCCGGTCAGTTCTGGCGCGTAATCCAGGAGCACAATGTCAAGGCACTTTTCACGGCGCCGACAGCGATCAGAGCCATCAAGAGGGAAGATCCGGATGGTAGATATCTCGAAAAGTACGATCTCTCATGTTTCGAAACTTTGTTTTTAGCGGGAGAAAGAACGGACCCGGATACCTATCATTGGGCGACCGACCTTCTGAAAGTACCGGTCATCGACCATTGGTGGCAAACTGAGACCGCATGGGCTATTGTCGCCAATTTCGTAGGACTTACCCTGTATCCTATCAAGCCGGGCTCCGCCACCAAAGCTGTACCGGGGTACGACGTAAGGATACTGGACCCGTATAATGGTGAGGAGATCCACACCGAAGAACACGGTGTCATCGCAGTTAAATTACCTCTTCCACCAGGCACCTTTATCACCCTATGGAAAGACGAAGATGCTTACCGAACGGAGTACATGGAAGAATACCCGGGTTACTATTTCACCGGCGACGGTGGTTACATAGACAAAGATGGGTACGTATTCGTCATGGGCCGCGTGGACGACATAATCAACGTAGCGGGACACCGGTTATCAACAGGCAGTATGGAGGAAGCGGTTTCCAAACATCCCGATGTTGCCGAATGCGCCGTACTAGGGGTCGAAGACCAGTTGAAGGGCGAAGTCCCCATCGGATTTCTTGTTCTGAAGTCTGGTGTTGAACGTCCTCACGATGAGATCGTCTCTGAAGTTGTGGGTATGGTAAGGGATGAAGTAGGCCCTATAGCTTCATTCAAAAAGGCAGTGGTCGTCGATCGTCTTCCCAAGACTAGATCGGGCAAAATATTACGAGGCACCATGAGGTATATCGCTGATGGAAAGGAATACAACATGCCGTCCACCATAGAAGATCCAACGTCACTTGACGATATTGAAGAGACGGTTAAAAAGATAGGTTACGGTAGGTGAGCCAGTTCATTTCGAACCAGTTCAACCACCTTGATGACGGCATCTTCGACTGCGGGAGTCATCCTTTCGGAGAATGTATGAACGTCTTTTACCTCCACGGCAAAGACCACTATATGTTCGGGTACGCGGTCACCGCCCAATTCACTCCATAGATGGAGTGCCTGTATAAAGCCGACATTGTGAAGATTGCTGATATTACGGGTTTCTCCAAAATCTTCGGGTGTTATACGGTATATATCTCCGACAGCACCTTTCTTTGTCATTATCGAATCCACGATGATAGCGTTGCGGTAACCCAACATCATCTCCACGAGTTCCATACCTCCCACGGATGCTTCTTTTATGTCTATATCTGGTATTAATTCATCAGCTAATCGTTTAATTGCATGAAGTCCCACTGCATCATCCGAGAGCAGTGGATTACCGAGACCTATAACCACGGTTTTACTGCTCGAATCTTTTAACGATCGCTCCATGATGGTCGTATACCTCTACCGCGATTGGCATCTCACCGGGTAAACTGTGGGTGGCGCATGCGAAACATGGATCGTAAGCTCGGAAGGCCATCTCCACCTTGTTAAGCATACCTTCGCTTATCTCACCGTCCGTAACCATGCCCTTTGCAGCATCCCTTACGGACATCGTTATGGCACCTGCGTTATTTGTGGTAGCCACTATCAGATTGGCCTTTTCGATAAGGCCTTTTTCATCCAGTTCGTAGTCGTGTATAAGTGTACCACGAGCCGCCTCCACGATACCAATTCCACTGCCGGGTTCTCCTACGGGATTTCTCACATGGTCAGAGGTTATCTCAGGATCCTGGATCAATTCTTTCGCTCTCTCGGTCGCATATAGGAGTTCGATCAACCGTGCCCAGTGGAATGCGAGTGTGGAATTGACCGGCTTGCCCCCCAGGGTTTCGTACATCCGTTCGTATTCCTTCTGCGCTTCGGGGGTTGCCATGCCGTCGGCTGCATTCAATCGACCCAAAGGTCCGACCCTGTATATACCACTCTCGGGGCCGCTGTCTAGTCCCTTCCATCCGACTTTCTTAAGGTATGGATATTTCATATAAGTCCACTCTATGACCTCCTCACCGATATGTTCCTTGTATTCATCCGGTGAAAACTTTAAAAATTCTTTTCCGGCTTGGTCGGTAACCCGTATCTTACCGTCGTAGAAATTGACCTTGTTGTTCTCGTCCACTGTGCCCATGTTGTATGTATCCAGGGTGTAAGGGTCGCTGAGTATAAGGTCAAGGTATCCTTGGTTCTTCAGCACTATATCATCGAACAAAGACAGAGAGAACTTGGCGAATTCATGACAGGAATCGATCATCTCCTCTATCTCGGATACCTCTTCATCCGACAGAGATTTGGATACCCCGCCGGGCATTCCGCAAACTGGATGCGTTGCTTTGCCTCCTAGGATAGCGGTTATCTTCTGTCCGAATGCACGGTGTTTGATCACTTCCTTGGCAACATCGATCCCGGCTTTTTTGATCACGCCCAGTATGTTCCTTTCGGCAGCGGGAGCATCGGGACCTACAACGAAGTCCGGACCGCCCAAGAAGTAAAAATGCAGTATATGATCGTAAATGAAATAACCACAGTACATGAGTTCCCTCAATTTCTTCGCTGCGGAAGGTGGTACCACTCCGAAGGCGGCGTCTAATGCCTTGGTCGCTGCAAAATGGTGTGCCACGGGGCAGACGCCGCAAATCCTTGAAGTTATCTGGGGCATATCTTCTGCCCTTCTTCCCTGACAGAATCTTTCGAAGCCGCGTAGTTCGGGTATCTGCAGGTAGGCGTTTTCAACGTTACCGGAGTCGTTCAAAAATATGGTTATCTTTCCATGCCCTTCGAGCCTTGTTATGGGGTCTATCTCTATCTTTTTCATATCACATCACCTTCCTTTTAAGCAGTGATGAAGGAAGTGTATACTTGTAGAATGTTCCCACTATATCGATCACCTGTTCGTAGAGTTCTTGCAGTTCTTCCTCCGATCTCTCTCTTTCCTTTTCTATACCGAGTATTGAAGCCAGAGCAGAGATCATTTTCGCACCTTGATCCGTTGCATTCGGGGTAGGACCGCCACAGCCGGTACAGGGCATGTTAGCGTCGATACATCTTGCATCGCATCCTCCACGAGTTGCCGGTCCCATGCATATTATCCCCTGTTCCAGCAGGCATTTGTCTTCCAGTTTGTCCACCTCGTATACACGTTTGATACCATCTATCTTCTTGTCACTCACTTCCCATCGGCACTCATCACATACTGATTTGAGCGGAGCTAGTATGGTACCTTTGGGGGGAAGGTTACCATTGGCGATGGCCTCAACGGCATTCAATATCACGTTGGGGGTCGGTGGGCATCCCGGTAGGTAGTAATCCACATCGACTATCTGATCTAGGGTGTTAACTGTATCGTGAAATTCGGGCAGTGTAAGCTCTCCTTCAGGTACTTTTACACTGGTTTTTGGTTCCTTACCATCGGGATTTTCCGTAGAGGGATTATCTGTGTAGGCAACTTCGAAGATCTCTTTACGGTTGGATATGTTAGCCAGACCGGGTATGCCGCCGTTCACTGCGCATGCACCGAAAGCAACTAGATATTTTGACTTTGCCCGAAGTAATTCCGCCAGATGTTTCTGCTCGGAAGTGCGTACGGCACCGTTGAAGAAACAAACGTCTATGTGGTCATCTTCCATAGCTTCGACGTCCTTGTACTTGATATCAAGGGCAACGGGCCAGAAGGCTATATCCGCCAGTTCCACTACGTCCAGTATCTTTTCGTCAACATCCAGCACCGCGATCTCACAGCCCCCGCAGCTTGCGGCCCAGTAAAAGGCAAATTTGAGTTTACTCATGGAGCTCATCTCCCGTCTTCTTGAGCGGGCTAGGCCCCATGGATTTGAGCTCGTTAACGAATTCTGTGATAACTCGCCCCATCTTCTCACCTTCGGATGCAGAGATCATCTCCCATCTCACACGTTTGCTGTCCACGCCCATATCTTCCAGCAATTTCTTTGTGAGTGCGATCTTTCTTGCGGTCTTGTAGTTACCGCTCTGATAGTGGCAGTCGCCGTAATGGCATCCACCGATCAGTACGCCGTCGATACCGTCTTTCAGCGCTTCGAGTATCATCTGGGGGTCGATACGACCCGAGCACATCACTCTTATAAATCTGACGTTCGGTGGGTACTGCGTCCGGCTGGTGCCTGCAAGGTCAGCTCCGGCGTAACTGCACCAGTTACACAGAAGACCCAATATCCGTGGTTCGAATTTTTCAGTATCGGTCATATAAAATTACCTGCCTGTGTGTGTTTTTAATCGACACAGATGCGATTATAGACAGGTACAATATAGATTTTCCCCTTTGATGTGTCCGAAACTGCAGAGGTGGCAAGGGATGTAGAGGATAGGACAGAATAAAATATGATCCAAGAGTTCGATCTCTCACCGAATTATATCAGTTTTTAGCGACAATACAGAGCACTTTGTGTGTAAACCATAAACATATGTCACCCCTTTGTTTAATCGGAATTGCACCCAAGA
>CAYVTG010000097.1:0-5741 GCA_964454575.1 uncultured Thermoplasmata archaeon
TCTTGTTCGGAGTCATGTCAATCCGTAAGAGATATAGTTTGATATATATATATATATCTTTCGGTGTTGTGTGTGTCTTTCGGCCCCTTGTCTTGTCCTACCTTACGAAACACGTCAAAATCCGTTTCTTGAGACGATAAGGTTTTTATCTGATATCATTATTCGCATAGACTTACTCGACAGTGAACACGGAAGCCCCGTAGTTTGTTGGAAACGGAGTTTCTAACTTACTCGAGAAATTTGCAGAGCAAATTCCCCATAGTGTTTCGGAATTGCATAGCAATTCCAAATACTCGGGGTTTTTAAAACAAAAACCCCGTAGTGCGCAGGAATCACAGATTCCTCCTTCTACGGCACTAGCTCACTTCGTTCACTAGCCCCGTAGCCCGTCGGAATTTCTGGCGAAATTCCAACTTGCTACGCGTCTAATTCGCTTTGCTCATTAGCCCCGTAGTGTAGTGGTCAATCATACGAGGTTCTGGTCCTTGTAACGGCGGTTCGAATCCGCCCGGGGCTATCTACACTTTTTAAAAATGATCTAGTGCCAGCCGTTGCCGTAATGGTCCATGTGTATCAATTCGTCAAGGCTTTTTTTGGTAGGTGAACTCCCTTTGTCTGCCGGATATCCTATCGTCATACACATGGTGACGTCAAATTCCGTCGGAATTTTCAGCATGTCCCTCACTTCATCGCCGTGGAAAGCTCCTATCCAGCAGGTTCCCAGGCCAATATCCGCGGCAGCCAGCGATAGATGGTCCATGGCGATGGCAAGATCCACTTTTGCCCATTTCTCATCTTCGGTGATACCTACTATCAGTGCACCGGCGTCGGCTACAAATCCTTGATTATGGCATACCGGTACAAGCTCTTCCAACAGCTTACGGTCGGTAACCACGACGAACCTCCAAGGCTGTAGGTTCTTTGCCGAGGGAGCGTCCCTGGCAGCCCTCAGCAGCGTCTCCAGAGTATCCCTTGGTATGCGCTTTCCCGTGTATTCCCGCACACTCCGTCTGTTCTTGATGGCTTCGAAAACATCCATTGTTATCGGAGGGGGTATTACCTCCACATGTTAAACATTTTCGTTACCTGCACGGTCTGAATTTGTATCCATAATAGATTATCCCTGAAGGGCTCTCTTCGCCGAGTTTTCTCAGAACGGCTTCAACTTCCATCCCGTTCTCCACTTCGTCGTATTCAACGTCCACCAGATGGCCTGTCATCCTGACTCCTTCGTCCATCTCGACGATGGCCATTATGTAGGGTGCGAGTATCTTGAAATCCGGCATGGGCTCGTGGACTTCCGTAAAGGTGACAACTTTTCCTTTACCGCCTACTTCTCGTTCCTTCATGTCGCCCATACTGTCACGGCCGCAGATGGGACAAACCTCTCGTGGTGGGAAGTAAACCCTTTCACAAACACCACACTGAGTGCCGATGCCCTTGTATCGCTGCCTTATCTCACGCCAGAATCGTGGTATGCTCATGGCTGCCACCTCCCGAATATGTGCACAACCGCACTTGCTCCCGTACCTCCGACGTTGTGAGTCAGCCCGTACTCGGCATCTTTTACCTGCCTGTCGCCGGCTTTACCTCTCAACTGTATGACAGCTTCCACAGCCTGGTTTATCCCAACGGCACCCACAGGCTGACCTTTCGCCTTAAGACCGCCTGAAGTGTTTATAGATATCTTGGAGTTCAACGCGGTATCGTTCCGTTCGGTAGCCGGGCCGCCCTGTCCCTTCTCAAAGAACCCGAGGTCCTCGACGGCCATTATCTCGCTTATGGTGTAGTTGTCGTGAACTTCGGCAAAATCCATGTCGGTATGATCCAAACCAGCCATCTCATAGGCACGTTTCGATGCACTGATAGTGGCCTTCATAGTATCCATGTTTTTACGATCGTGGACCGCCATATGATCTCCTCCCATACCAAGACCCAATATACGTACCGGTTCGCCGCTGTAACTCTCGGCAACTTCCGCCGGACACAGCACTACTGCGGCTGCGCCGTCGGAAAGTGGTGCGCAGTCGAACATGCCGAGTGGTGAGGAAACTATAGGGGAATTCAAAACCATCTCTATGGGTACCTCGCGTTGGAACTGTGCGTTTGGGTTCCTGGCTGCATTGTAGTGGTTCTTGACGGCTACCTTTGCCAGATGCTCGCGTTCGGTACCGTGTATATCCATGTGATACTTTGCCATCATAGCATAGAGAGAGTCGAAGGTGGCTCCGAAAACGGACTCCCACTCCCTATCTGCGGTGGATGACAGAATATTCTTTGCTTCGTCGTCTCCGACGTCGGTCATCTTCTCTGCACCGCCTACGACAACTATATCGTTCATACCGGACGCAACTGCCTTGAACCCTTCGGCCAGGGCCATACCACCGGATGCACCACCGGATTCTATACGCACGGCAGGCGTTCCCTCTAAACCGGCGTAGTCGGCTATCATGGGTGCTATATGTTCCTGATTGATCAGTCTACCTGCGGACATGTTACCTATGTACAGCTTCTCTATCTCATCTCCTGTAACTCCCGCATCTTGTATGGCCTCCAGACCGGCGTGTATGCCTAAGTCCCTCAATGATAGATCCCAAAGCTCCCCGATCTTTGTTTCTCCGATGCCGATAACCGCTACCTCTCTCATCTTAACCACCTCTCCTTATCTTACCTCTGAATTTTGCGTACTCTGCGTATGAAAGGTATTTTACATCCTTGATCACATCTTCGATCAAAGGTACACCGTCTTTGCGCACCCGTTCTATCTTGTCCGCAGCTTTTATGTGAAATCCGTCTGAACCGGCGCCGGAACCATAAGAAGTAACCAGGATGTCGTCTCCAGGTTCCGCAACATCCAGCACCGCCGCAAGACCAAGCGGTACGGCTCCGGAATATGTATTGCCTATACGGGTGACCAGTAACCCAGGGGCTATCTGTTCTTTTGTGAATCCCATGCTCTTTGCCGCCTTCATGGGGAATTTACCGTTGGGTTGATGGAAAACTGCATGGTCGAAATCCGAAGGTTCCATACCTATCTCACCCAGCATCTTACCGGTGCAGCCCATTATATGCTTGAAGTAAGCCGGCTGCCCGGTGAATCTTCCGCCGTGGGACGGATAGGCCTGTCCTTCACGGCGCCAGAAATCCGGAGTGTCGGTCGTCATGGAAGTGGTGTACAGTATCTCTGCCAGCAGATCTTGCCTGCCGATAACGAAGGCTGCACCTCCGGCGGATGCGGAATATTCTAAGGCATCTCCCGGTGCACCCTGGGATGTATCCGAACCGATGGCCAGGCCGTGTTCTATCATATCTGAAGAAACCAGACCCATACATGTTTGAAAAGCTGCGGTACCTGCTTTGCACGCGAACTCGTAGTCCGCAGCGGTCATGTGAGGTGTAGCTCCGATGGCGGCGCCTACCATGGTAGAAGTTGGCTTTACCGCGTAGGGATGTGATTCTGAGCCCACGTAGATAGCGCCGATATCATCACCGGTGATCTCAGCTCTCTTCAGTGCCCACCGTGCAGCTTGAGTTGAGATGGTCACTACGTCCTCGTCCGGCGATGGTACGGACTTGCTCTGTACATTGAGTGCCGAACCCATCATCTTGCCGTCCTTTCCCCATACCTTACCGATCTCTTCCGGTTTTATACGATATCTGGGTACATATCCTGCATATCCTCTTATGCCTACTTTTTTATTTCCCATTTTTACACCTTGTTCAATCTTTCACTCAGTTCATCCACTGCTAGTTCTGTTCTCAACAAAGATATACCTTCTATCTCTGCTAACTTTAACGTTAGTTCATCTACCTCTTCAGGCTGCACGTATCCCACCAACGCAGGGGTGAGAGGACTCGCGCGGATGGCGACCATAGGCGAACGACCGTGTCGTATACCCGTAAAAAAAAGGGCACGCTCGGTGCTCCATCCGTAGATCCTCAGGTAATCGAATGATTTCATAGAAGTGACCGCTTTCAGGCTGTCGATTATCGTATAACCAAAAATATTCCTCTCGGTGCCTCCGCCTCTCAGTATCTTACCGTCCACTGCTGCAGTTATCTCATCTATTTGAACCGGTTCGGCGAATTCACCCATACCGATGATACCTTCTTGGCCCGGGGGTGTGAATCTTTTGACCACGGTGCCCCCTCGTCCCATATCTATATCTATAAGCGAACTGACGATATCTCTAACGAAGGCACTACCGGGACTTCTTCTACCCTTCTCGTAATCGCTTATCACCGATGAAGATATGTTCATGTGTTCGGCGAGCTCCGTTTGGGTAACTTTGAAGATACCCCTCCACTTGCGTATCCTCTTACCGGGATGTTCGGCCATGATTATCTCGCCGGCTATCTTTTCATCGATACTTGTCATCATCGCTCCACGGTCAGAGTGCGGTGGTATATAAAAATGTCGAAAGAACAGTACGGCATATGTCTTAATCTGCCCGCTCCAGCTTACGTTCTTCGTATTCCTTCTCACACTCGCTGCAGAACCATGCATTCTTACGGTCGGTTTCTGCCAGAGTGTTGGATAAGTGCATCACGCATAACGGGTCGTCGCAGTGGGTGAGTCCCACGATATGACCGATCTCGTGCACAGCTTCCTTCAGCATACGTTCTTCGAGTTCCTTTCCCTCTCCCAGTCGATATATGGATATCACTCCGCCGTGTCCACCCACCTGGGCAGAACCGAATACGAAGTCATGCCCTGCTGAAAATAGGTCTACACCGGTCACACCGAGAACAAGATGACCTTCGGTTCTGGCGACACGAGAACAATGTCTGACGTATCCACGGGTATTGTACTGGTCCCTCTCCTCGTCGTACATCTGCTTGATATCCGACGAAGGCTTAGCGGTACGATTCTCCATGGGTAGCGATTCCTCCAGGATATGAATCTGTTCCACGGCCGATTCGTAGGGCAATAGTACTATCACATATCATGTATCTAAAGGGGTGGTTATAAAATCATCGGATTTTGGATCAAGAGCCGTATATTCAGATACTCTCCTAAATGTCATCCATGGGTTTGCAGTAAAAAGCATACCTCTATCGGCTTGGGACTCTCGAAGATCAAAGTTGATCTATCTTAACCTTTAACAATGTTACCAAATACAGCGTTATAGTTACCAATCCATGGTCATAGCAAGGTGAAGGTAATTTTCTATCTTCTTCTCTTGATTATCAGCGGGTTTGATCGATTTTTCATCACATCTCAGCTATGCAAAAAGTTAATAAATAACAACATATGTTATTGTTTAATATGGTATCTATAAGCCTTCCGAAAAAGATGAATGAGGAGATAAATGCACTTATCAACTCAGGATACTATGATAATCGTTCAGAGTTGGTCAGAGACGCTCTACGTATGTTCCTTGCCAAGAAAGGTGAAAACAGATTGGTAGCGGCTATCGAGCTCTACAAAGAAGGTAAGATCACCATCTCGAGAGCTGCTGAGATAGCTGGTATTGATTTTGAAACGATGAAAAGCATTCTCATCGATGAAGGTGTATTGAAAAGAGGGCGTAAGGAGAGCAGGGACACAGAGAAGTTAGAAGAGCTGATATCTTGATCGTGGTATACCACTCATGGAGTTGTTGAAGAAGCTTTCGGACCGATATTTTCAAATTCTGCGGGATCATCCTCGTCGAAATTTTAGTAGACGACCCAGTCCAATAATGAGACTTGTTAATATTTTCGGGATTCCCATTCTATTTGGGAAAAAGGTGATGTTG
>CAYVTG010000098.1:0-5524 GCA_964454575.1 uncultured Thermoplasmata archaeon
ACCAATCCCACGGTATAGAGATTGTCCATGTAATTACTCAATTTCCGTGATTCCATACCGATTTCGTTAGCTATATCCGAAAGTTCGGTATTACCTCGGCTGATGCTCTTCAATATAGAATTGTAATTTCCTAGTTCCTTGAATTCCTGCCCCATCAAAAAGATACCTTCCTCAAAAAAGGTACTATCCGGTGACAGTATATCATCTAGGATATTGGAGAAGTCGTCTTCGATATCGATCAGTTCATAGTATCTGGGCACGCCGCCCATTATGGAATACAATCTAACTAGTTTTTCCTTATCTTTTATCAACACCGCTAGTTCCGAGGCCTTCAACGGCTTAAGGTGTATTTGGCCGCTTCTTCTACCATATAACGGCGAAGAGTAGTCGAGTATGCTTTCCTTCATCAAACCGATCAACGAACCGCACAATATGATCATGATCTCCGTATCTTTCAGAAATGTGTCCCATAAATTCTGAAGATAGGAGGGAAATGAATGATTTCTTTTTATTATGTAGGTCACTTCGTCTATGGCCAATGCGATCTTTCTATCCTTTGGCATATTCATTTTTAGATACTTAAAAAGCAGTTTCCAGTCTCCGAAGTAATTATCCCTGAGATATTCGTCATCCAAGGCTTGGGACAAAGATTCCTTGAAACTGTTTACCTGTTCATTCGCGGATTCCTGATTGGCCAGATGATACACATGATCCTTGCCTTTGAGAAACTCTACTATCAGCCTACTTTTACCCACCCTTCTTCTTCCGTAAATCGGGACAAAGGACGCGCCGGTTTTGTTCCATTGATCCTCCAGGAACTCTATCTCTCTTTCTCTACCTATGAATTTCATCCTATTTACATATACATCTGCGGTAATAAAGCTTTCTATTTTAGAATAGACTAATTCAGAATAGACTATTTTAGATTATATGGCTGGTTATCTACCCGAGTATTTCGGCTTGTGGTGGAAAGGCATTACTTCCAGATGCACCTACAACCCGTGGCACTAGGCATGTACGTGAATTGATAAGTGCCGTTGAGAAAGGTCATCGTGCCGGCTTACTGACACTGATGTCGAAATTAATCTCAATATGTTAGACTTCTAAAATGTTGATGAACACAGTGTGGATAAACAATCATGTTAACCCATCATACATAAATACAAGTTAATTCTGACTGAGTAATATGGAAAATAACTCAAAGTCACAGGATATTTTTATCAAGGAAATGCCTGACTTATCTACCGAACCGGCTTCACTGGGTCTCTTCGGACTTGCAGTGGCGGCTCTTCTACTTGGAGTCACATATCTTGGGTTCACCGAAAGCGGAAATAATGCATTGCTCATACCGTGGGTCCTCTTCTTTGGAGCTACGACTCAATTTGTAGCGGGTTTAATGGATTACAGACGTAAAAACATATTCGGATTTACGGTTTTCACATTCTTTTCCATGGCCATGTACTCTATCGCCTTGACGGCATACATCAAAGTGTTCACAGATGTAAGGGTGGACACGATCCACTATGCAGCCGGCTTGACCGCCGTGATGATATTTCTTTTGATAGTAACTGCAGCATCCATGATGGCGAATAAAACGCTGTTTGCCATAGTCGTATCCGTGGACATAGCACTTCCCATACTGATAGCACATTATATCTGGGGAATAGACGGGACCATCGCCGGCGTATTTTTGATCGTTACATCGGCACTTTCATTCTATGCGGCAGGCAGTATATTGTTGAATACCATGGCGAAAAAAACCATATTGCCTTTGGGAAACCCGATCTGGAAGCCTTGAATCATAGTCATGTGTCCAAAGGGCATATAGCTTTATTCCGCGTACACACCTTAAGTTTCAGAAAGTACTCAAAATAATATACATGCTCATCCCTCAGAATCCTCTATGCAAAGAAGTATCTTTATCGAAGGTATTATCGTTCTCTCCGAATACCGGTTCCCTGTTCAATTTTACGACGTATGTGTCTGCCCAACCATCCCCAAAACGCTGATGTGAATCATCGATTTCACTCACACTCATGTACATATAGATCCATCCGAACAGGGGTATCATCCATATAGCACGTTCAAAATTTCTGATCAGGCCTTGTTTCAAAGTTATTGGTTCTCCGTATCTGTTCACTACTTTGATCCCCTTTATTCCCTTTCCCAAGGTATTGTGAAACGTTTCCATGACTGTAAAATAAAACAATTCATATAGGGCAAGACCGCCTATCAAAACAGCGAAATAGAGGAAACAGCTTTCGTCGGGAGAAACAAATCTAGGCAGATATAATATCATAAAGATTAAGAAAGGTATCAGAAAAAAAACGCTTACCAGACTGTCTATTTTGAAGGCTACATATCTTGAAAGATAGCCGGCATGGTTAAGCCGTATATCCTTTTTAACATCCTTGGAAGCCATGTAGTTCTTTCTAGTATCTCGGTGATTGTTATATACTTTTTTACAGGATAATACGACCGAACCACCGAAAATAATTTTTACCTCTCTATCATTAACATAATATGGCTGGGTTAACCTTCTTCGGGACTGCGGAGCTGGGCGAGATGATCAGATTCTACACTGAACGTTTGGGTATGAAGATGTGGCTGGAGCAAGAAGGCTGCACCATACTGAAACACGGTAATCTTCTGCTGGGATTCTGCGAGTCCCAGGAACCGGATATCCAAGGGACAATCACATTTTTCTATCCGACAAAGGAGGAAGTGGATGAGATGTATGGAAAACTCTCCCATATCGCCGTTGCCGAGCCAAAAGACAACGACAGATACCGTATATACAACTTCTTCGCGAAGGACCCTGAAGGCCGCAGCATAGAGTTCCAGACTTTTTTACATCCGTTACCGCCGTACAAGGAGGGCATCGAACTTCTACGGACGAGACGCAGCGTGCGGCACTTCAGCTCTCGCACGATACAAGAAGCTACTCTGTGGAACATATTCGAAACATGCAGATATTCGCCCACATCGAAGAACACCCAATCCTACTACTTCATACCTATACGAGATAAATACGTACAGAAAAAATTGGCCAACGAAAGGGGTGCCTCAAGTTCTCCCATCGGAAACGCGCCCATGGCGATAGCCATCTGTTCGGATCCTGAAAAATCACAACGACACGTAAAGGATGGAGTAATAGCCGCTTACCATTTCATGCTGGCAGCCTGGAGCTACGGACTAGGCACATGTTGGATAGCGGATATGGACAGGGAACAAGTAAAGGAAGAACTTGGAGTGCCCATAGACCACTACGTAGCTACCGTGACCCCTCTGGGTTACCCGGAAGATGTGCCGGAACCACCCAAAAGAAAGGAGGCCGAAGCCTTCGTCCGTATACTCGGCGACAATATCACTTGAATATATCTTTGGTCTCTTTGTACCATAGAACGAAGTCCAGATGAGCTAGCGGTATACCGAGATCTTCAGCTAAGGCGGCCATCTGCACCTCGATATCCAAGTATTTTGCCGGTGTGATAGATTTAGGTACCTCCTCTATCACATCATACTTCTCCAGATTCTTCAATATATGCCTGTCCAGTATGGCGATATCTTTACCAAGACCTATATTTCTCAAAAAATGACTTCCCTCTTTGTATCCCATACCTTTGATGTTGTCAACCAGCCAAACCCTTCGCACTTTATTGTCAGATAATTCATCCAATCGTTCGATCAACTTCTGCGTACCTTCCGGCGGACCGAATTTTTCCCTAAACTCCACTACGTAACCCGCTTTGTTGTGCCTGAATCTTACACGGCATATGTTCTCAGAGATATCTTCCTTACAGCCGTCCAACAGCAGGCCTTTTTCAACCAACTCTTCCACCGTCTCCCAGCATATCCTTGCTTTTGATTGAGGTGTGAACAGGCAGAAAACAAGCTCCCGGAATATCTCGTAAGGATCCTTTCTCTCCCATATATTTTCAAAATCATCCATCCGTGCATCGATACGAGGACGGATCTTTTGATATATCTCACAGAAGTCCTGCGACATGTTCGCACACTGCCTCCAGCAGATCTACGTCATCTTGATCAAAGGGATCACGCCGGTGTGAATCTATGTCGAGTTCTCCGACCACCTCTCCGTCCTTGAATATGGGCATCACTATCTCAGACTTGACGTCAATGCTACATGAAAGGTAATTGTCTTCCTTCGATATGTCAGGTATCACCATGATCTTTTCCTTCTCAACAGCCTGCCCACAAACGCCTTTACCCGCGGGTATACGTGTGTGTTCGGTCGGAGAGCCGCTGTACTTCTCTAGGACTAGTTCGCCGTTTTCCAGCATGTAGAATCCAACCCAGTCGTAGTGTGGTATGGACTCTCTCAGCAACTCGCAGATAGTCTGCATATCATCGGTGTACCTTACCTTTTCCAGCAGCCTTTCAAACACCATACTCACTCCTCCGACATCTTCTCCCACTTGTCGAATGCCCTTCTGAGATGTGGTATGGTTATGGAACCGCCAACTATGAGGGCTACCGACATGGCCTCCTGGAGCTCGTCATCGGTAAGTCCCTCTTCTTTACATCGAATCATGTGATACTCGATACAATCATCGCAGCGCAGAACGGTAGAAGCTACCAGCCCGAGCAGTTCCTTGGTCTTTTTCGATAATTCTCCCTCTTTATACACATTGGTATCAAGATTGTAGAATCGCTTTATCTCTTTGCCTGCGTACTTCATCACCGTTTCATCCAGTTTTTCACGTTCTTTCATGAATTCATCCATCTTCTTCACTTCCTTTCGATTCCAAAACCAGCACCTTTCGATAGGACGCCTGCTCCATACCCACATTTTCAGCGATATATTTTATATCCTCGTCAGGGGTTTTCAAGAACAGGTATCCTTCACCGTATTCATCACACCACCATTGGGCATATCTTAACAATCCTTCCATCTCATCTTTTCCTCCTGCCAAGAAGGGTATACAGACTCTACCGTACCGCTTGTAAAAATTTAGGAACATAACACCTTTGATCTCGTCACCTTCTTTGACGGTGTAGCAGTTGCCCGCTTTCACCTCCTCTTCAAGCAATCTTTCGGTGAATTCGTAAGCGGTCCAGTTCTTTATGTACATCCCTTTGTAATCATCGTACTCTTTGGAAGAAAAGACGTAGTCTTTCACCGCTTCGACCTCATGTTCTACATCGATGCCACGTGGTTTTTCTCCACCACCTTCAAAATCCAGATGATAAAGCTCCAGTATAATACCGAAGCCCCTCTTTTCCGCCAGATGTATACTCTTGGCGTTTGTAGCATCGGTCATGAACCTCAGAGCGGTATGTTCCTTACCTACAACCAGTCCGTGGAACATATCTGCCACCTTACTGCCGTACCCCTTATCCTGGTACTCGGGATGTACCCTAAGGCCTTCCAACCAGAGTATACCACCGGGCTGCCTAGTGTACTTACATACGGCGATTATCTTATCATCGAGCACACCTTTGTAGCTTGACATTGTTATATCCCCTGCACAGATAAACTTTTTCCTCGTTTTGATTCGGT
>CAYVTG010000099.1:0-3705 GCA_964454575.1 uncultured Thermoplasmata archaeon
GATGGGATTCAATATAAAAGTTATCTACGCTTTCTACTCTCCGAAGTACTGTAGAGAGAATCGATATTAAAAAAAAGAGAAATGGGTTCGGGTAAAGGTCAACCTCGGTCGTAATACTTTGACCAATCGTTCTCCTTTTCCGTCCTTATCCTGTCGTATTGCCCGGATTCAACATGGGTTTTATCACCTGGTTTACGGCTTATCACGACGATCATGATGACTAACGCCGCAGCGGCGACCAAGGCACCGGCAAATAGCCCTCTGAACGGTGCCCTTTCACTTTCCATGGTTTCCAGAGATATATCCAGATAAGAACTGCCGTCTATGCCCGGATCGTGGTATATGTTTTTCCCGCCGGGGTAATTGAATCCTCCGTAGACTGCAAAACCCACGAAATTACGTTTGTTTGGACCGATATGTACCACCGGGCGGCCTCTTACTATCTGGGCATACATCTCATCTTCCCGACCATCCACGATGACATCGGAGACCCAATTGAATCTACCCGTTCTTGACCAGTTTCCTCCGTAAGAGATCCTGTTCTGATGCAGCTTCCTATCACGAACGGGAGGTTCTTCGGTCATATTTGAGAAGTGTTCGCCTTCGTCATCGTTGTATCGCGCACGCATATCTTCCCCGATTCGGCGGACGAAACGGTGCTGCCATAAAGGCATTCCCATAGGAATGTGTGTGCCGACTATATTATGGAATTCCATGAAAAGCGCCGAGTTATCGTTATCGCTGTTAAAGTCCCAACCAATTATCTCGTGGTCCCATTTGATGGCATAGGCACCGACCACGCCGTTGAATTCATGGTTTGCTTCTCTTTCCACCTCGTGAAGTCGCTGCATGGGTCCTATTCCCTTGTAAACGGTCACCCTGAAGCTGGGCATACTGGCACCCTCTATTATCTTTGTGCTCGCAGTGAGATGGAACGTGAAGTTCAGGAATTCGAGTTTGTTTTCTTCAGTATCGTTATATAACACCTTCTCAGGCAGGGTTGACACATCGTAGTAGGATAGATCCTTGGCACTCAAGGTGAACTCCCAGGTGGTGTTGTCACCGACTTTTTCCTCTATCAACGGACTCGCTTCCCAGTCGGCTTCTCTGAGATCAACGTATTTGTTTAACTTCTCGAACTGGACGAATCGCCCGTCTTCATCGATTATATGATCGCAAAGTCCGTTGCCGTTGCTGTCGTTGTGTTCGAATATCCTCCATAACCGTGCCAAAAGCACCGACTGGACCGCGATGGGTTTGTTTTCTGCTATGGGATCTCCGTCCTCGTCATACACGGAGGTCATGGCCACATGCCTATTCTGTATCGAAAACGTATGCAGACCGCCCTCATCGTCCGCTGTGCCCCAACCGATACCGAAGACGGCATCCTTATCATCTTCGGTCCTTCCGAACCGGAAATGTATATGGTTCTCTCCTTCGTCTACTATCACTTCCCAATCGCCTTCATCGTTCTGAGCCTGTACGTGCCCGATACTTTGTGTAAGCACGGCAAAGATCAGAACAGTGAAGACCGCCATACTCATGCTCTTTTTTATGTTCATGGTCATCGTTATCAACTCCGCATCCGAACGATATAAGCTTAGAGTATGATTATATCACTGATTATATCAACGATCTGCCGGTGTTAATAAATAAAACATGGTCCATGACCTTACACGATGAAAAGAACCGACCGGCATCTGTCACAGAGCGAAAGGATACTTTTACATCTGTTGGAATTCAGATACGAACCGGACAGCTACACTGCCCCGTATCAGATATGCCAAGACGGTATCGGCCAGGCACTTGATATCCTCAAGAACAACGTCAGCCGGGATCTGTCTATACTCAAGAAAGATGGGTTAGTGAATGAAAAGTTAGCCAGGGTGAAGGGGATCGATCGACGTCGAAATGTGTACCTTGTTACGGAGAAAGGAAGGGAGGTATGTAAGAATATAATAGATGAGATAGGAAACAATCGGTTGCGCTTCAGAGACGGAGGATCGGTAAACACATTGACGATAAACAAGGCTGTAAAAAGGTTAAAAACCGACCATCCAAACATAAACAATTTTCATGTCTTCGAATGGATGAAAGGCAGAGATGTACTGGATCCCGATGAGTTCTTACCTTATTTTAAGGACGATAAAAGAATTGTGGAACTGATAGCGGGGGCACCGGTTTTGAAGGATTTTTACGGGAGGGACGAAGAACTGGAAAATATCTTAGATGGACTATCTCGCCCCTCGCCTCCTATCATAGTCATCTCCGGGATAGCGGGTATAGGAAAAAGTACTCTGGCTGCAAAAGCTTTGGAGGGATCAAAAGGAAAATATTCTACTCTATGGTTCAATTTTCACCCCTGGCAATCCATAAACGACCTGAAAATGGAATTGAACAAGATGATGCCAGGGCGAAATATTCGGGGAGACGGATTGTACGCTGTGTTCAACGAACTATTTAGTCATAGTTTAGATCCCCTCTTGATCTTCGATAATTGCGAAAAAATATCCCGTGATCTTGAAAGTGTTTTCAGCATACTACTGGAGCTGAAGAAAAGAGGCTCGATATTCGGAGCGATATTCATCGGTCGGGAAAGGATGTTGTTCTACGATGTAAGGGACGTTATAAACGACCTTGTGACGGAGGTCGAGCTCGGACCGTTGAAAGAGGAAGACGTACAGCGGATAAACATCGATGAAGAGGTATATCCTCGTACCGGAGGTCACCCCCTCTTCATGGAACTACACAAGAAGTTCGGCGAAGAAAGGGAGGAAGTGAAATCCTTCCTTGAGAGGGAGATATATTCCAAACTGACCAGCGATGAAAAGGCCCTCATGAAAAGGTTGTCTGTGTTGTTGGATAATGCTGACAAGGATGTTGTGCTTCGCCAGAACGATATCGATACGCTGATAACCTTAAAAACATCGCATCTCGTGGAGGAAACTGTTGACGGAAAAATCAGCGCTTACAGCATGATAAAGGATTTTATATACGAAAACTTATCGATGGACGAGAGAATATCTCTCCATGCGTTGATCGGAAGGTCCATGGCGAAACGTGGGTACGACACGGATATAGAGATCCTTTATCATTACATACACGGTAAAGTGTGGCGTGAGGCATTGGATGCTCTGGAGCGTTTTGAAACAGCTCTTGTGAACCTACATGAGGACGACAGAGCAATACTTCTTGCCGAGTTCCCGGAAGAGCTTGTGGAGAAAGATGAGCTAGGACGATACCATGAAATTGTAGGGGATATCCATCTTAAAGCGGAGGAATGGAATATAGCTGTGGGACATTATCAAAAAGCGATGGAAAACGATAAATCCGATCCACTATTGATGGAAAAACTGGGAGAGGCACAGAAACAACTTCATAACTGGAAGTCAACTTTGAAAAGTCATAAAAAAGCTCTCAGCATGCACCGGGATGAAGAAGACGATGAAGGGATAGTAAGAGAACTGCTCTCGTTGGGAACAGTCTATAGATCCATGGGGGACATGGACAGATCCGAAGAGATGTATCAAAAAGCGAAGGACATGATAGAAGAGGGGCGTATCGATGATATAGATGAAGCACTGAGCGCATTTTACAACAATATGGGTGTTCTTTGTTTGTATCGCAGCGAGTATAAAAACGCTGAGACTAACCTGAAGGCGTAGGCCAGGCGCCGGGCGGACACGCCGAAGTCGAAAGGCTGCA
>CAYVTG010000099.1:3715-5405 GCA_964454575.1 uncultured Thermoplasmata archaeon
CGGGGGTGACAAAGGGATCACTTACGAGAACTTGGCGGAATTACATCGTAGAATGGGTAACGGAGAGATGGAAGGAAAGATGTTAAAATTGAGTATCGATTATTATGAAGATATCGGACGGTGGGCGGATGTATCAAGGATCCGACTGCGGCTCGGAAGACTATTTCACCAGTTAGGTATGACAGAAAAGGCTCGTGAAAACCTTGAGAACGGTTTAAAAGTAGAACAGATACACAGGAAAAGACTATGGCGGCTCAGGGTGAAAAGGCTAAGCCGGACAGAGCTTGAGATACATGACGAATTAGCCAATTTATCAGAAGATGTGGAAGAAAGTTTGGCTCACCGAGAACTGGTGATAAAGGAACTCGAGAAAAAAAACGATCATACGGGAGCGGCTATAGCCAGGTTGAAATATATCTTTGATCTGCACGATGCGGGAATACTGCAGAAAGCCCTTGATGAACTAGATGATCTTGAAGAATATCTTACCGGATCCGAAGACTGGAATGGGGTGATCGCATGTGAACTGGAACGCTCAAGAGTGTGCATGGACATGGGAAAATACCAAAAGGCTAGTAAGATACTGAATGATGTGATCTCCAAGGCAAACAAAATAGGGGATGTAGAAGGCCTCCGCTGCGCCAAAACTTTGCTTGATAAAGTGAATTCTCAAATGAGGCCGGCATCCTAAAAACTGTTTAACCCCAGCGTTCCTCCGGAATTATATGCATTTACACCTTTCTCTTCATCATGATCGGTTCTACGGCAAACAATTTCTTCGTAGAACAAAAACGGGTTTTGGAAAACAGGGACTGAACGTTTACCAGATCAATGGGCCGAAAAAGACCTTGTGAATCCGTCCCTCAACATATCATCCAGTTGCTTTCTATCTGATAAGTCCATGGCTATCATGAGTATGCAATCCTCTCCTTCGAAATTTAAGAGTCCCGTGGATATATAGAGCAAGATCCGATCTCCGTCTGCCCTGCGTATCTCTACTTCGTATCTTGTTGGTACGTTATCTAAACCCCTTTGTAGTTCTTCCAGCCTCTCTTCTACCAGATCCCTCTGTTCTTCGGAGATGATGTCATATATTTTCATATCCATCAGTTCGTCTTCACTATATCCGGTTATATGCTCGGTTGCACGGTTGAAATATCTTAGATGGCCGGATTCCAATATCATCACCGCAGAGGGGGCGGTCTCTACCAACGTAAGAAACTTTTTCTCACTGCTTAAAAACGCTTCTTTTGCTTTTTCCCTCTCTGTGATATCATCCTTGATCTCCAGATAACCTTCCAGATCCCCGTCATGTGAGATGACCGGCTCGGTGCGTATATACCAGATACGACCGTCGTCCGATGGTATGATAGCATCGGCACGACTTTTGAGTTCTGCTGCTTTCAACATAGGGCAGCCTCTACACGGTTCTTCACGATCGAACCATAATTCATAGCATTTTTTACCAACGAGTTCGCCGGGTTTCAATCCCACTGAGGAAGAAGCAGCACGGTTCCCCCATATCACGGTGCACTCTTTATCAAGATGAACGACCTGTTCCGATAAAGAGTCGAGTATCATAGATTTCTCCCTTTCCGACCTTACCAACGCATTATCGGATTGGTGCCTTTCAACCACCTGTTTGATGGTCTGTGCCATCAGTACATATTGTGCTTTCGGATCGTCGCTC
>CAYVTG010000100.1:0-5282 GCA_964454575.1 uncultured Thermoplasmata archaeon
CGCTCTGGTGTGATTACTGCATATACTGCAATCACACTCCGGGTCCAAGGGCCCGGCATCTCTTTTGAATTTGGCCTTTCTTATATCCAAAGAACCGCTGTGCGTGAGTATCGAGCCGTGTCTGGCATTTCTGGTGGGATACGCACTGTCGAACATATCCATGCCTCTATCTATGGCCTCCAGCATATCAACCGGCGAGCCCAGTCCCATCACATACCGAGGTTTGTCCGGTGGATATATGTCGTTGGCGATATCGAACATCGAGTACATCTTCTCCGCCGGCTCTCCGATGGATAATCCGCCAAGGGCGTATCCTTGAAATCCTATATCTACCAGTGCTTTACAGCTTTTGGCTCTCAGGTCCGGGTCGATTCCACCTTGAGATATCCCGAAGATATCATGGTCTATCTTTCTGCACTCCTTGGCCCATCTGGTGGTCGTGTCGACCGACGCCTCCAGTGTATCTGGGTCAGCAGGATACGGTGGACAGTGATCCAAGCACATGGCTACGTCGGTATCCATATTTACCTGGTGTTCGATGTTTTTCTTAGGTGTTAACTCAAAAACCGTCCCGTCCAGGTCTGATTTGAATTTTACCTTGTCCTCTTTTATGTCCTGCTGGAAGCCTTTTCTTATCATCTGGAAGCCTCCGCTGTCGGTGAATATGATCCCGTCCCAATTCATGAATTCGTGGAGGCCACCCATCTCGCTGATGATCTCCGCCCCAGGCCTCATGAGTAGATGATACATATTGCTTATCAATGCATCTACCCCGAGTTCTTTTAGATCTCGTGAAAGTAGAGTTCTTACCACACCCCTGGTTGCCACCGGCATGAAAAGTGGCGTCTCTGCCGTTCGTTTGTTGACCGCTATCTCGCCTGTCCTTGCCTTTCCGTCTTCCGCCTTTGTTTTGAATTTTAACATCTCTTTCCCTCCATCAGCATGGCATCTCCAAAGCTGTAGAATCGATACCTCATCTCGACTGCCTCCCGGTAGGCATCCATCACTCGTTCTTTACCTGCGAAGGCACTGACAAGCATCAACAGTGTTGAGCGCGGGAGATGAAAGTTGGTGAGAAGCAGGTCCATACCCGATTGGAATTCGTAGCCTGGATATATGAAAAGCTCGGTCCAGCCCTTTTTGGGGTACACCTTTCCGTTCTTAGATGCGGACTCCAGTGTTCTAACGGTAGTTGTTCCCACAACTATCACCCTTCTGCCTTCCCGGTTAGCTGCTGTGACGGCATCGGCGGTAGAAGCCGGTATCTCATAGTACTCCGCACCCATCTGATGCTCTTCGACGTCATCGGTCCTTACCGGTATGAAGGTTCCCGGCCCTACGTGGAGTATCACGTCGTGTATTTCGACGTTCTTTTTCTTTATGGCTTGGAGCACACCGTCGGTGAAGTGTAAACCAGCTGTCGGTGCGGCTATGGAGCCGTCATCTGCTGCGTAGATGGTTTGATACTCGTCTGGTGCATTCAGTTCTTCTGTTATATAGGGCGGCGTGGGCATCTTCCCGTAAGATCTCATCAGTTCTTCGGGTTCATCACAATCGATGATGTACTTACCATCGTCGTATTTTCGGATTACTCTGAGCTCCCGGCCTTCCACGTATAGTTTAGTGCCGGCTTTTATGTTCGAACCCTTAACAAGGCACTCCCAGCCGTGTTCCAGCGGACGGTAGAACAGTATCTCCACCCGCCCTCCGGTCTCTTTCTTTCCCTCCAACCTTGCGGGTATGACTTTGGAGATATTCCTGACTATTATGTCTCCCTCCGTCAACAGTTCCGGAAACTGGTAGAAACGTAAGTGCTCTGAGCCGTCCTGCTTCATATAGAAAAGCCTTGAACTGTCCCTTGGCTTTGCCGGTCTCTGGGCTATGAGTGACCTATCGAAGTCGTAATCGAATTCGGACAGCTTCATGTAACCTTGTGAGTTACCTTACATAAAAAAGTTTAGCGGTGCTTTTTTCCACGAACCCAGTATCTTATGGACAAAAGAAGACCTGCATAAATCGGTGGAAATATCAGTGCCGTATAGATGCTATTGAAGAACCCTTCTTCGCCGCCCATGGTGCTGAGTGCTATCCATGTTAAGAGTGCAAAGCCAGTGGACAGAAGTGCTACGATCACCACTATGATGTTCTTCATCTTATCGATCGGAGAAGGACATAGGGATATTTAAATTTGATTGGTGTCGGTGACGATAAGGTCGGGTCGTCGGTGATGTAAGGATTAGTACCGTACAGCCATAACTCCTCAGCCCATGACCAATCGTCGCCGTCTTGGCTGGTGATAAGGTCCGATCTGAAGTTAACGAAACGCATCATATCCGGCCGTCTATCGTATGCGCCGGTGACCGGGACCATCAGTGTTCGGTGGCCGCGGCCGTCGAGTTCGACAGAGATGTCGTTGTCGAACACGTAGGTGTCTCTGATAGCAAAGTGTGTTCCCTCTGATAGGATCCCGATTTGGTTGTTGTGTATGGTGCTGTCTAATATGTTGACGTAATTACGACCAGTGATCGTTTTACCTACGATTAGCTTTCCGCAGCTTAAGATATCTCTTAATTTAATATATCTACCAGTGATTTTCAGTATAGAAATAATCATGCCACAAAAAACCTCCAGTTGTCAGATGATTTTCTTCCGCATCACATAACTCATAGATTGGGCTTTCTGTATAATTGGGTAACTTTAAAGGGGAAGCTACCGCTTTTCCAGAGAAACCGATGTAATCCTCTGGCAATATCTGCCAATCCTCGCCTCCTTCCTTCTCCATTATTATCACATCTCCCAAAGATAATCTTCCGTCACCATCCAAATCGTTCCAGATAACGCGATTCATATGTATTGTCGTTTGATTTGAGCTAGTACCATCTCTTTTTATATATATTATTTCGTATTCGCTTGACCAATTATTCTTTATATCTCTCAGATATATATTGGATATCAGACTAATTTGGTCCCTGATGATTGTTACTCTAAAATAGGTGTGTTCGTAGGGTATTGAACACAGCGATTTTCCATCTTCATTTATCTCATCAATTGTGATCTGCCAAACATCTTCGTTACTTTCTATGGAGAAACGAATAATTTTTCTAGTTTCGGAGGGGGGAGTTGGTAACATCATATACATCGTGGCCAAGCTGAAGGATATGAAAAGTATTACAACAACCAGAAGTATTAGTATCGGTACGTGGTTTTTTTTCTTTTCTCTCGATCTTTTCTTTCCTATGTTTTTGTCCCCCTAGTAACTTTATATTATATATACGTGTTTTGTGCCAAAATTTTATTACTTATTTGGGGTGTGGATGCAGTGTCAGGATATATAAAAATAATGTTGTTTTGTGCAGCCACATATCCTTTGTCAAAAACATGTCCAAGTGAATATGGTGTCTCATCTAATGAGCAAAGACTTTTTACTACACCATCATGACAATCTTCAACTCCAGGCAATAATACAATTTTTCCACAATAAAAGAATGCTCCTGTTTCATCATTGCTCCCTACTGTGGACCAAGACTTTTCGTTTGCTTCAGATGATGTCATGACTATTCGATTTTCTCCTTCCAACTCTGGAATGGCATTCCCGCTGTAACAAGACCCTATTAGTATCGCCATCCTATTGTAATTCTTAATCTTATTTCCTATCTTGTCGTTCAAAATATTGAAGTATAAATCATCTCTGTCATCAGGCATCATTGATTCACCGATTAACCCTATTGCCCCATCTAATTTCTCCGCTCCATGACCACGCATAGCGAGTATCATAAAATCGTTTAGTGTTATATACTCTCCGATATAATCTATTACACAGAATAATGCGGGATTTGTAGCTTCATCATCCACCGCCTCACAACCATCCGAATGGTCTTGATCTTCATCACCCCACACAGAGTAAAGTAGATGAACATTCTCTTCCTGATAATTATAGCCATCAACCAACACATCATACAAGTATTTGATGTCGTTCCAGAATGCAGGATAATTCTCTCCCGAATCCCACGAACCCGAAGCCAACAGCACCGCATACCTCGCATTGTACAGGTACGGATGCTGCCAGCCGCCGTTGGCCACACCGTATTCCATCTCGTACGATGTGGGCATACCATCCCTGGACAGGTCGTCTGTGAGGTCGTTATGTACTCCATCTCCGGACATATCGTAGGCACCGATCAGATTGTCGTTTTCCCTGTCCAGCCATGGATCACGATTCGCCGCCCAGGCTATACGTTCGACGTAGTAAGGCGATGTCGGATCAACAAGGCTCACATGATTTATCCGGCAGTCCCCGTTCATATCATAATCCTTCGGTATAAGGTCCATCGAGTCTATCTGGCCGTCGAAATCGGTATCCGGATTGAGTGGGTTGGTGAAATACCTGAAGGTTCTATCTACCCTGCCGTGCGCCCCCATAGCATCCTCCCATGTAAGGAAGAATCTATGACCCTTATCGCCCAGGTCGACCACACGCCTTAATACCAATCGGTTGACCTCAGTATAGTCGCAAAGTCCATCCCCGTCGGTATCCGTACTAAGCGGGTCGGTGCCGTATCCCTGCACCTCTTCGACATTGATGAGTCCATCGCCATCGGTATCGATGGTCAGGTCGTCGGTGATGTAAGGATTAGTACCGTACAGCCATAACTCCTCTGCCCATGACAAACTGTCACCGTCTTGGCTGGTAAGTAAATCCGATCTAAAGTTGACGAACTGCATCTTATCCGGCCGTCTATCGTATGCGCCGGTGACCGGGACCATCAGTGTGCGGTGGCCGCGGCCATCGAGTTCGACAGAGATGTCGTTGTCGAACACGTAGGTGTCTCTGATAGCAAAGTGTGTTCCCTCTGATAGGATCCCGATTTGGTTGTTGTGTATGATACTGTCGAATATGTTGACGTAATTACGATCGGTGATCGTTTTACCTACAAGATCTTCGCTATCACCGTCTTCGGCCTCTCTTATCAGGCGTAAGCCTATATCGTTGTTTTGCAACTCTAGACCGGTGAATGTATTATCTTTGTCGTAAGGATCGTAAAACACCACCCGCATGTATGCAGTATCTGATATGCCTATATCATCGCTCACGGTTAGTGTGGGGAATCGGAAACCAAACTCGGGGTCAGTGGATTCGTACACGTGAGTGACGACAGACCCGTACTTCACCGTCGTCGTACCGTCGAAATTATTGAACTCCCATTTGTATTCCGATATATCGCCTTCAGAGTCGCTTCCGTCGAACTCGAGTTCCGTACGCCACATACCGTCATCATCCTGCT
>CAYVTG010000101.1:0-5262 GCA_964454575.1 uncultured Thermoplasmata archaeon
ATACTATATCCATATGGTATTATCCGTAAGGTGAATTCCATGGGAACAGATAAAAAGAGGCGTATTGGAGATGTGATTGATGTTTTTACAGCTGTCATAACAATACTATTACTGATAACTCCGATCGTATCGCCGACTTCCTCCGCATTTTTCACGCGTGGACAGGGTTTTTCTATCGAGATAATCGAAAAGCCATTCTTCAGAAACGTTACTCAGATTGCTCATAACGACGGTGTCGCGTATATCGGCACGGATGCCAACGGTCTGGTCGTTTATGATCGAGAAAATGATACATTCGACGTAAAGAACACTGCTAATTCATTCCCGCTCGATTCAGTAGACTTCGTACAATGGGAAGATGACGAGGAGATGTTATTTTTCACCAGTCGCGAGAAAATTCCGTATCCTGAGAACACATCGATAATACCATGGGTATATTCTTACGATGGTGTGGAAATCGTGCCTTTCGGAAATTCATTTGTATCTATGTCTAAGACATCGATGTTGGTAAAAGATGGCAACATCTTTCTCAATGGACTGATGTATGGATGGATGTTTTATGACTATAAAAACGCGAGTTTCGATGATATGCAAAATAATGTTAGTCGCATGGGTCAATATAGTCCTTTAGATGGTCCCCAACCATCTGTATACGTTACTATTTCAAAAGAGGGTTTATTGATAGATAATAATTTATATATGATAAACGAGTTTTTTGCTGGTGCCGAGAATCGAAGTGGATTCACACATCTCCTTAAATACAATCTGAGCAACCCGGACAGTATATATCCCCAAGTTCAAGAATATGAAGATGTTGTTTACTTGCTAGGATCATTTTCTGAACAGGATTATCAGGCATACGCGCTATTATATGATAATGAACACACCATATATGTCGGTAGTGCACAAGGCATTATTTTGGTTGATATCAACGCATTCGAAGTAACCGGCAACATCACCAAGGACGACGGTCTGATAAGCAATGATATCCTTGATCTAGCTTATTCGGAGAACGATAACACTCTTTTCGCTTCATCGAACAAAGGGCTGTCCGTTATCAATGTTACTTCTGGTAACATCGTTAACATCGATAAATCAAACGGATTACTCTCCAACCGAATCAACTGCATCGACTGGAACGAGGAACGTTCGGAACTGTACATAGGGCACGACAACGGCATCAGCATACTGAGATTCAATGGTGATTCCGGGATGGGAATGATGACTTCGATTATCATTATCGCTCTAGTTGTTGCAGGTATCGCTATGTGTACGGTATTTGTTATAAAACATAGAAATTTACAAAAAACCGATCGAGGCTGATATCACCACCACACCGACTGCCACCCACATCTTTGTTTTCTTTTCCATCTAGGATTCCTCCTGTTTCAAACCGCGTATAGGTATAAGCCTAGAACGATATAAGCCTTCCGAAGCATTGGGGATTGTTAGCACAGGATCTCTGAGTTAAAGAGGAAAAATCATATCTGCATAAGAGGGCTATCTATATTCACTCTCTGAAAGTGCTGTCAATCGGCGAATCTCCAGGCTATCGCTAATGAGATAACTATCCAGAGAGCACAAAGAGAGAACAGCACCGTGAAGCTGAATAAATCTATGATGAAGTATCCTACGAAGGTGAGACCGGCAGCTCCGGCGGACCTCATGAAGTTGTAGATACCCGACGCCGTACCGGTACTTTCCGGCGCAGTTTCCATTGCATAGGTGATAAGAGGAGGACTTGAGAGACCGAGCCCGATGGCGAAGATCAGATATGAGAACACCGGATACACCAGGGGCATACCATATGTGACCGCAAATAACAGCGTACCGGATAAGGCTACAACGCCGCTGAAGATGAAAACCCGACGTCTGGAAAATACATCAGATAGTCTTCCGCCGATGTAAGCAAAGCTAGAATCTGCCAGGGCGACACCCATGAATATCAAACCTATACCGAAGGAATCCAGACCGTAGGTTTCGCCTAACATTATAGCGAAGAAAACAAGAAACGTGTAAAGCGTAGCGAAAAGTGATACGCCCAAAAACGTGGAAGAAGCGAACTTACGGTTTCGCAATACACCGAAAGCGATCCTTCTCATACCGTGTTCCTTTAAAAACTCACTTTTGGTTTCACGGAAGAACAGTGTGAACATAACTGCTACCGTAAGCCCGGCTGCGGAAAGAAGCAAGAACACGTATCTCCAGCCGAAGTGACTACCGATGAAGCCGCCTAAAAAGAATCCCACCGGAGGTGCTATCAATGGGAACGCGTAAAAAATACCCATGGCTCGACCACGTACAGAGGGACGATATACATCTGCAATCACCGCAGAGCCTACGGCAAAACCGATGGTCACACATAGACCCTGGAATATTCTGAACAGTACCAATATACCGGCACTCCATGATAGATAACATAGTACGGAAGTTACTGTAAAACCATAAAGAGCCGGTACGTAAACCCTCCTTCTACCATATCTATCGGACAGAGGACCGTAAACGAGATACGACAATGCTTCTGCAAGTACGTAGCCGGTAACCGTCAACGGAATCAAGTAGGTATATCCGAACTCTCCGCTTACGTTACCGATATTCGGCATGTATATGGAGCCCGCTAAAGGTACAAGGAATGCGGCTGCTATGATAAGGGTTAAAGAACGTCTTCTAGGATTCATCCTTATATCTGTTCGTAGCCTTTGAGGAAAGCCTTTTCGTTGATATCTCTGAACCGTTCAGGTACGCTCTTTTTGACCGCTTCCAGCATCTCCTCTTTGGACATGGGCAGTACACCGGTCGCCGTCAGTGCGCCTACCATCACTATGTTCTGAGTGATAGCAGCACCTGCTTCCACAGCGAGTTTCCTAGCATCCAGCTTGACGAATTTATCCGTAACTTCATCCATAGCCTTGAAGATCTCTTCTATATCCGGGTATGTTTGTTTACCCGTACTCACCGTAAACGGAACTATCGGTGCGGTATTGGTGATAACCCATGTATCCTTGGAAGCTTTACTGATGGCACGGTAAGTCTCCACCGGCTCGAAGCCCAGCACGATATCTGCGTCTCCATCGCCTATCAGCGGACTGTAAACCTTCTCGCCCAATTTGACGGTGGTGACCACAACTCCTCCACGCTGAGCCATGCCGTGTACTTCGCTCATGAATACGTCCAAGCCTTTGTCCATGGCCGCCCTACCGATGACCTGCGATGAAGTCAGTATCCCCTGTCCACCTACTCCGACTATGACTATATTCGTCATCTATTCCACCTCCTGAACTATGGCATCGAATGGACATACCTGTGCACACTGGCCGCAGCCGATACATAGTGTAGCGTTTATGCTCACAACGTCTCCGTCCCTCACCAGCGCGGTACAGCCGAATTTGTCAGTACAAACATGACACTGAGTGCACTTGTCCTTATCAACTTCGTAAACCGGCTCTTTGATCTTGCCTTCTTCTATGAGCACACAAGCATGCTTCGGTATCACAACTGCGATACCCGGATGTTCGATGGCTCTTTTGAATACTTCAGTTGTTTTCTCTATTTCGAAAGGATCGACGGTCTCAACGAATTCAACACCCGCGCCTCTGGCAAGGTTCTCGATGGAAAGCATAGGCACCGGGTCTCCCAGGCCTGTTATACCGGTTCCCGGATGCGGTTGATGTCCCGTCATAGCAGTCGTCCTATTATCCATTATAACGTAAACAAAATCATGCTGATTGTAAACTCCACTGACCAACGCCGGCAGTCCGGAATGGAAGAATGTCGAATCGCCCAAGAAAGCAAATACCTTCTGATCGGTATTCTTGGAAAATCCTCCAGCCGCTCCAACACTGGAACCCATGCACAGTAAAAAGTCCGCCGTGTTCATGGGATCTTGGATACCCAATGTATAGCAGCCTATATCTGTAGAGAAAACAGCTTCCTTTTTACCCAACGCACGCTTGACCGCGTAGTAAGTTGCACGGTGCGGACAGCCGGGACACAATGAAGGCGGCCGGGAGGGCAGATCGAATTCCTTCGGTTTGAGAGCGCGTTCTTCGACTTTGAAGTCTATGATCTTTGAAAGAGCGTCCATTACTATATCGGGATCATACTCGTATAATCTTGAAAAATGCCCGGTGTGTTTACCGTATATCTTCACATCCGGATTTACATCCTTGGCTATCTGTGTTATCTTGTCCTCCATGAACGGTTCCAGCTCTTCGACCACCAGTATCTGCTTTGCATCTTTGATGAATTCGGCGACCTTCTTCTTCGGGAACGGATTGGTCATACCGAGTTTCAGTATATCTATCGGCAATCGGTAAGTCTCTTTCGCCTCCAGAGCATAGTTGAAACCGGCTCCGGATGCTATCACATGCAGTTCGACATCATCACTGTTATATAGCTTAGAAAAAGGCGAATTCTCGGATATGGGCTCGGCCTCCTTCATATGACCTAACAAACGAGGGTGATTATTCAGTGCAGTCGATGGGACCGCCACGAACCGGCCGGGGTCCTTTTCAAAATGCCCTTTGGGAGCAGGTGGTCTTAGATCACCGTAAGTGACTATCCCTCTGGCATGGTTAACCCTGGTCGTGGTCCTTATCAGCACCGGTAATTCCAGTTCTTCAGAAAGATCGAAGGCGTACTTCACCATCTCTTTGCACTCCTGGGGTGTCGTGGGCTCCAGCATGGGTATGTTTCCGAGTAACGAGTAATAACGGTTGTCCTGCTCGTTCTGGCTGGAATGAACCGAAGGGTCTCCGGCGGCCACTATAACCAAGCCCGCTCTAGTACCGCAGTACATCAACGTCATGAGCGCATCCGCAGCTACGTTAACACCGACGTGCTTCATCCATACCATGGAACGAACTCCGGATACTGCTGCGGCTGCTCCGACTTCCAGAGCTACTTTTTCGTTGGCTGAGTACTCGAAGTACATACCGTATTCCTTGGCTATATTCTCAAACGTATTACCTATCTCTGAAGACGGTGTACCGGGGTATGTTGAACCGTGGCCTATTCCGGCCTCCAGTGCACCGCGTACTATGGCTTCGTTGCCCAGCAGCATTATCTTCTTGCCGGGCTCATCTTCCAGGAGTTCTTTCATTTAAATCACCTATTTGTTGGTTATCTCTTCTTTATTGAGCAAGAGTTCCCACTGCCTATCTACACTTTCCTGAATCTTTTCAACTTCTTCTTCCGGAAGATGCCTGAATCTACCCTGCAGCTTAAGATAGTCCCTTACAGGCACTTTTTTCTTCGGTTTAT
>CAYVTG010000102.1:0-767 GCA_964454575.1 uncultured Thermoplasmata archaeon
GCCAAAGGCAGCCTTGAATCCATGGCGGCTATCACGGCGGACCCTTCGCTCTGGAACGCTTTTAGTGTACATCCGGAAGAATTCGGCGAATTGATGGGCGTCCTGAGTACAGATATAACCATAGAAGATAAGATAGCTTACATAGATTCATTCTTAGCGGAGATGGAGGAACACGAAACCCATGGGCTTCCGGAATTTTTGAACTTGCTGGATTCGGCGAACGATATACTCAAAGGCACAGGTTCTCCGGAGATACAGACTTCCACCGTCAACATGCTCCTTACATACCTGGAGATTTCCCAGCATCTCGAATATCTGAGCGATGATATCGAGTTCGATGTGGAAACACCATCTCTGACTTTGAGTGATGAAGAAAAGCTTCAACGACTCGAAGAGATGGAAGACGAAGAGATAAAGGACGATGTTCGAAACCTGAGAGATCATACGGGGGTCGGACTACGTGATGCTTTGAATACTACATTTGAAAACCTGTCTTACATGGAAGCCTATCACCAAGATTCTCTTGACATCCTGGCAGATATGGAAAAGCTTTTGGAAGATATATCCTCTCAGCAAGAGCTGGCTCAACCTGCACTCGTGTATTCAGGAGCGGTGGATAACACCATGGACATGCTGCAGGCTGGTACAGAGGAATTACAGGGAACACGCTTACTGCTGCGCTCAGCCTCCAATCTTCCTGCGATGATAGGTAATATCTACGATGGAATTCAGATGTTCGCCAGTAGAGATTTTACCAACCCATTGGG
>CAYVTG010000102.1:777-5110 GCA_964454575.1 uncultured Thermoplasmata archaeon
ATCCGGCATAAAGGCCAGCAGTACCTTGGCTATCGTATTGATGAACAATTCCATGGACTCCGAACTCCGATTAAAAGCACAACAGAATATCATAACACTAAGCGAAGAAACCACCGAACATTCGACTACAAAGGTTTTCGCTAGCAAGGTGATGATGGAGGAGATAAACGAAAGCGCCGACGAGAGTTTGAACACACTACTCCCCATAGCCTTCGTGTTCGTAGTAGTAGTTCTGTTGATGGTTTTCCGCTCGATTGCGGAGACCGTATTGAGCCTTGTTTCACTCACATTTGCAATAGTATGGACCTTTGGGATCGGTGTTTTATTGGGATACAAATTCAACCCTATACTCATAGCAGTTCCTGTGCTGATAACCGGTCTGGTCATCGACTATGGTATCCACATGATAATGCGTTACCGGGAAGAACGATACGAGGGTAAAGAGCCAACAGGATCCACTGTTATCGCAATGAGGACCGTGGGAGGTGCCCTTGTACTTACCACCGTGACTACTGCTATCGGTTTCTTTTCCAATTATTTCAGCAATATCAGTGCCATGAGGCAGTTCGGTGTGCTGGCTGCCGTAGGGATAATGTCCAGTTTCGTACTGATGACCGCATTCCTACCGGCGATGATATGCCTTTTGGACCTGAGAAAAAATTCAAAAGTCATCAAGGTATCAAAAAGAAAGGCAAATGGATTCGAGAAGATGGGCAGCGACATACTGGGTAAAATACTATCACGCTCAGCAGATGCATCTGACAGACATCCCTTCGCAGTTATCATCGTTGTAGCTATGATAAGCATCGCTGCACTATACGGTGCGGTGAACGTAGATACTACTTTCAGCATACAGGACTTTCTGCCTGAAGGTAAGCCGCAGAGTGAGAATATCAACTACATCGCCGATAATTTCAGGATCAGTACATCCTATGCCTATGTGTTGATAAATGGAGAAGCGGATGATCGGGAATATCTACTTGCCGTATATGAAACCGAGAAGGATATGGAAGAAGATCGGATGATACGTTATGAAGACGGTTTTTCCTCTGTTCTCTCCATAATTACAGATTTTGGCACTGCGCCTACCGGCAGTCACAGGTACAATGCCAGCATCATCCAGGCATATTCCCAAAGCGAACCGGACGATGATGGTATCCCAACAACGAACATCGGTGAACTATATGACATTTTATACACCGCGGAAGAGAGTAGTGATGCAGTACGGAGAGTTCTTTACAAAGAGGGAAACAGTTACACCACATCCGTTATAATGGTGAAAGAGAACTCCATGAGGATAGTTGAAGACTCGGCCAATGCGGCAGTCATGGAACGCGAGTTAAAAGAGGACTCCGTGCATCTAGAAAATGCCGGATATGATACCATCATAACAAGCGGGTCTATCATAGCTCACGAGACTACTGAGGAGTTGAGTGCCACACAGATACGCTCGCTCATAGTTACAATACTCATAGTAGGACTGTTGTTGACCATAGTGTTCTACAAGATGCACTGCTCTAAATTCCTAGGTATCATCACTACCATACCCGTCGCCCTGATAACCATCTGGATCGTGGGAACCATGTTCATACTCAACGTTTCGCTTAACGTGATGACGGTCAGTATAACTGCTCTCACCGTGGGTATGGGAGTGGATTACAGCATACATATCACTCATAGGTTCCTGGAGGAAAAAAAGAAACACGAGTTATACCAGGCCATGCACGAAACAGTGCAGAACACCGGTGCGGCCCTGGTTGGCTCGGCTGTCACCACCGTAGGAGCATTCGCCATCATATCTACGTCTAATATATTGCCTATGTCTCAGTTCGGTTTCATCACCGCTATCGCCATCACATACAGCTTTTTATCGGCCGTTTTCGTACTGCCGTCTGCACTTATGCTGTGGGCTAGATATACCGAAAATAAAAATAACCCGCAGTAAATACCGGTGTCATGTTCGGGGAACATAAGATACCATTTGAACTTTCAGATGAGAACCTATCCATAGAGGTTGAAGACCTCAAGGGAGAATACCTCTATCGCAGAACCGTCGATGAAGATATAGTAGAGAAGACCATCCTCAGCAAAAGAGGAGCTCAGATGATACTGTCACCAGTTGAACCTCTGAACATACCACTCAAACTAACATCCGCCCTACTTATCGAGTTCGAAAACACTCTACTCGTCGAGCCTTCGTCAAAAACAAAGGTGTACGTAACATTCCCCGTAGAGGTAGGCGTATTCATCAAGGGAGGAAAGTCGGATATGCCCATGGATTGCTTCACCCTTACTAAACCTAAATACACTTTATACGGAGACGTTAAGACCGGGACCATCTGCAAATACTGGTCGTCTTCAGCGGAGACCAAATTTCCAAAGGTAAACAAGCACCTTGAAGGCGTGTTGGAGCTTCAGATCATAAACTCGCATACCGATTGGGTGGAGCTACACAACGTGGTGTTCACCGCCTACGGTATGAAGATATACTACAACCGATCTCTAGCGGCCATGAGAGGTCGGATAAATATTAAGGATGACCATATCGTATCTACGGATTTTATCGATAAACCGCTTATCAAAGGTATGAAAAAGGCTATGGAAGTCTATACCCGGGGACGGCAGCCTTTGATGGGGAACCGATTCATTATGGAGGGGGATCTCTGATGCTTGACAGGATATTGTACGGCGGCGTTACATTGTACGACCTTTTTCTCAGTTTGACGATCATATTGATAGCCGCACTCATCGGCAAAGCTATAACGTTGAATTTTCAGAGAGCATTCAGGAAAGACGTATCAAAGGATAGAATGGTAGTGATCTCAAAATTCATCAACTACCTCTTTATCATAATAGCTTTCTTCATCGTACTTCCTATACTCGAGGTTAACTTGTCCGGACTTCTCGTCGCCGGTGGTCTGATGGCTATCGTGATAGGGTTCGCGAGTCAGAGTATCGTGACCAACCTGATCTCGGGGATATTTTTGACAGTAGAGCGGCCTCTTCGTGTGGAAGACGTGGTCACCATAGGCGGAGGTGAGGGAAAACTGGGGGTTGTGGAAGAGATACGTATAATATCTACCACCATACGCACCTTCGACGGCGTCTTCATCCGCATACCGAACGAAAAGGTGTTCACCAACAATATCACCAACTTCCTTGAGAACGCGGCAAGGAGGTTCGAATACGAAGTTGGCATCAGGTACAGCGACGATGCCGACGAAGCTATAGAAATAATCAAAGAATTGATCGAAGAACATCCTCTCGCACTGAAGAGCCCACCGCCACAGATTTTCGTCAAGGATCTTGGCAGCAGTTCGGTGAACATCACCATACGTATCTGGGCACCATCCACCGAATGGTTCAAAGTGCGTATGGAGATGCTCTGGAAGATCAAGAAAACACTAGAAGAGAAAGGTATCAAAGTACCATTCAACCAGCAGGAAGTCTGGTTCATGAATCAGATGAAAGAAGAGAATTGAGCAACACGCGGATGAAAAGGAACGCTGGGGCACTATTGAATTTACGCAATGGATTGCGCAATTTACAGATTATTTACGCAATGGATTGCGCAAAACTTTATATCTCGTTGCCTCTGAATCGCTCCAGTTCGGACAGTATGTTGAATGAATGGAGGATGTCGGAGCGGGTGATAATACCCGCCAGCTTTCTTTCCTTGGTCACCGTATTCAATTATTCCGGACGAACCGCGAACCGATGACAATCTGCCTATTCCGAGGGAACGCGACAGGATATCGTCCCGTAATAATCCCCACTTATCCTCAAGACCACCCTGTAGCCGTATATCTCATGGGGAGAAGATATCCTGAGTTCGTCACCGGACCCCAGGAGTGCAGTATTTCCATCATCAGATATCCAATCGACATCAACTTGTGAAGTGACCTCCTCATTTTGTGAGTTATATACCCTAACCACCATATCACGTGATTCGATAACCGTAGGTCGATGCAGGTTCAGTGTAAAATGCGCTATTCCATTGTCCGGTTCCGACATGTCTTCGTCATATATCAGTTCGCCACTGGCATGATGGAACTCCTCTGCCCCGGGAAGACTCATATACATGACAGCGGCTATGATCACGGAACCCACCACCATGATCACGATAACAGCAACGACAACTAAAAGAATCTTACTAGAGTCATCAGAACCCGAAGCTCTAGGACCCGGATACGGCGGAGGAGGTGGTGGTGGTGGTGGCGGTAAATTGTTACTTGAGGACAGCATAATCATCCTTACAATATAAACCATAGAATCTATTTATCTTGACATTGTTAAATTGTACAAAGGGATAGATGATATTTAAATAACAATT
>CAYVTG010000103.1:0-4995 GCA_964454575.1 uncultured Thermoplasmata archaeon
TCACTTCATGAACCGATCAAAAATCTTGGGCACTACCCTTTTTACTTCGCCCTCAGAGAATTAAAAATATCAGAAAAAAGCGATCCTATTGCGTTTATGTGGATAGAACCGTTGCACTGGAGTGAATGAACATGGATAAAGAAAGAGTATTTATTACCGGCATTTCATTAATTATTGGTATGATCATATACGCAACTTCGTCCTATCTTATATATTTTATATCTTCTTCTAGCACGAGTTTTCTTCTCCTGATGACTTTTAGTCCGATCCTTCTAGGAGTACTTATCATCATTGTAGGACGGATTCGTATGGATGATGAAGGTTATTCTAAAATGCAGATCGATTTACTGAAAATATTAAGCATTCTATGTTTTTTATTATTGGTTATACCCTTATTATATCTGATCTCCTTGATTTTAGGATTCTGGGGGCTCACATAAATCGAGTTCATGGGGATTGATGACAAAATAGTTATACAGTATTGGTTCTTTTACCTGTATAATCCTGGTATAAACACCCACGAAGGAGATCGGGAAATGATACAGATAATATGTGAGGAGAACGGTAGATCATTTGCATACGAGCGGATAAGCCCGGAGTTCCAGACAGGCGGTGAGGACCCGGAGCGACTATCGGACCTTTATTTTGATCCCTTCTTCATATACCTGTGAATAATTTGACTATCTTTGTAAAAGAACGAAAAAAACCGGCTTATCTTTTTAAATTCCGAAGTACTGAAAGATGAGGGAACTTTTTAAATATACTTCGACTTTACATGTGCCCATGGCATTTATCGGAATCTTGACAAGCATACTTCCATACATAAGCGGATTGTACACACTGCCTTGGATAATCGTAGGTCTAGTGGTGACTTATCTACTGGCCAAACCCTTCGGCCAAGAGCGTGTAGATATTGTGATGAAAAAGATAGGCCTGGTATTGTTGTTCGTCTTCATACCTCTGCTGCTGTTCAGGATATTCATCAACATCAATTTTGGAAAAGCCGAACTCACCTTTGCAGGTATAACTTTCGCAGTTTTATTTTTCATGTACATGCTGGCCTACTTTCTAGGTCATATAGAGGCAAGAGAACTGGACCTTTCAGGCATGGAGAAAAGAACATTCATCAAGACCGTGCTGACCAATCAGGGGCGCAGCGCAGCCTTCGTAGGTGGTGCGCTTTTAGCCATCGAAGGGTGGACTGTGCCGGCCGGTATATACATCGCTCTGGTCGGGATAGGTTTGTTCGCTGTTTTACCGTATATACTTTCGGTGATGCACAGAAAAGAGACCGATAGTATCGAGAAGGATATCTCACCTTTACCCTTATTTCTGAGGATATATCCATGGTACTTGCTGTCATTTGTCATCGCCGCAGTCCTCATACACCATTTTACAGGTATAACTATGGCCGATCTGGGCGACGGTGGATCGGTATTGCATTTCATCACCGCGCTGACAATACCTGCCGGCCTGTACTACGCCGGAGCCGGGATACATCCCAGGGACCTTCAGTTCGATGAGATGAAGAAGATGTTTTTACCGCCAAAAGACGGGGAGAAAAGAGAATTTCACTGGTCTGTTGGCAGGAACGCATTCCTTACGACCATGGTGTACACACCCATAATCACCACGCTGGTGTTCGCTCCGATAATGCTTGCAGGATTGATACCGGGTTCCTGGTTTGCGGTCATCATAATCAATTCGATCTTACCCATAACAAGTACCAATATGTTCCTTATATCATACGGTCTGGACGTAAAGGGTACGGCTCTGTCGGTCACGTGGACAACGGTTGTTTCAATACCGCTGGTATTGATACTCATACCTGTGATGTCAGGTATATTCTGAGGGATAGATATGAAAATACTCATAACATTTTACTCCCGAACGGGGATAACCAGGAGGACGGCCAAGGATATGGCGAAATTATTGAGAGATCAAGATGTTGAAGCGGAGCTTGAAGAACTTATAGACCATAAGGACCGCAGCGGCAAGCTCGGATTCGCCGTCGCCGCTAAGGATGCCATGCGTAAAAACGAAACTGAAATAGACGAAATAAAACATAGTCCAAGGGATTTTGATATGGTAGTATTGGGCACGCCGGTGTGGGCAGGGACAATAGCTCCAGCCATACGGACTTACCTCAACAGATACGGAAACGAATTCCCGGAGGTATCTTTTTTCTGTACCCACGGAGGCGGCGGGGCTTCAAAGACATTTGATGTGATGGAAGGATCATCCGGTAGGTCGCCGAAGACCGTTACAAGTCTCAAGGACAAGGATGTAACAAGGGGAGAACATCTTGACGATCTGAGATCATTTGTGGAAAATCTGATACAATAACCTCAGAAAAACTTATAATCGTATCCTTTAATCCCGTTGACAAAGATATTTCAGGTGTGACCATGTTCAATGAAAAAGCACAGATGATGAAGGCAGATAAGATACGAGAATTACAGAAAGACAAGATGCTAAAGATGGTACGGTATGCTCATGACAACGTACCCATGTACAAGCGCAAGTTCAAGGAAGCTGGTATATCTCTTTCGGATATAAAGAGTCTTGATGACATCCACAAGATACCGTTCACCGTCAAAGATGACTTGAGAGATCATTATCCCTACGGTATACTTGCAGTTCCAAGGGAAGAAATAGTCAGATTTCATGCTTCCAGCGGTACCACAGGAACTCCGACGGTTGTCTCGTACACAAGGAACGACCTGAACACCTGGTACGACCTCATGGCGAGAACATACAACGCAGCCGGAGTAGAGCCCGAAGATATCGTTCAGAACGCATACGGCTACGGACTTTTCACCGGAGGACTAGGATTCCATTCTGGAGCGGAAACATTGGGATGTTCCGTACTGCCTACGGCAACCGGTAACACCAAGAAACAGATCAAGATGATGTACGATTTTCAAACCTCCGTACTGGCGTGCACACCTTCATATGCTATATATCTGGCAGAAGCAGCTGAAAACTACGGATACAAACCAAAGAAGGATTTCAATCTAAGAGTGGGTATGTTCGGAGCGGAGCCGTGGAGCGATGAAGCAAGAGCCAGCATACAGGGATCATTCGGATTGAAAGCACAGGATGTCTATGGGATGTCTGAACTTTACGGTCCCGGAGTCGCCGTGGAGTGCCCGAAACAGAATGGACTGCATATATGGGCCGATGAATTCTACGTAGAGACCATCGATCCGATCTCAGGAGAGGTATTACCAGAAGGTGAAAAGGGAGAATTAGTATTCACAATGCTTTCCAGAGAAGCGATGCCTCTACTTAGATACAGAACAAAGGACATAGCCGTGATAAACTACGAAGAGTGCGAGTGCGGTAGGCATCATCCCAGGATAATGAGGATAAAAGGAAGAAGCGATGATATGCTGATAATCGGCGGTGTAAATGTATTCCCGAGCCAGATCGAAGCCGCATTATTGGAGACCGAAGGCATCGGAGAACACTACCAGATCATCGTGGACAGAGACGTTCTCGATAAACTGTACGTGAAGGCCGAGGTCAACAAGGACTATTACGAATCGAAGGATTACAACGAAGAAGAGCTTTTGAAACGTACATCGGAGAACATAACTGCCGTACTCAATATCCGTGCAAGAGTAAAGCTCCTGGAACCAGGCGCCATACCACGGACCGTCGGTAAGGCTAAACGTGTCATCGATATGAGAGAGGAACACGATAGGATTGAAGATCTGTGATATCTTTGCGGCAATTTCCCGGCTGTATGCAGGCCGGGAAAACTCTTATCTTTCTAAAGGAGTAGTGCGAAATGGCTGAAGGTCATCATATATTCAGAAGATTGTTCCATTCCTTTGCATGGATATTTATCGTATATTACTTTGTACCTAAGACCATATTTGGATACTCCAGAGAATTTCTTTTTTTGATAATCGTATTGATCATACTCAGTTTCGAAGGCATCCGATTGTACAAAGGCTGGCACATATTCGGATTGAGAACCTATGAACGATATCAGATAGCGGCTTATGCTTGGGCTACCATGGCCGCTGGGATAGCGCTTCTTCTTTTCCCCATGCATCTAGCAGTGGTCTGTCTATTGGGTATGGGACTCATAGATCCACTTATAGGAGAATTGAAGGATTGTTATCCCAAGTTATATCCGTATATCCCTCTCATAGGCTGGTTCGCTATCTGTTTTTGTTTCATGAATTATCTAACGGATTATACATTGATGCAGATAGCCGTACTTTCCGCCATAGGTTCTGCAGCAGCAGTGATAGCAGAAAATCCCAGGATCCTTATCGATGATGATTTTTTGATGGTAGTAGTACCTTTGGTCGTACTAAGAACAGTGGAGATAGCATTTATCGGATGAAAAGTTTTAAAGGCCGATGTGCGATACAGATGATGATGAAAGACAGAATATTGAATTGGTTTGAAGAGGAAAAACGGGAATACGAGGAGTTGGAACACGACAAGCTCAACTGGTTCATCAAGTTAAAACATGGTGATAGAACGGTACTTCTAGGAAATCCTATGGATTTTCCCATGAGATTGGAACTCGTTTACAAGCTATCTATAAGTTCCGAGCACAGAGAGGTGATCAGCAGCCTAGACCCCAACAACAGAGGGGGTTTCGAAAAGGCGCTGGTACTGCTTCTTTCACAGAACAGTATAATATACAATATCATCAGGAAGGAAAATAATCTTCCGGAATCCATAGTGATCAAGAAGCATCTTTACGAAGAGGACCTAACAAGAACCATGCTGTTTGATGGGGTCCAGTCCCTAATCAACATCGGACTTCGAGCGACCATACATTTCCAATCATTAGGTGGAGTCGCTGCTACTGAAAAAGAGATGTCTGCTACCGGTCCTTCACTTTATAGATAGGGTCACATCAGTCCGAATATGAGGATGATCAAGAAACCCAGAACACCTGCCATAGCCCATACGATACCGACAAGCTGCCACTCCTTCACATGCATGTGCTTTACTATCAGGTGA
>CAYVTG010000104.1:0-4935 GCA_964454575.1 uncultured Thermoplasmata archaeon
TCTTGCTAGAGGGAACACTATCTGATCACATGCCATCTTAAATTCTTTATCACCTGCACCGTTTGGAAGACATATATTTACACTGTGACCCATCCCTGCACCTCTCCCCACTTGATGTATGTATCCGTCATGCGGATAGAATCCTTCCGGGTTTCGATGTATAGATATAGTTAGAACCGACGGGTCATCATAGAATATACGCATAGTTCCGTTGGCGGCATGACCATCCCAATCGACTATCATTATCTTTTCCTCACCCTTTTCCTGGAGCCATCGGGCCGCGATGGCGGCGTTATTGAATATGCAGTAACCACCATGTCTATCCGGCATGGCGTGATGGCCGGGAGGGCGTATGAGAGCAAATGATACATCATCACCGTTGAGGATCCTACGACAGCTTTCGATGGCACCACCGGCGGAATACCTTGCAGCTTTACAAGTTCCTTTCTGAACATAAGTGCTGTCTCCCAGGAATCCTCCTCCCTTTTCGCAATAATTTTTCATGAAGTCAACGTAAGGTTTCTCGTGTATGCGAAGGATGTCTTCCTCACCAGCCTTCTCGAATTCTTCGACGAGTTCAAAGGATTCCAGTATATCCGTACGATTCTTTATGTAGTTATATCCGTCCACTAGTCTTTCCGGAGTTTCCCTGCTGGTAACAGCTGCGCGATGTATCTGGTGTATAGGTGTATATATCAAACTTCCTTTGATCGAGTTTTCGGCGGCTATGGGCACACCTCCGGGATGTTCAATAAAGCACTTTTCGTCTGTTTCGAAAAAGAGTTAGCTGAAATTTCCATATTAGAGTGATGAAATCAATGCTTAATATCTTTTACGGATATTTTTCAACGTTATCACGATCTAATTTTGATATTTGATCCATGAATCTTCGTATCCTTTCCTGGGTGAAGCCAACGAGAGGACGAAAGATCGGTAATTCGTGTTTTATATCCCTCAAACTTTCTATCGTTGTTCCTATCACGATACCTTGAACGCCCGGGGGGAGTTCGATGGATAACATATCTTCCATATCGCCAACGCCGAGTCTCTTCAGATTTGGGTCCCAATTCTCAAGCATCTCGACCCACTGGTCTTCCTGCGGATGTACGATATACGCCCTAGCTCCTCGTCTCATCATGAGCCATGCTGCCAGAAAACCATCTCGGTTATCCACATAAGCCGCTACTTTGCCCTGACTTCCCAGTGGTAATCCACCGGGACCCTGAGATATATCGCTGAACAGGTATGCTTTGTCGTTTCTCACTTCTATGAACAGTTCATGGTCCGGCGAGGTAAGATCCACCGTCAGCTTCGGATTCGACTCCAGAACGGCACCTCCTGCCTCCGCCGCCAGTTCCTGACTGGAATACGGATGTTCTCCGGTCCTTCTAGCTCTGATAGCAAAACTACCCTCTCTATCACTCCAGAATTTGCTGCATTCAGATAGTATCTCGTCTTGCTCGGAACTAGTCTCCACCACCGGACTGTAAGACACCAGCCCAAATGTGCGAGCGAAGATATCTTCCGCACCCTCATCCGCATATGCAAATATCCTACCTCTTGTCCTCCCGATGATGACTTCCTTACCCTCTCTGAGAAACATCCTCTCTATATTCTGTATCAATATCGAGATGAAATTCCGGCGTATACTCTCGCTCTTGGTCCCGATCTCTCCGTACCGCAGCAGATATAATGTCATGTTGCATCCCTTAACAGCCGTTTCAGATTGTCGGCAAATATTTTCTCCCGCAATTCGTCTGATATCTCCGCGGCCTCCACCACCGTCTTTTGCACACGATAATTTAGGTAGGGATAATCCGAGCCGAAGACTATCCTTTCCGGTATCTCGCTGCATGCGTACTCAAGCATATATACTCTGGTGCCCGAGGTATCTACGTAAACGTTATCGAACTTTTTTGCTGCCGAGATACAGCCTTCGTTCAGATGGCCAAGTATGACTTTCATGTCTTCTCGGTCATCCATTATCTTCTTGATGTATCCTGCGGAGGCGAAGCCTTGGCCGGTGTGGGAAAGTATGATCATATCTCTGTCGTGTATCGTATCGAACAGCTTCTCAAAATTGGGGTGGTCCGGCCTGAAGGTTTCCACGAAAGGATGCAGCTTTATCCCCTCCAAACCCATCTCGTCACAGCGTTCGACTTCTTCTATTGCCTCACTCCCTCTTCTGGGATCTACTCTACCGAATCCGATCAATCTATCGGGATATTCGTCTACCGCATCCCGAATAACATCGTTCAACTCAGGATATCTGTCGCCCACTACAGGATTGGGGAACACGATGGCTTTTTCTATTTTCGCATCATCCATGGTGGTTACTACTGTTTCTACATTCCTCTCCGGTTCCAGATACGGGAGCCATTCTCCCGAAGGGCCCAGATGTACGTGTGCATCGTATATTTCCATAGTTTACCGCTCCTTTGATCAATTCATCCTTTCAGTTAGCTCGGCTATCATCTTGCCGTATGCTCTGCATTGTTCGAGTTCTTTATCCGATGGTTTGCCGATGACGACCGGACCGTAGTGGTCACCCTTTGAAGTTCCCTTGATTATCATACCGTGTATCATCAACGCTTCGAGCAAAGCGATCACAGTGGTTTCGTTACCACCAGCTGGATTGGCACTGGATGCGAATGCGCCTCCGATCTTACCTTCCAGTTTACCGTGATATTTCACACTCTCGTCCATGAAACTTTTCATCTCTCCGGCCGGAAGTCCGTAGTACGTCGGCGAACCTAATACGATAGCGTCGTATTCCAGTAGCGAGTCCACATCGGTAACTTCCACGCGCTCCAGATCTATATCGCAGTCTATCTCACACTCTTCCATTCCTTTGACTATCTCTTGGGCCATCCGCTCTGTTGTCCCGGACATTGAATAGTAACACACCAGTATATTTACCATGTTTATCCCTAAGGGATACCGCGAGGATGATATTAAAAGTTAACCGCGGGATTTATCCTCTACCCCGGGTGAATATCTCGATGATCATAATTTTTTTTTTCGACTCTGTAAAAATCTTTTATCTAGAAGAAATAAACATTTGTGAACAATTCGATGACATGCATCAATTGCTGATAATAGTGCTTCTAAAACCTATGATTTGGAAAAACCGATATTTTCTATAAAGGGGATATCGGAAATGTAAAATATTTGTTTATAATTGGTAAAGGTATATGAGAAAAGACATCTTCGTTAGATAATCCCATAAAATGATTATCAAGAGATGTACTTAAATCTTGACGAAATTTTTGGAGAATAACATACCCTAAGTAGCAGGAGGAAAAATGGTATTTACCCCCTCCGATATGCAGCATCGATGTACACGGGTATTATCATCGCTATCGTGGCCTTTATACCGGCTATGGCTGCTAATTCGCTCGCTGTGATCTTTGGCGGAAAGTATCCCATAGACCGAGGTGCCAGTATAGGTGGAAAAAGGATCTTAGGTGACGGTAAAACCTGGAGTGGCCTTTTAGGAGGAGTGCTTTCCGCTGCCATGTTGGGTTTGGTCATAGGAACGATTTTAGATACTCTTTATCCCGCGGGATCAAAAGGTTACATAATTATTTTTTCACTCTCTTTAGGTGCTCTGCTAGGTGATATATGCAGCAGTTTCATCAAAAGACGTCTGGGTCGTAAGAGAGGCGAGCGTGTACCGTTTATGGATGAGTACGATTTTGTTGTCGGAGCTCTGTTGTTGACCTACGCATTCGAACCCGCATGGGTCGGAGATATGTATGTAGGATACGATAGTGGAATATCTTTGCTTATCATATTGATATTGATACCTCTGTTACACAGAACAACTAACATCATAGGATACAAAATTGGAATGAAAAAAGAACCATGGTGAAAGATATGAAAGGATTGAAAGAGATGCTGGAAGAATGCGGTGCGGTAAAATACGGAGATTTTACACTCACCTCCGGAAAGAAAAGCAGTTATTATGTTGATATCAAGAAGGCGAGTACCCAGCCCCTTATACTGCGTGCGATAGCAGAGGGTATGGCCCCCCATGCAGATGGAAAGAGGATAGCGGGTATGGAACTCGGTGCAGTCCCCATCGCTGCTGCAGTATCTCTGAAAACAGATATACCCTTTGTGATGATCCGTAAAAAGAAACGGGAACACGGCACCGGGAGCCGTATCGAGGGAGAACTGGAAAGTGGAGAAAAAGTTGTGATAGTGGAAGATGTGACTACCACCGGTGGCTCTTCAGTAGAAACCGTTAGTGTATTACGTGAAGAGGGGGCAGTGGTAGAAAGAGTGATGTCGGTTGTTGACCGTAACGAGGGGGCGGCTGAAGCCCTTTCTAAAATCGGAGTAGAGTTGATATCACTGATCTCTGCGTCTGAACTAACTGAATGATCATCTACCTTCACCACCTGAAAGTCGACGTTCCATCCTGATACAGTCCTCTCCGTTAACATAAAAGTCTTTGATCCTGTCAACAGGACGAAATCGCCTGTTGATATAGAATTTTCTTGAATTCAAGTTGGACGGTCTAACCTCTAAAACTACTTTATTCACACCTATGGAGCCAGCCACGGAAATAAAATTTTCGAGAAGGTGGTTTCCGATACCCTTTTTTCTGTGTTCAGGATGCACTGCGAGCATCAATATACGCGATCTTTCGTTACCCTCGAAGAGGCCATTTATGAAACCGATCACAACACCATTTTCAACTGCTACCAGAAAGACGCCGTTCCACGATTCATAGATCGAATAATAAACCTGAGTGTCGTATTCTTCATTTAGAGATATCTTGGATATACGTACCACTGATTCTATATCCGTGGTCTTGAAGGGTCGAATAAGTGGCATATACAATACTACAAAGGGTGGTATAAGATATATTTTACTCTATATTGAGCCTGTCAAGTTTTTAGTGATTTTCAGTTTTTTGAAAATCAC
>CAYVTG010000105.1:0-464 GCA_964454575.1 uncultured Thermoplasmata archaeon
ATGTCACTTTCAGGTTCCTCCCGATCGTGAATATAGGATCCGAATATCGCCACCTCTACCGCTCCCTCTCTTCCAAGGTATTCAGCAATCTTCCCATAGAGCATTTCTTTGTCCATCTTACGAAACTCCTATATCTCTAATACCTAACCCGGACTTAAATATTTCTCTTTAGGGGTGGGCTTGTGTTATCTGCGAATTATTTCGCTTGGTGTTGTGGGCAACGAGTGTTTTTTGATCGTGTAAATATGAGATATAGCAGGAAGCAAAGCTTCCGGCTGTTCGACAAAACTTGCTTTTGTCGTGAGTTGGAAATTTTTTCCAAAGGTTCGACAAAACTTGCTTTTGTCGTGAGTTGGAAATTTTTTCAAGAACATCCACAAGTTCATTCCGTTTAAACTCTCTCCTCTCGATCATATCAATTCACTGACTTCTGTTATAATATTATATTCTTGGCGAATTTCAAT
>CAYVTG010000105.1:474-4878 GCA_964454575.1 uncultured Thermoplasmata archaeon
TCAATATATCATCGATGTCTGCCTGTGTTAGTATCGATCTCACATATCTTTTAACCCTGGGATTTCTATGATCCACGTAATGGGCCTGTACAAGAGATTCTTCCGGAGAGATCTCATTCAGGCCGTGGCAAAGATACCCCTTTGTATGAAACAGATCGAAATCAAGGGCGCTTAGGGCCACCGGTGAGAGGGATAAAAAATGTGTTTATGTTCACATACGTGAACAAAATTATCGTTTATTGTTCACCAACGTGAAAAGATATAAATAGCCCTGTGAACATGTGTTATCTATGTTGTCGGATTCGATACGTCGGTGGAATCCCTGGTGGGCCCAGGGAGAGGTCGCGGATAAGTACAAGGGTGTGGAGAGAGAAGAGTTACAATATCTTAAGGATGGTTTGAAGAACAACCTGATCAAAAGTATCATCGGTCCTCGTCGAGCCGGGAAGACAACCTTGTTGTATCAGGCCATTGATCACTTGATCCAGGATGGTGTGCCGCCCAAAGACATATTACTGCTGAATTTTGACGATTACAACATATACGAGACGGATTTTGATCGCTTGATAGCAGAATGCGGTAAGATAAATCCAAATATATCACACCTTTTTCTTGACGAGGTGCAGGAAAGAGAGGGATGGCAACGTTGGGTCAGAACAATCTATGACACAGATCAGTATAACCAGATATTTATCACAGGTTCCTCTTCTTATCTTCTCCAGGAAGAGGTATCTAGGGTTCTGACCGGAAGACATGTTACATGCCGTTTGCTGCCTTTTTCTTTCAAGGAGTATTTATGGTATAACGGGTGGAAAGATTTTGACCTAGATCTTATCGAATACAATAAAGACAAGATACTTTATCATCTCAGCCAGTATCTCAATAACGGTGGTTTCCCGGAAACGTTAAACATGAAGGATATGGAAAGGGATCAATACCTGAATAACCTCTTCGATGACATCGTTGCACGGGATATATCTGCGAGACATGGTGCGGAATACCACATCACACGACGGATCGCCCATTACGTTATCAGCAATATAACCAGCAATCTGTCCTACCATAATATAGCCGAGGCTTGTAGCATCGCCACCGCTACAGTATCAAAGTACATGGATTATATGGAATCCGCATATCTGGTATATCCTTTAACACGTTTTTCATACAAATTGAAAGAACAGATGAAATACCAGAAAAAATACTATGCCATCGATAACGGCTTTGCAGATGTAGTCAGTTTTCGTTTCTCGGAAAACCGTGGTCAACGAGCGGAGAACGCTGTATTTTTAGATCTTCTGAGGAAGGGATCCATGGGTTCCGAGATCTATTATTGGAAGGATAAGAGTGGTAAGGAAGTGGATTTCGTAACTAAAAATAAAGAAAAGGTTGGATATGTGATACAAGTATGCTGGGATATATCGAGTCCGAGCACAAAAAAGAGAGAATTTTCATCTCTTACCGCAGCCATGGAGAAACTCAATAAGTCAAAAGGTTATATTTTAACAGAAAATACGGAAGGTGAAGAGACTATCGATGGTGAGATCATACATTTAATACCCATGTGGAAATGGTTCCTGGATATTTGATCTTTAAACGCTGTTATCCATGGGCTTTCGTAAATCGAATCGGTTGACACTCCAACATATTTACTCGAAAGCCTTTCTTAATTCTTCGATGTGATTTTTGACCTCGGCTTCAACCTGGGAATAGGGTATCAGATGGGGTATCAATCGTTCCATATCCCCAGTATACTCTCTTTCAGAGGGGTAAGAATCCCAGGAAAATTCGTCTTTAAGGCCGTACTCCTTTAAAATCATCTCCAATTTATTTTCAATTAGCTCCGGATGACTCGTTTTTCCGCTCTTCAAAAGGAACCAAACATCGTATAGATCCCTTCCCTTTGATCTAGTGAGAAGGGTGATGAGTTTTTCCGCAAAGAGTTCCCTTTCGTCCATGACCTGTACTAGAAACTTCTTTCTGGTTTCAGGATACTCGGAATCTATCAACGTCCATATCGGATCCAGCAGTGTTCCACCTCTTTCACCGGCATCCACTCTGAACTTGTTCTGTGTTTGACTGGTACCTTCGAATAAAGGCCCGTGGAACCATATCTCACATGTGTATGAACCTTCGAACAATTCTTCCTTGATAAAACCGTTCTCGATGCCCAGTTTATCGAATTCGCCCATGATACTATTGACCTCATCTTTGAATTGTTCAGGAGGGATGGTCAAATTTAGGTCGAGTGTGTCGCTGAATCTATCTGTTCCGTAAAGATATCTCAGGCAAGTACCACCTTTGAATACCGCACCTTCATACCTTCTGAAATAATTGAACAGGAACAATTTGATCAGATAGTCTTTTTCCTGCTGATAAAGATGGAGTGCCGTTCTCTTACTTATCTCTCTCAACTCACTTCTCGAGATCATAGGATCGCCTCCATATCTCGATTGATCTTTATGTTCCAACAGCTGTTATGCGTTTCTATGGCTGAACCTTCCGGATCCAATAGGACATAACTTTTTGATGTGTACTTTTTTAACTTATCTAGGAATACTCTGTCTGCTAATCCCAGTTCATCCAGCAGGAACCCGATCCTTGAAACCAGTGTTTTGTTGTTGAATTTTATAGTGTATGTTTGGAATCGCTCCCTATCCAATCCATCGAAAGCGTTTTTGAGACATTTAACGTACTCTTCGAGTCCGCCGCATTTGTGCAGCATGTAGAGTGAATCTATCAGAGATTTTTCTTTTTCCGCTATGATCATACCTTCGATGTCCACATACCCAAAAAATTTGTTCGGATCGAAGGTCGATATCTCCACCTTTTTATTTTTAACTTTCAGATCGTCGAACTGCTTGGTGGAGACCAGTTGTATAGTTTGAACTTGTTGTTCAGTGAATCCGTAGTAGGATAATGCAGTCCAGAAGCTGATATAAGACGGTTTTACAGCCTCCGTCATGATCTTAAAAGTATTATCAAAGAAATCGTCTTCCAGTGCATATGTATCCCTCTTTATCCTTACGATATGACCCTTTCTGCTGAGATTCGATAATGTGTTATGGATACTGGTTCTCGTTAATCCTGACACTGCCTCTATCTCCTTCACACCGAAAACCAGGAGATCTGCAGACCTTACGGATTCCAGTATATGGGCTTCATTCTTGGATAGTGAACTATAATACGCATTCTGATATTGTTGTTTATCCATTATATGGCAATACAAATTGTATTAAATAAGGCTTTTGGTCATGTTTGGTAAATCTCTAGTAATCAAACAATCTTTCATACTCTTTATGTGGCAGCCATTCTAAAACGATCGAGATTATCACCACTTCATCTCTAGCGACGGAATATAGTAACCTCCATGCATTTGGTAGATTATACTTCAAATTAATCACCTTACAAATAAAGATTCCTTTTCAAGATATTTTTTTACTAATTTTGGATTCCATATCCAGCATATTTTCCCCTCCTTATCTCTAGCAATTTTACCAGATTCGAGAAGGTACTGATAGATCACATTATAGGTCTGATACATCATCTTCTTTGGAAGGGATTCCCACAAGGCTCTTTTCTTGTATTCTCCGCTGTGTTCTCTTATAAATTCTTCCACCATCAGAACCGTATCGAGCTGTGGGTAATGGATCACATCTTCAGAGTTGGACATAGACATAAGTACCACCTATCTTTTGTTATATAAGTATATACAACAATCATGCTAATAAACCTTTTGGAAATTTTTGCGATATGTTATCTGCTAAAGATTTCGTCAGTATACTCACAGAGTGTAGGTAAAAGCTCCAAGGTTGTTATTCGAACTCGTAGTATCCGTATTCGTTGAACACCGCTGTCTTTATCTTGCTACTTGGTATCGAGGTGCGGCGCTGTATGGCTTCTTTGTACAATTGAAGTTGAGACGCGTAGTTTTCCGGGTGGTTGAGATTCGGTTTGTAATCCAGGATGTAAAGGTTGTCGTATCTGATCTGGACGATGTCGATATGACCGGTGATGGGTTCATCGATATCCAGTTTTACCTCGCCAGGTTGTATAAATACCGGAAGTTCCGTAGCTACGGTTGTTGAATCATTGTACAGGAAGAATTGTTCTACCATCTCGTGCGGTGATTTTTTTGTGTTCTTCGGTTGAGAGTTCAGGGCCAGGCGAGTGAGCTCCGGAGTGATGTTATCCTTTTGTGCTGCCTTCAAATTGTGCTTTATCTCGGTGGAGGAGCACCTGGGGCCCTTGAGAAACATCTTTCTTGGGAGGGAGCGCTCGATCCAGTTGATGTAACGTCTTAGTTCCGGGCGCTGTTTAGAGTGGATGTTTAATTTTAGATGGTGGTATGTGAAGGGGAATACCTGTTGATGCTGGAAGTTGTGGGTTGTTGTTAGGTTGGACGGA
>CAYVTG010000106.1:0-4788 GCA_964454575.1 uncultured Thermoplasmata archaeon
CTATCTTTTAGGCAATCTACTGTTGCGTGCCTCCCAAAATGATGATGATAGGTGTGGATGGGGTTTCCTGGAAGATTCTGCAACCATGGATTAACAGAGGTGAGCTGCCAGCTTTTAAGAAATTTAAAGATACCGGTGTTCACGGAACACTGAATTCCACTATCCCTTCAGCTACATGTCCGGCACTGCCTTCCTTTTATACAGGGATGAACCCGGGCAACCTAGGTATCCATTCCTATGAAACTTCCGAAGGGCCTGTCACCATGAATGAGATAAAGTACCCTAAGATATGGGATTATCTTGGTGAATCCAGCCTTTCATCTATCATCTATAACTTGAGATTCACGTACCCCCCTCAAAAGATCAACGGTATGATGATATCCGGTACACCAGTTCCTTCGGAAGCCTCCCACTATGTTCATCCGCCGTCCTTGAAGAGTAAGCTCGCCGGATTTCACGAAAAAGAGAAATCCTTGGACGAGTTGATGGATGGCCGTGGGAAAGATAAGAAACTTTTTCTAGAACGTGCAATGGAAATAACCAAAACAAGATACCGAACATTTATGGATCTAAAACCACAATATCACGATTTTATCTTATACTACATAGGTCTGACCGATTCCGTTCAGCATGTTTTGTGGGATGATAAAGGCTCCATGTTGAAATATTTTAAAGTGGTAGATGAAATAATCGGATCGCTTTTTTCACGCGATGGCAACATACCCAAGATACTTTTTTCCGATCACGGTTTTCACAAGAGCGCACGATACAAATTTCACGTCAATACATTATTGAAGACCGAGGGTCTGCTGGAACGAGAAGGAGGTTTGTTAAAACAAAAGATCATGGATACCATCCAGATGTTAGCCAGGGATATAATCCCACCTTCGGTTCTCGCTAAAAAATTGGATGATGGGAGCGAACAGGGTATCGGACGTTTCGATAATTTCCCGGGGGTCGATAAAGAGACTTCTAAGGCCTGGCTGTCCGAGCCGTGGGGCGTACGCGTTAAAGATGACGAGATAGAGCCTGTCATCCGATGTCTACAGCGGATGGAATGGAAGGGGAAAAAAATAGTAAAGCATGTTTGGAAACGTGATGAGATCTTTACAGGTAAACATATCGAAGATATACCCGAAGTGATCTTTCTGACGAAGCCGGAATTTCATTCGGAAGCACAGCTTTCTGGAAAATTGGTGACCAAGTTGCGATTTCGTTCTAAGCGGAAGCATGCAGGCGAACACACCAATGCAAGAGAAGGGATATATTCAGTTGTTAGTGGTGAGGCTAAACATGGGCCGGCCATGAACATATACGACCTTTTGCCGCTGGCTATGTATCTGTTACGGCTTGAAGTTCCGATCGGGTTAGATGGCTCCATACCTCAAGAGATGATGATACACGGCAAACCCAAATATCGCGATTACTATTCATCGCCCTCCAAAGTCGATCCATTGTCCGATGAGGATAAGGAAGCTATCCGTGACCGGTTAAGGGCCCTGGGTTATCTTGATTGATCAGTAATCTACTTTCCAAGTCACCGATTCGATCCCCCCATTATACAACCAATATCCCTTTCCCGGTTCGAATGTGAAATTTGCTGGGTCGTAATCATACTCCAAGTTGTACGTTGCTGATGAATTGAAGAAACCGATCCTGGTCACTTCTCCCGGTAATCCGTGATTGCCGGCCTCCGAACTCGGCAGCCCTACCATGTTCCAGCCCGGTTCAAGTGTTATCCAGGAACGATACGGTTTTGCCCCCTTTATGGTCAGATTTTCAGGCGTTTTCATGTATATCCATAGTCCCATGGTATAGTCCCATGAATCAAGATTGTTGAAATGAGCGGGTCTTCCCGGTACGTAACTTTTCCATCCTCCTGCGTCTGAATCGAAATACATCAACTTGTCATAACTGCCGGCGATACCATCATTATCCAATATCCCAGGTATACTCGGATCATCGGGAACTATATTTGTTGATACGAAGTTCCAACCGGTTTCCAGGGAGATGGTATGAGTCTTGTTCTTTCTGCTGGCATGGTATATATCCGACAGGTAAGTAAGTAATGGGTTGTAATGCAGATAGAGAAAACCGTATTTTTCCGGTGAGATGAGATATCTATCTGTATCTATCCTGAAGTGGTTGAATGTACCATCGTCATTGAAGAATACATTGGAGAAGGCGAACTCGTTTATCTCCGAAAGGTTTCTGTTTGTGGTATTGTACAAAGAACGGACCAATCCGTAAGTAAGCAGCATGCCGGACCCACCGCCATCGGTGTCGATAGCCGTCCTGATAGTCGAATGCTCCTCTATATATTCCGAGTAATTCTGTAAGGCGGAGCTTATGTTCTTCCAGTTAAGATATGTATTTACATTGGCCAACTCCATGGCGGTTAGGGCGGCGTAGTGCATGTGTTTTCTGGCCCAGGGATCCCCTTTATCATCTTGGTCGTAGTAACTGAAGTAGGGCCACGTACCCTTGGATCCACCGGAATCTATCTGGTCGTTCAGTATATACTCGATGCAGGTGTAAATATGCGGTAAAAGTCGGTCGTCCCCTCTGTACGTACTGTTCAAATTCTCATCGAAGTAAGCCTGAGTGAGCAAACGCCCCATCTGTATGTATCCGTTAACGAAGAGGAAGGGAAAATCTTTGCTGGTACCTTTCTCGCCAGTTTCCGGATCAGTTGACTCCCACGGTACGGTGTAGTTGGTACCGTCGTGGAAGGTAACATTCACCATGGCAACTTTGTTGAGTATGAAGTCGATGGCATCGTCAGCCACATCCAGATATGTTTCGTTTCCCGTGTATAGATATGCCTGCTGCAGTGCGATCCCCGCTCTCGCTTGCGTGTGCGTGCTCCATTCGTGGTAGGTATCTTCGTAAAGTCCTCTGACCAGGTACATGGTACTGAAATTGAAAAGACCATAGGAGTCTCTGAATCCCAGAACATGATCTATCTGTTTTTCTCCGCGTTCGAAATAACTGTGATTTCCTGTGATGTCGTACATGGAATAGTACACTGTTCCTATCTCTGTCAGTACTGGCAGGGACCAGTCTTCATATATGGTGTAATACCCGTCGCCGTCCTCGTTGGCAACGCCGTGTTCCGCCATCTGTATGATCTTTTCTTTATGATCCGGATATTCAACGACGGTTTCGTTGTAGTATCCCGCGAAGAACACGTTTGACCATGCCTTCAGGTTGTCATCACACATGGACGGCGCAAGGTCTATCTCGGCTCTTATCTTACCGTAGCCTTCGACTTTCGGAACCCAGGTCCAAGTGAATTCGGTGACATCACTCGCTGACACGTTGATCTCGAAGGAATCCAGCGGAATCTCGCCGAAATAGAATGATATATTACCCGTATATGTGTAGTTTAGATGGTTGTGCACAGCGGCACCGAGTGTTATGTTATGCGGCTCCCAGTCGTTGTTCACCGGTACGTAGGACAGCGGAGACGCGGATACGTTGGTGACGAATAACTGTTCTTCAGTGGAGATATTTACATGCAGGTGATTATAGTGCGAAGGAGAGAAATAGGCGGTTTTGTTTTGAACAGAAACGCTGTAGATCTTTTTGCTAACCGATGTAGAATTCTCTGTTAGCCACAACAATCCTATATCGTTTATCCTACCGTTTTCATCCGTTGTATATCCTCTGCTCCAACCAGTATCTGTGCAGGCTATCTCAACTGTTTCGTTGACCAAGGGTCCGTTTTCATCGGTGATGGTGAGATCTTGTACGTATGATATCTGTAATATCCCCTTTACAGACCAATCTTCGTAGGATGTGTTAGTGAGGGTAAGATTTCCCTTTTCTCCCACATCGATATCTTTACCCCAGTTACCGGTGAACGTAGAATTTTCGATATTCACCGTAGTGGGTGTGCCAGAAAGTACTATGCCACTATTACCCATGTTATTTACAGTGATGTTTTCGATTTTCGAATGGAGCATATCTCCGGCGTTGTGGAACACAAGACCGTTGATCCCTCCGGCGATACGCGAATCACGGATATCCACATATCCACCGTATATCTCGACCCCCCTTTGCCCTACGTTCGTACTGTGCCAGCCGATGGTCTTGATCGTACTGTTCTCTAGTGTTAGATCGCCTCCGTCATTTATGATAACATAGCTGTTCGGACTCTCCCACCAATATTTTTCTTCAGGTATTCCATCCAGGAGAGCTCCGATCATATCCAATGTTCCGGTGGAATTCACCTTCAACTTTTTCAGATGGTCCATATAAAGAGTTTCGTTGCGGATCTCCAGGCTACCTTCGATGACCATATCTGCATAGCAGTAAGTAGTAGAGTTACTACCGTGATACACGATCACACTTTCGTTGCTGATATCGTTTGCAACAGATTCCAGTGTGTTATTTGTACCGGATACGTAGATAGTGTTCGTAGCCGGGTCGTATGAAGCAGATAGGATCACCGGCTGTTTGCTAGCGGTAAAAATATTTCCCGAAATAGGTGAGATGACGACGAACATCATCGTCATCAATGCAGCAAACTTGAACCACCTGTTCATATATTATTCACCGCTCAATCGGTATATAAATCCTGTTGATATTTACGGGATCACACACCACGACGAAAACCAACGGATATCCCCCTCCAAAAAACCCCCACACGTTCTATCTTTCCATTCCGAAACGGTTTTATCCCCATACATCCATACACCCGCAGCACCCGGAGGAAAAGATCATGTTCACAGCACGTACAAGCATCGGCCAGTCCAGGCCCCGACGAAAGAGGAACAAGACGAT
>CAYVTG010000107.1:0-4388 GCA_964454575.1 uncultured Thermoplasmata archaeon
TAATTGTTATTTAAATATCATCTATCCCTTTGTACAATTTAACAATGTCAAGGTAGAATCCTTCTTCATTGACCCAACCATCGAACACTTTAGGTATGTAGTCGTTTCCTTCCCATATGCCTGCACTCAGGGCCTTTATCTCTTCTTTATCTTTCTTAACGACCTTTTCCAAACGCATGTGAAATATGGATGAGCAGCACCGACTTAATGTTTACTGTGAATATTCGGAACTCTTCGTCTGATTCCTGTTCAACAGACGATGGTTTTAAATATGTTGAAAGACAATCAATAATATAGATGGCAGAGGTAATTATCGATCAGGATGTCAGGCATGGAAAGCCTATTATCAAGGGTACGCGTATAACAGTGGATGACGTTCTGGGTATGCTGGAAAGCGGTATGAGTCGGAAAGAGATCAAAGAAGAGTATAGGCTATCTGATGAGGATATCAGAGCGGTAATAAGATATGTAGCGGGTATGATCAAAGGAGATGAGTTCAGAACTCTCACGGCATCGAAGGCTAAATCATGAAGTTTTTTCTCGATGAAAATATTCCTTATTCTTCAGCAGTGATGCTGGATGCATTGGGCCACGAAGTTTCCCATGCTGGCAAGACAGATATGAAAGGATGTGACGATAAAAAAATCGCTGAACATGCAGCAAAAAATAAAGCGGTGTTAGTCAGTAAGGATCTAGAGTTTGGAAATGTTTTATTGTATCCAGAAGGTTCTCATTACGGAGTTATGATTATCCGATTTCCTTATGATTTAACCGGTAAACAAATAACGGAGAATCTTAAAGAATTCGTTAAAAACATAGATGTTAAAGATCTCGTGGGGCACTTAACCATATTAGAGCTTGGGAGATATAGGACAAGGAAGATATAGAACAAAATCCCGACACGAGCAATTTATGTGAATTTTTAGAGGAAAACACTTAAACCTATCAATATCAACTTGTAAACAATTTTAAAAACAATCTACCCCATTTCCTCTCATGAACATCATATCTATGGAGCCGGACTCCATAGCTCTGTACGAGCAGATACCCATAATGTTCACGGTTAAGAGCGTCCTCCGTGTGGAACGGATAAAACATGGTCTAGCTGGTATCAGACTGCGGGAAGAAGTCCTTGAAACCCCGTACGAGAAAGATTACGACCAACACGAGCGACCAAGTAGTTGGGCAGATAAGTTCGACGTCAGCGATTGGAAATTTTTTCTGGCCAAGGACGGCGACCGGCCGATAGGTGGTGCAACAGTGGTCTACGATACACCCGGCGTCAACATGCTGGCCGGAAGAACAGATCTGGCCGTTTTATGGGATATCCGCGTGCATCCTGAATACAGAAAACTGGGCATAGGAACGGCCCTCTTTAAACACGCTGAAGATTGGTCACGAAGTAAGGGCTGCAAGTGGATGAAGGTGGAGACACAGAATATAAACGTCCCTGCCTGTAGATTCTATGCAAAGATGGGCTGTGAGCTGGGAGAGATAAATACACAAGCATACGTTAAAGATGGGCTGGGACACGAAACCATGCTGGTATGGTATCTGACACTTTGACACATTTTAGGGCAAAACTTTTTTCAACACCCCCTGATTGCCCCTATGATGAAAGGCGATATCAGAGGCTTCGTATTGATCACTGTGGATTCCCTCAGAGCGGATCACTTGGGATGCTACGGCTACCACAGGAACACTACACCTTTCCTGGATAAATATGCAGAGAAGAACACATATTTTCTGAATGCCGCATCGGCAGGATCGAGCACAAAAACAAGCTTTCCTTCTTTGCTTTCATCTACCTACCTATCCTCTTTTTCTAATAAAAGAAGAAATAAACGACAACTTACCCCTGAGAGAAAACTCATATCAGAGTTATTGTCCAGCGAAATAACTTCTGCGGCATTTCATTCCAATCCTTTCATATCTTCGTTTTATGGATACCACCGTGGGTTCGACCTTTTTAACGATTATTTGATAACGGATTCGACAGTTAACGCAGGATTTGTCGGTAAGATAAAGCGTAACACAGAGATGCTGTTGGGTAAGCCCCCCTTCGTTACCGGGGAAAAAATCAACGAGGATTCACTGAGATGGCTGGAGGGGACAGAAAAAAGATTCTTTCTGTGGAACCATTATATGGAACCACACATGCCCTATCTGCCGGAGAAAAAATACCTGGATGCCATCGATGTTGAGAACGTAGGACATCTGCGTAAACTGATACTGGGAAGAAGGTTGAATAACGATTACGGTCAGAATATCGATGATGACGATATCTCCGTATTGATAGATCTCTATGACGGTTGTATCAGGCACATGGACCGCATAATCGAAGAATTCATCGACTCCCTTCCGAAAGACGTAGCCGTTTTGATAACGGCAGACCACGGCGAAGCCTTCGGTGAACATGGATTCCTTGCACATCAGTCATATCTGTACGATGAATTGATACACATACCCATGCTACTATCCACTCAAAAGGGTGCAGTTTCATCGCCCGTTTCTCATCTAGACATAGTTCCCACCGTTATAGATATGCTGGGTCAAGAGATGCCACAGCAGATCATGGGTAGATCACTACTTTCGTCACCTGAAAGGGAAGGTGTCATAAGCGAATTGCCTCCAACACACAAACAGATAATTTCCTATCGTGGTACGGATTTCAAATACATCAGAGATGAGCGTAGGGGTAAAGAAGAATATTATGACTTGAGCAAAGATCCTGGGGAGAAGTCAAATTTAGTAGGCAATAAGGATATATCACACGCCAAAAATGCGGTCGACAAACACATCGAAGAGCAGAAAAAACATCGTTCAGAGATCGAGATGAAAAAGATCGCAGGTAAGTTAGGAGAAATAAAAATCTAAAAGTTCAATTTACCCTCTTCAAGCTGCTTCATTATCTGTTTTCTCATCTTGCGGTTACCGGAAAATCCCTTGATCGCTTTTTTAGCCTTTTTATAGTGAGACAACAGGTCCTTGATATCTTTGGGTGACTTCCCGCTGCCCCTGGCTATCCTACTTATCCTTCCACGTTTTATGTTGTCCGGGTTCTCCATCTCCCATTCCGTCATGCTGTCCATTATTATCCTGAAGGTCTTCAGCTTGTGCTGTGTATCCAGCATCTCCTCTTCTGATATCTTTCCTCCACCGAGAGGCAGCATATCCATTATCTTTTGTAGAGGACCCACACCGGCCAGCATCTCCATCTGCTCGTACATGTCCTTAAGGTCGAACTCACCGGCCAGCATCTTCTTGGCTGTCTTCTCCGCCTTCTCCTCGTCGACCACTTCCTCGGCCTTTTCTAAAAGTCCTTTGAGGTCGCCCATACCCAGCAGTCTTGAGATGAACCTGGTGGGTTCGAAGGAATCAAGGTCACGTATACGTTCGCCCGTTCCTATGAATATCACCGGTGCATCGGTCGCGGCCACGGCACTCAGAGCACCTCCGCCCTTTGCACTGCCGTCGAGTTTTGTTATTATGGTCTTGGTCACACCTACGGCATCGTGGAATGCCTTCGCCTGAGGTCCGGCCTGTTGACCTACGGTTGCATCTATGGTCAGTATTATCTCGTCAGGATCGGCTATCTTCTTTATGTACTGTATCTCCTTGATCAGCTCCTTCTCCAGAGAATGTCTGCCGGATGTATCGATGATGATCACATCGTAATTTTTGAATCGCTCCATTCCCTTTCTGACTACTTGGGGAGCTTTCTTTGCATCCGGTGAGCCGAAAACCGGTACGCCGGCCTCTTCGGCTACCTGCTCCAACTGCTCGTAAGCTGCCGGTCGGTGAGTATCTCCGGCTATGAGTGCGGTTCTAAGTCCACGTTTCTGGAAGTAAGCCGCTAGTTTACCGCACGTAGTGGTTTTACCGTTTCCGTAGAGTCCCACCATCATGATTGTCTGGGGCTTTAACCCTATCTCCGTACCCTTCCCCAATATATTGACGAACTCTTCGTGGATTATGCGTATAACGTGTTCTCTGGAAGTCATACCCGCCGGTGGCTTTTCGGTGAGTGCTCTTTCACGCAGTTTATCGGTAAGCTTTTTGGCCAACATGATGTTCATGTCCGCTTCGATCATGGTTCGCTGCAGGTCTTTGACTACGTCATCCACCAGCGTTTTGTCTATGTGGCTGGCGTTAACTATACGTTTGACCGCATTACGAAGTCCGTCTTTGAGCTTATCTACTGCCATTTCAGCATCGTTTACACCGTCGTGCTAATAAATGTTTTTGGTGTACCGGTACTTCGGAGATTACACTAAGAACTCAAAATTATTCTATATTTATCCTATTCTTCCTTCATTCAGACGAGTAAAACATGACTATATTTGTTAAAGAACTTGATAGAGGGAAATGATAAAGGCGACAGATGT
>CAYVTG010000108.1:0-4128 GCA_964454575.1 uncultured Thermoplasmata archaeon
AACAGTACAAATTCTGTCCCATGGGCGAGATAATCAAGAACACGGATATATTATCGTACAAGAGGATACGCACTCAGTGATGACTATAGAGAATTCTAATTTATAGTGAAGAACCTAATGAATATTACTATTGAACGGTTCTCCGCTGCTACCGGCGAACGAACTATAGTATCAGTAGTTACGTTCGCCACTATAACCAAGCATCCGTAAGTATTAAATGGAACAAACATCATCCTATACGTGATTATCGTGAACAAAAGCATAAATTTCGGTCCGTTGGAATCTAAACTCATATTCGAGTTGGAAAAAAAGGGAAAGATGATCTTCGATTTTTCCGAAGCAGTGGATATAGTGGATACTTCAGATTCATCGGTGGCTAATGTTCTGCATAGGTTGAGGAAAAAAAAGAGGATAGAAGAGATACAAAAAGGTGTATATGCGCTAAATCCAGCTAAATCAGGATTAGAGGGTGAATGGATGGAAAGTATATATCTTATAGTCGATCATATCGTCGATGAGTATTACGTCGGTTTTTGGTCAGCGATGAACTACTGGGATATGACCGAACAGATACCGATGGTGACTCAAGTGGTAGTTCCTAAGAGGAAACGTGATGTTGAATATCTCGGACAGGATATCAAGTTCATAAAGATATCAGAAAAAAGATTCTTTGGTTCAGAGGAGGCACGGATCGAGGATAAGAGTTTTTTCGTATCCTCATCAGAAAAAACATTAGTAGATAGTTTAACCTATCCTCAATACTGTGGTGGTCTTTATGAAGCTTCTAAAGCTGTGTGGAATTCAAGGGAAGAAGTCAATTGGGATACGGTTTTAACTTTTTTAGACCGATTGAACGTTAGTGCGGTGACCAGAAGGATGGGGTATATCCTAGACGTGCTAGATATTGAAAAAGGAGTAAGAGAGAAATTGAACAAGGATTTCAAAGGTTACAGATGGTTAGATCCTTTTTCATCTAAAAACGATTTTACCTACAGTAAGGAGTGGGGATTAAAGTTGAATCTCTCTGAAGAAGAGATACTTGGCTGGAGGAAACACTGATGGACGTCGATGATTTAAAGAGACTAGCAGGTAGAAAGAAAATTCCGCAGGGTATCATCTATAAAGATTATGTGATCACAGTTATCTTAGAGAAGATATCATGTGGATCACATTCAAATGAGCTTATCTTTAAAGGCGGAACCTGTTTAAAGAAGATATATTTTGAAGAAACACGATTTTCAGTGGATATAGATTTTACCTGCCTACAGAAAGATGTTCCTGAGAAAATGATCACAGACTTGAAAGATGAGCTAGAAGATAACACGATCAGGGGCATCACATTTGATAAGATAAAGGAGCAAGGAAGATGGGGGAATAGTGTTAGTTACAAAGTGAAATACAACGACTTGAACGAGCATCCAAATAGTGTGAAAATAGATCTGAGTCTTAGAGAACTTCCGATATTAGAACCACAGCTAATGAATATATTGAATCTAGATCATGATAATATACCCAGCTTTGAATTGTATGTTTTTCCTTTGAAAGAGATATTATCAGAAAAAGTTCGGGCGGTTTTTACAAGAAAGGTGGCAAGGGACGTTTTCGATGTGTGGTTCTTGTTGAGAAAAGGTATCGAACTGGATTTAAGTTTGGTGAAAAGGAAGATGGATATATACGAAGATATCGAATTCAAGATAGAAGATTTCATTTACAAAATCGAAGAAAAAAGGGATTACTGGGAACGCGATTTGAGAATGCTGGTGCCTGAAGCACCTTCTTACGATACGATCAGGGATGAGATAAAAGACATGTTAATTGCTGCTGGTCGATCCGCATAGATACGAAGAAGTTAAAAACGATGTTATACATATCTTATCTAACCATGCTTTTGACGTGGAATAAAGGTATTTAAAGCCCATACAAAAACCGGTGCGAATATGACCCGATACAAAGCCCAGAACATGCCGAAGCTCCACAGCCCCTTTGTCAGGGAACACGACGAGGACGACAACTACGTCGTGATCGATGAGATCAACGAAGGCTACGAGTGGGTGTTCGAGGACGATTCCGTGATGGCGGTGGAGAAGCTCGACGGAACCAACGTATCCATAATCATCCAGGACGGAGAGATCGTAGAAGTGTGGAACCGATTGAACTACCTCCCGTTCTTCAGTAAAAGAGGTGCATTCATAATGAAAGGACTGATCAATTCCTATTGCAGAGGATACATGGATGACCTTGAAGACGGGCAGTATTTCGGGGAGCTGGTAGGACCTAGTCCCAAGCGAAACGAGAACAAGTACGACATCGACCAGCGTTTATGGATACCGTTCTCTACATACAGTCGTGAAAAACTCGTTTACAGCTCCTGGGGAAAATACCCAAAAACCTATGAATCCATATCTCGCTGGTTCCAAGAGGACCTCATCCCTCTGTTCTACGCCAAGATGCATAGGCTGAAGTACGATATCGCTAAGGATAAAGGATACGTGGAAGGCGTGGTGTTCACCCACCCCGACGGCAGGATGGCGAAACTGAGGAGAGACATGTTCCCATTCTTCTATGAATGTGACTAGACCTTGAAATTTAGCTTTTGTTAGTCATATACACGATTGGGCGGATTTAGGTAAAATTCTTTTTCGGTACTGAAGGTATATCTTCGATATCAAAGGTCCGACCAACTTTACAAACCCAAACTGACTTCGATAGCTTTATCGACTTCTTTCATCTTGCTTTCCGAAAGAGTACCCAACTTTTTGATTATCCTAGCTTCGATGTCTATCGTAACTATCTGGTTAAGCAGTATTACAGAATCTTTTTGGACACCGACTTCATCCGATCTGACCTCTACATTCATAGGATACACCTTTTGGTAATTACTGGTCAAAGGAGCAACGATAGTCGTTGGTGAATACTTGTTCCCGATATCGTTTTGGATCACCAATGCAGGTCTTGTTTTTCCCTGTTCTGAACCTTTCGTTTGGTCCACAAGTACGATATCACCTCTTTTTACCTTCACGTTATCACTTTCTCTGTAGGGCTTCTTTGGATGCTGTCAACATCTCTTCGCTCATCTCTATGCTTTGTTCAGCTAAATTTTGATAACCTTCCTTGAGCTCTTCGGACATATCCGTCTTTTTTATCACTATCTCCCCGTTTCTTTGGTTAAAAACGACTTTATCCCCACTATGGATATGCTCCTTTTCCCTCATACTTTTAGGGATGGTGACCTGTCCTCTTTGGCCCACTATCCGTACTTTAGTCTCTTGCATATTAATTCATATTTAATTCATATCTAATAAACGTTTTCCATTGTGAAAAGAGATATCCTTATGATCTAACTTGCTGAAGTAGTGTTTGAGTTGGACGAGTAGAGATGGCATTTTGGAAATTATTCACGAATTAACAGAAATCGGTTTGGAGCCGGAATTTAGAGCGATCTTTATCCAGTCTACGAGTCTTGACTTTGCATTCAATATCTCTATCTCGATGGGAATATTGTCTTTGTTATAGTGTACGATCACACCGTCACCCATATCTTCACCATGGTCTAGATTTCCGTTTTGTATCACGATCGTGATTACATCCACTTCAGCGTCGTACTTAGTTTCCATTTGAATTCCCCCAGTATCTTTCTTTTTTTGCTTTGTATACGGTGATGACTAACTTCCGGTCACCGTGTTCTTCATATATCACCCGGAGTATATAACCATTTAGGCTCTTTTCTGCCACGGATCGACCCATATAGCCTTCGACCGTTCGGTCTGGTCGTTCAAGTGCAAGGATAACGTCGTTTTCTGATATGCTGTATTTATCCATCCGTTCCCTAGAATGATTTGTTATATACACCATGGTTAAGTGAAAGTTGGATAACATATAAAATTTCTTGTTTTCGGTGTGCAAACAATCCATCGGTCCTACGGTAATTTTGAAGGTGATTTGGAGATATTCGTGAAATTTATCCAATAGTTCTTTCACAGATGTTTTTTCCTCCCAATATACAGATATGTTGATGTGGGCCATAGAAGTGTCCGATTGGATCAGTGGCTGCTGAAGTAGTGTTTGAGTTGTACGAGGGGGGACATCCCTCACCCCGCCCTTACCTGGCCGTCGCCGTCCCCCGCCGGC
>CAYVTG010000109.1:0-4077 GCA_964454575.1 uncultured Thermoplasmata archaeon
GAACTTGTGAAGCATTCGTGGGTGTGTATGTATTTCTTGTTCCTAACTTCTGCATATTTTTTGCCTCCTAATCAACTCTTACGTCGTGCGTTGCCACACAAGCCCCTTCCGCCTAGGGAGGGGTAGTTGACTCAGAATAATCCTGTTATCCTCCCGTCTTCCCCAATGTTAATATCCAAAGCTGCCGGATGTTTCGGTAGTCCTGGCATGGTGGTGATATCTCCGGCCATGGGTATTATGAAACCTGCACCGGAGCTTACGCGAACTTCGTGTATCTTTATCTTGAAACCTGTAGGTCGTCCCAATAGTTTTCTGTCGTCTGAGAGAGAGTAGTGTGTTTTTACCATACATATCGGTAGTTCACTCAGTCCGATCTTATCGATTAGACGTAAGTCCTTCTCAGCCTGCGGCGTGTAAACCACGTTCTTGGCTCCGTATATCTTCGTGGCGATATCGTGTATCTTTTCTTTTGGCTCTTCTTCCAGATGATATAAAGAGCTGAATCTTGCACCTCCGTGTTTACATTCTTCGACTACCTTTTCGGCCAGCTCGATACCACCGTTGCCTCCCTTTTCAAATACGTCAACTACTGCCGAAGGGACTTCTATGCTGTCGCAAAGTTTTTTGAGATGATCGATCTCTTCCTGTGAGTCAGAAGAGAATCGGTTGATAGCAACTACAGCAGGTAAACCGAACATCTGTATATTTTCTAGATGTTTTGACAGGTTGGCGAGTCCTTTTTTAAGCGCTGAAACGTTGGGTTTATCTAGGTCTTTGTTGTATACACCCCCCTGTCGTTTTAATGCCCTTACGGTGACCACCATGACCACGACATCAGGCTTGAGGTCACCCTTTCTGCATACTATGTTGAAGAATTTTTCTGCTCCCAGATCCGAGCCGAATCCGGCTTCCGTAACGAAGTAATCCGATAGAGCCATACCTATCTTGGTGGAGATCAAGCTGCTGGTACCGTGGGCGATGTTAGCGAACGGTCCGCCGTGTACGAAGGCAGGAACCCCCTCAATGGTCTGTACCAAGTTGGGTTTGATAGCGTGTTTCAGTAGTGCACCCATGGCACCGGTACCTCCCATGTCTTTTGAGTAAACTGGTTCTTCGTTGTATGTGAAGCCTATCAGTATCTCAGAAAGTTTGTTTTTCAGTTCTGTCAAACCGTTGGATAGGCACAGTATCGCCATGACCTCGGATGATGCAGTTATACCGAATGAGTTCTCGTTGGGCATACCGTGGCTTTTACCTCCCAGGCCCACCACAGTGTTTCTCAGAGCCCTGTCGTTCATGTCAAGGACCCTGGGCCACAATATACGTCTTGAATCTATGTTTAGCTTGTTTCCTCTGTGCAGATGGTTGTTTATTATAGCTGAAAGTAGATTGTGTGCGATGCCCACGGCGTGCATATCCCCTGTAAAATGAAGGTTGATATCCTCCATGGGTAGTACCTGTGAATAGCCGCCTCCTGCAGCGCCTCCCTTGATCCCCATGGTCGGTCCGATGGATGGTTCTCGGATACCCAAGGTGGCCTTTTTACCGAGCTTGCAGAGGGCCTGAGTTAAACCGATGGTAACAGTGGTTTTACCCTCTCCACTCCGGGTCGGTGTCATGGCCGTTACCAGTATCAGCTTTCCACCCTTTTGTTCTCTGTACTTCCTGACTGCATCTATGGTTAATTTGGCCTTGTTGGCACCCCAGAGTTCTATCTCGTTTGATCTTAGCCCGAGTTTGTCGGCGATACTGTCCATCGGTTCCAGTTCCGCTTCCTGTGCTATCTTTACATCTGTTCTCATCTTGTAGGAGTAATACGATAGGGGGTTAAAACGATTATCGTCGGTGCGGGGAAAACATTAATATCATGTAAATCACTCAAAAAATAATGAAGGGAAAAAGTGGAGAAGAGTTGAGCGTTTCAGATTATCTCACGAAGATAATGGAGTCTTCCTACGGCGAGCGGTTAGGTAGGTCCATTATCAAAAGGCAGTGTGACGTACATAATATAAATTTTAACAATATCGATAACCGTCAGTTGAATAAACTCTCGAAGGGGGTTTACGAAGCTATCAAGATGTTCGGTGACGAAAAGGCAAAAACGGTACGTAAGAAGATAGAGGAAGCCAAAAAACTACTTCCGGATAAAGGGAAGGAAGAATGGAGACGGCGATCAGATCTAGCGGATGCTATCGCCGAGATGGGCAGATTGAAAGATGCGTTGGAACTATACGGATCCGCTTTGGAATGCTTTGACGGAGATAGAGACGAGAAGGCAGAGATCTTCGGTAAGCTGGGGTACCTCTACCAACGTACTGAAGATTATGGCAGATGTGAAGAGTACTACAAGAAGGCTTTGAAAGAGACCACTGACCCGGGTGCCAAGGCTCGCTTCATAGACGGTATCTCAAGTGCGTTGTGGAGACAGGGAGAACACAAAAAGGCACTGGAGACGGCAGAACAAGCCTTCGAGTATATCGAAGATATGTCCGAACACGCCATCGGGTTACAGCGAGAAAAGCGGACTAGAAAGGCCGCCATATACAGAGGTATAGGAAATATCCAACTAGATCTTTCTAATAAGGCAAAGGCCATCGAATACTGCAAAAAGGCCATCAAGATATACGAAGACTTAGGTATGAAAGGCCCTGCGGGCTCGGTATACAACAACATGGCCAGGGTCTATGAAGATTACGAAGATTTTCATACGGCGATCAACTACTACGAAAAGGGCGTCGAGCTGTGTAAGGAGAGCGGCCACATGTTCATGCAGGGTTGGTCTAGCTTCAATCTGGCCAGTGCACTCTGCGAAGTTGGCAAAGCCGACGAGGCACTGGAGAGATGCCACGATGCCCAGAAGATAATGGAAGCCTTCGATCATCATCTAGGTAGATCCAGGGTCAAATGCATGGAAGGTAAGGCCTTCAAAGTAAAGGGATATTTCGAGAGGGCGGAGGAATGCTTCAAAGAAAGTCTCGAACTCATCAAAGACTCAAAGGCCCCTGACTACGAAGAGATCACACTACTGGAATACGCCAGGATGCTCCACGACCACGGACGTAACGGCGAGGCCATGGAGATGCTGCAGCGAGCGTTGGACATCCACGCTGATAAGGAGGATACCATCACCAGCAGCCGCGTGAAAAAGTATTTGGAAGAGTTGAAGGGGTAAGTGATGAGTGCTTCGAATACGACCGAAGAGGTAATATAATACAAAGAACATCCTACGTTAACCAAGAGATGATAGAAGAATTGAAAAGCAGCCAAGATGAAAACCGCCTGCTGAGAATGTGTGTTTTCTTTACTGGAAATATCTGATGGCAGCCCAGCGTTTTCCCGCCGATAATCACAATCATTATATACGCCGATGCTGAATGGTGTTTCAGGTGGCGTATATGAAAGAAGAACACACAAGATTATATATCCCTGGGCCCACAGAAGTTAAGCGAGAGATCATCGAGGCGATGAACGATTGGATGTTCGGACATCGTTCCGGTACGATGACCGATCTGTTCACTACGATAACCGAAGATACAAAGAAGTTTTTAGGCACTGACAATCATGTTATAATACTCAGTGCATCCGGAACTGCGTTCATGGAGAGTACGGTGAACGACCTGGTGGACAAGAATGTTCTATGTTCTACCTGCGGCAGCTTCAGTACAAGACAGGCACAGATCGCAGAACGATTGGGTAAAGATGTGGATAGACTGGATTACGAATGGGGAAAAGCAGTAAAGCCGGAAGATGTAAGAGAGGCACTGGAGAAAAAGGATTACGATGCCTTTACCTGCGTGATGAACGAAACTTCCACCGGGATCAGGAATCCCATCGAAGAGATAGGAGACGTTATGAAGGATTTTCCCGATACCATGTTACTAGTGGACGCCATCTCCGCGCTGGGAGGCGATCACATAGACATAGACAAACACGGTATAGATGTGATATTCACCTCGGTACAGAAAGCATTCGCCATGCCTCCGGGCTTGGCGGTCTGCGTTGTAAACGAAGAAGCATACCAGCGCAGCAAGGATACTGATTCTGGGTCCTTCTACGCAGGTCTGGCCCACAACATAG
>CAYVTG010000110.1:0-4020 GCA_964454575.1 uncultured Thermoplasmata archaeon
TAGATGAAATGGATTTTGAAAGCGCCATGCAACGATTGGAAGAGATAAACGATAAACTGGAAAAAAACAAGGTTCCCTTGGAAGAAGCGGTAAACTTGTACGAAACGGGTATGAAGCTCGTAGAGTATTGTGGAAAAAAGCTCGAAGAAGCAGAGGGAGATATAAAGAAGATCGTGATCGAAGGTGATTCTGAAATTATTGAAGAATTATAGAACTATTTTTAAGATGTAGACTATATTCACGTTTGCACACATGTGCAAGCGTTCCATAAACTACTTTTATATCTAACTGTATGGCTATTCCTAGCGAAGGGCTAGGGATCAGATGAAAGAAGAGATAATAGTGATTAGGGACCCTGAAACGTTCAAAATATGCATGGAAAAAAATAGATGCCAGATAATGCAGTTATTAGGAGATGAAGACATGTCCGTTAATCAGATCGCTGAAAAAATGGACAAAAATTATACTACTATTTTCAGGCATGTTAAGAAACTGGAAAAACATGGTTTTCTAACGATGGTCGGAGAATCCAGACGAAAACGAACTCCGGAAACCATATACGGAAGAACTGCCGAAATGTTCATCCCTATGCTCCACTGTCGCGGAGACCAATCTTTTTGCGGAAAGAGTTTGATGTGGGATAAAAAGCATGCTAAAACTGTAGTTCAAACTCTTGAAAAGATGGGCTACAAAAATAACGGTGGTCACGGTCTGGAAACCGATCTATACGACTTTTTCGATGTCCACGCACGTAAAGTCAAAGAAAAACTCAATGATGCCGGTATAGATGATAACGATATCACATTCTTCAATTTGATAAGGATCAAATACGTGTTACTCCTTCTCGAAATGGAGGTCGATGAGGAGTTAGAACGTTACATCAAAAACATCCGTTCAAAGATAGAATGTTGATGTTTTTACAACACTTGTATCGTCACACAAAAGTTTATTTAGATTGGAATCGATGACTATTTGTATATGAAGAAGGACGTTAAGATAATAAGGGATATAGATGCCATCAAGATGGCTGTCGAAGATACCCGAAGCAAGATAGCGTCTCTGCTCATGGTGGACGACATGACTATTTCACAGCTTTCAGAGGCACTAGATAAAGATCAATCAACCATATACAGACATTTAAAAAAATTGGAGGAAGCGGGGTTTATCGAGATAACCGGGGAGAGAAAGACACACCATATACCCGAAAAAAAATACGGTCGAACTGCAGGTATTTTTTTATTTTCTCCAGCTTCAGAATACAAGGGAGAAGACATGGTCGACCTCCCTCACCAAATAGAACTTGATAACGCGAGATGGGTATTAGACGTACTAGATACCATGGGTTTTGAATGTGGTTCGTCAGAAGATAAATTATCTGATCTATCAAAAGCTATCATATCTCTTAACAGAAGGGCCGACGACCATATCATGGAAGTGGAAGATGAGATCAAAGACATCAATTATCCTCGATTACTACATCTTAAAGTGATCCTCTATATATTGGAATTTGAGAAGGATCCGGAAATAAAAGCATTGTTGAGTGATATCATCGATGATCTGAAAGATTAAATTTTTCTTTCTATCTGCTTTGCTATTTTTTCTGGTTGAGTTATACCTTTGAAAACTACGTGGATCTTTCCGAATTCACCGATGTTGACATCTCCGTAACCAAAGATTTCGCCCCAAAGATCATGAGTGACTTCGATCTCATCGATCTCTTTTAGTTTAATTTGACATCTTTTTGAGCCAGGCGAGTATTTGTGGATGGAGAATATTCTATTTTGTGTGATGAAATATTCTGACCCATATCTATGAAGCACGATCGCAACGGAAGAAACAAAGAATAGGATCATTAAAGGGGGAAAGAACAATCCGAGGAAAAACCACAAACACACAAAGAAAAGCCAAACGAAATAACTTCTCCAACTGCGGTAAGAGTGCCAAACGATCTTATCTCTATTTTCATTTTTCATGATCATCCTATTCCATACATCTGAAAACTACATTATTAACCTTCCGCGGGTCATTCAAGGAATTCGGGCGGTAATTCCTCGGTATCTTCGTCGATGATATCTTCATCGAGTTCGACGTATTCTTCACTCTCTAACCTCAGCATGAATAAAGCAAACGCGAGTATGCCGGATAATACGATGGATAAAGAAACAACTATTAAGATCCAATCTGAATGTGTGGATATAGGCTCAAGTGTTACCGTATCCAACTCATTTACTTCTCCGGCTTTAATTTCTACAGTGATTTTTCTATCCTCGTAACCTTGCTTGAAGAGGTATAATGTTTTCGTTCCCTGACCGGATATCATCGTGAAACTACCGTCTGCATCAGTGAATACGTATTGTTCATTAGGGATGGAAACGTTAACATCTTCGATGGGATCTCCATCATTATTCACAACGACCCCCGTTAGAGTTCCTTTATCCGTTGTGTTGAACTGCCATCGGTATGTTCCCAAAGGAAGCCCTACTTTATCTTCACCCGTCACGAAAACGTGGTAATTTCTTCCGTAGGTGGCATTCTCCCTTGGCTCTGTTGTCGCAATGGTATCGTTGGTCCAACGGATGTCATTCAATGTGAGGCCAGGTATACTGAGATTTACAGAATCCACGTTCATCGGTTCAGAAAATTCCACTGTTATTTCAAAATCTACGGGAATATCGTTTTCTATTGGATTATGTGCGATGACCGACGGGTTTGTTAGATCTATGACCAATTCTATCCACTTTGTGATATGATTTTCTGCATTGTCATAAACTCTGACATATATTCTGTGTTCACCTTCGGGTAGATCGATAAATGTATGGCTAGTATTTAATTCAACATCGGTCCAGTTGCCATGGTTCAAACGTATCTCAGAATGACATATACCACTGTTTTCATCGGAGTGGTTCCAGGTAACTAAAATCGCCTGTTCCGTAGTGTAGGTGTTATTGGACGAGGTTTCGATTGTAAGAACGGGAGATATGCCATCAGGTTCTCCGAAGATAGTATCTGTGGATAGCCCCTCTCCAACGCTATTAAAGGCTGTTACCCGATATCCATAACGGATCCCATTGGTAACCTGGCCATCATGATATTCCGTATTTTGATCTCCTTCGACGATGAATATCGATTCTGAATCATCAGAAACATTTCTTCGATATATCTTGTAACCTTCTATCGACGCTCCTCCGTCATCCAAAGGAGATGTCCAGTTGACGATCATTTCGTTGTTTCCTATTTCCAAAGTGATATCTCCGGGAATATCCGGAAGTATCGGCATGGGTGGTTCCGCCAATGGGTAATCATCGTGGGAGTCACTTCCTAGGATACTGTACGGTTCATCGACTATACCGTCTTCGTCTTCATCGGGGTCTATCCAGTCTCTCCAGAAATTTCCTGAACCATCTGTGGAATTCCAGTTGTTTTCAACGCTGTCGTCTCTTGCTTGTATACGGGATGAATTGTATGTATTACTAGCTCTATTGTTGTAAAGTAGTGCATTGGAATGTATCATATTTCCCGTGCTTGTTTCGATCTGTATACCAAAACTGGGATTTTTAAAGATCAGATTGTCTGTTATGTAGTTTGAATCTGAACTTTCCATCCTTATACCGCATCGGTCCAGTGTATTTCCTGTGATTTCGATATCATCGGATCTTTCTAGAAAGATGCCCTCTTGAACGTTATCTATCAAACTGTTCTCATCTACCAGAGAATTATGTGTTTTATACAAGGAAATTCCTATCTGGTTATTTGATAATGTATTACGACTGATAGTTATATTCTCAGATGAAACGACCGAAATACCTACTCGGCCTGTGTTTTGAGAAACGTGGTTTTCAGATATGGTTATATTGGATGAATATCCGACTATGATCGTAGAACTTGTGATGTCAAGATCCTCTATGATAAGACGGGTGACATTACCTAATATTACTTGGCCGGTATTAGAGGGAACTGCCAGATCTTCTCCAACCATGTTATCAAAATAACAGATCGGTTTGTCTTTGAGAGTATTGTTCT
>CAYVTG010000111.1:0-3988 GCA_964454575.1 uncultured Thermoplasmata archaeon
TCTGAAAAAGCAGATCTACTTTAACCTATACCTCTAATATTTTTGTCCCAAAGCCGTTTGGAAAGAAAAGCTCGGAAGGGGGACAACGTATTTATATGACCTCTAAATTAGCAAACCTCCTACTGCAATTCCAGCAGATAGATATAGAGGTATTTAAATGCCAGACGAAGAATATCCCGAGGATTTCAACTACATAGTTCGATTGATGAATACCGACCTAGATGGCGAAAAGCCAACCCTATACGCTCTTAGAGATGTGAAAGGGATCGGTACAAGAGTAGCGGAATGTCTGATAAGAAACGCACAAGTTTCTTCTCAAGAAAAGATCGGTTTGCTCAGCGATGAAGACGTAGGTAAGCTGAGTAAAGCTATCGAAGAGTTCACCAACAGTGTTCCAACATGGATGGTGAACAGGAAGCGAGATCCGTATACTGGAGAATACAGACATCTATTCGGACCTGATCTAGATATGGCTTTACGTGATGATCTTAACAGATTAAAAAAGATAAGTTGTTACAGAGGAGTCAGACATGAGAGCGGTCATAAAGTAAGAGGTCAGAGAACAAGGTCCAATGGCCGCACAGGACTTACTGTAGGTGTGCATAGGAGAAGAATGACGACTAAATAATCTAAGATGTGGTAAAAAATGGGCGATCCAAAATTCAGCAGAAAAAAATACAAAAATCCACCCCATCCGTGGCAGTTAGAACGTATACAGATGGAGAACGAATATGTTAAATACTACGGGTTGAAAAACAAGAAAGAGTTCTGGAAATCCCGATCCGTACTGAAGAATATACGTTCTCAAGCACGAAATCTTCAGGCACGACTTAGATTCGGTGACAGCCAAGCCAAAAAGGAAGTTGATGAATTAATCGACAAACTCACTAAAAACGGGTATCTGGTAGGTGAGGAACTGACACTCAACGACGTTTTGAATCTTACTGTAGAGAACGTACTCAATCGAAGATTACAAACAGTGGTTTATCATAAAGGTCTAGCTAGTTCTACAAAACAAGCGAGACAACTGATCACCCACGGTCACATATCTGTCGTAGGCCGACGTATAACGGTTCCAAGTTATATCCTGAGCAGAGAAGAGGAATCTGATGTTACTTACGATCACCTTTCGCCCCTAAACGACGAGCTTCACCCTGTAAGACCAAAAGACGATGTTTCACCCACATACATACCCGAACAGATGAAAAAGGACAAAGAAAAAGAATCGTTTAAAAACAGAAGGAGAAGGAGGTAATAAATATGGTAAAATGGGGAATAGCACACGTATATGCGTCTTACAATAATGTGTTGATAACGATCACGGATATAACCGGGTCTGAAACTATCGCCAAGGCAACTGGTGGGATGGTCGTTCGACAAGATAAGGACCAGGCATCACCATACGCAGCGATGGAAGCCGCACGCAAGGCCATCGACGAAGCCAAAGAAAGAGGGATCACAAATCTCCATGTCAAAGTAAGGGCACCCGGGGGTAGTAAATCACATTCTCCGGGACCGGGCTCACAAGCAGCTATCCGGGCCTTCGCTCGAGCAGGAATAAGGATCGGAACCATAGAAGATGTTACACCGATACCTCATGACACCACACGCCCTAAGGGTGGTAGGCGAGGTCGTAGAGTCTGAACAAGATATGCGGTGGATTTAATGAATATTGAGAAAAGGGAACTTAGCGAGAGAAAAGCACGATTGATCATCTCTGATGCCAATGCCACCTTAGCAAATGCTCTTCGGAGGGTACTGATAGCAGACGTCCCCAAAATGGCCATAGAAGACGTCGAGTTCCATCTTGGGACGATAGCGGGTCGAGAGGGAGACGAAGCAGAATACGAAAGTACAACTCCGCTCTTCGATGAGATAATAGCACATCGTTTAGGACTAGTTCCGATACCAACCGATCTAAACTTGTATAATTTCAAGGATGAATGCGATACATGTGAAGGTGAAGGGTGTACTAACTGTACTGTTATATACAGTCTAAATAAGAAGGGACCGTGTACAGTCTATTCGGGAGACTTAGTTCCCGTCGGAGACGCAAAATCTCGTGTAGCGGATGAACTCATCCCCATAGTCAAACTAACCGATGAGCAAGCGTTGCTCATATATGCAACAGCAGAATTAGGCACATCTAAAGAGCATACAAAATGGCAGCCCACTAGTGGTGTGGGATACAAATATTATCCCGAGATAGAGATCGACCACGAACTTTGCAATCTGTGCGGCGACTGCATCTCAAAATGTCCGGTGAACATATTGGAAGAGAAGAAAAAGAAACTGGTCGTTACAGACACGGAAGAATGCAAGCTGTGTAATGTTTGCGTAGAAGCGTGTCCAAAAGATGCTATAAAGGTCAAAGGTAGAGAGGATAAATTCATCCTCAGTTATGAGACCGACGGCTCTTTGAGTGCCGAAGACGTTCTTAAAGAATCTCTTCAGATACTAGTAAACAAGTTCGGAAATGTGATCGAACTAGTAGAAAACATCGAATGAAATCCTTGGGAAAACTAGAAAAACCATTTTGACTTATATTTCATCCGCTGACAAATCGTTTCGCTTTCAGTTTGAAGGAATGGATGTATCCGGCTCTCGCCGATCTATAAAATCGGCGATACATTTCCCATAATTCGTTTACAATCATTCGTGCGAGGGTAGCCAAGCATGGCCAACGGCGCAGCGTTGAGGGCGCTGTCTCATAGGGGTCCGAGGGTTCAAATCCCTTCCCTCGCACTTTTTTATTTTCGACAGTTATGGAGAAAATGGAAAAGTAGGAGGAGCGAGCGTCAGCGAGTTCCTGCGGATTTATTTGTTTCAGGAGCGTAGCGGATGAAACGGATAAAAAGAAGGAACGAACACGGTGAGTTCCTACACATTATTTGCTTTACGAGTGTAACGAAGAAACTAAAAAGGTGATATTTGCGTATAAACGAGATAACTGAATATGTTTATAGCTCTAGGTGAAAATCATGTTCGCAGCACGTACAAGCATCGGCCAGTCCCGTCCGCACAGGGTGAGGGCGAGCAGATAACGACAGCAAAGATTCATCGGAAGAAAAACTTATTAGGCAGGTAGTGAATATTATTATGTGGAATCGAGATGGAAGAAATAGCCGATGTAGATGTATTGGAGAAGAAATATCACGACGAATGGATACTGATCGAAGTGATCGAACAGAATGAATTCGGGGCACCTACAAAAGGTAAACTAATAGCGCACAGTAAGAGAAGAGACGACATTTATGATTCGATGAAGGATCATCCAGGCCATACTGCTGTACTTTTCGCCGGTGAAATACCGAAAAAGGGCTACGCTTTTTGTTTCTGAAAAGGTGGGACATTAAATGGTTAAATATCAATTCGATCCAAAAACATACGGTATCGTACTATATGTGACTTTTGAGGGAAAAGAGAAGAAGACAATTAAAATGATCGTGGATACCGGAGCGACATATACAACTATTCCATGGAGTATTGCTGAGTCTCTGGGTTATGAACCTCACCTGTCCGAAGATAAAGCTACTATTACAACAGCGGAAGGTGTGATCAAGGTTCCTTTGATAAAGATCGATAAAATGAACGTTTTAGAGAAGGGTGCAAAAGATGTAACAGTGATGGTTCATGATCTGCCTGAAACCAGCCGTGTCGACGGACTGTTAGGTCTCAGCTATCTTAGAAATTTTAAGTTAACGATAGATTTCAGAAAAGGTGTCCTTGAGCTGGTATGATAATCTACAGTTCTTAGGTGATAGCATGAGAATAACCTAGTTCCTCAGCCCTTTTCACTTCATCCAGAACGTTCGGTGAGATATGCATCTCTCCAAACACTTCTTCGAGCAGGTCAAGCCGGTCTATCTTAGCGAACGTAGAAAGGATGTTAGTGTCTATTAAGATCATCTATGTTCCTCTAGAACCTCTGATTCGAGCCTGTCAAGTTTTTAGTGATTTTCAGTTTTTTGAAAATCACAAAGAAAAA
>CAYVTG010000112.1:0-3796 GCA_964454575.1 uncultured Thermoplasmata archaeon
AAGAAATAAAACCAGAGATATGGTCACCAACTTCATAGAAGTGTTCGTCAAATGCCCGGTGGAAGTCTGTGAAGAAAGGGATGTCAAAGGACTCTACAAAAAGGCACGAGAAGGTATAATAAAGAATTTTACCGGTATATCGGATCCGTACGAGGACCCGGAGCGACCGGAGATCGTTCTTGATACGGACAAAGAGACCATCGAAGAGAGTGTGGCCAACGTTATCAAATACCTGGGAGAACAGGGATATATCGGATAGGATGACCACTGCGATACTAGATGCAAACGCCTTGATAATGCCCTTTCAGTTCGGTATCAATCTTGATGCCGAGCTGGGACGGGTTCTCGGTAACCCGGATGTATACGTGCCTACATCGGTCATCGAAGAGCTTAAGGGACTCGATCGTAAAGATGCCCTACAACTTGCGGATAAATACAAAACGATCGAGGTATCAAAAAAGCGTGATAGCGGTGTTCTGGAGGCTGCCGAAAAAACCGGTGGTGTTATAGTTACCAACGATAAGGGACTGAAGAACAGAGCTAGAAAAAAAGAGATACCGGTGGTATTTCTACGCAGTCGTTCCCATCTTGAACTCATCGGAGAGATATTATAGGCGCAGAGATCTGGTATAGCAGTATGGATACAACAGATGAAGATACGGTAGATATCCGCGGTCGTGTCGTCACCGGTCTGGGCAAAGGCCGTATATTTTTGAATAAAGAAAAGTACCGAGAGCAGTTCGTTGATAATATAGGTATAGACCCTGTTATAGGGACTCTCAATTTAAGTCTGGTAGAAAAAGAAAAGTTGGATATACTCAAAGCCTCCAAAGGCATACCCATAGAAGGCTTCGTTGAAAGCGGAGTAAAATATGGTTCCGTAAAGGCATTCCGTGCCGAGCTCGACGGTCTGGAAGCCGCGGCGATTTTACCGGCAAGGTCCGATCATAAAAACATCCTTGAGATAATATCCGAACATCATCTACGAAAAGAGCTAGATCTAAAAGATGACGATCAAGTGACGGTGAAGATATTTATCAGTTGAAATTTTCTTCAACGTATTTCAAAGCACTCTCAAAGAGTAGTTTTCCGTCGCCTCTACTATTGTTCAATCCCTTACGAGTCCAATCCGGATTGGTGATAGCGTCAAAGACCCTTTCCGGATGAGGCATCAGTCCCAGGACGTTACCTTTTGGATTGCATATACCCGCGATATCGTCCATGGCTCCATTGGGATTCCATGGATATTCCGGTGTTCCTCCGCCGGGTGCGGTATATCTGAAAACTATCTGGTTATTCTCTTTTAGCTGCTCGATCTTATCTTTGCTGTCAACCATGAATTTACCTTCGGCGTGAGCACTTGGAAACAGGACGACTTCTTTGTTTTTGTAATTACGTGTGAAAACACATCTTTCGTTATCTTCCACCGTCAATAAAGTTGGGCGGCACTCGAATCTGTTGCTGTCGTTGGTGGCTAGTATGGCCTCGGGTATGTCGGTCACCGTATCTTCCATAGCAGGCAGCAAACCCATCTCTACAAGAACTTGGAATCCGTTACAAACACCCAGGACGGGTTTACCGTTTTCGACCAATTTTACCAATTGCTCTTTGAGTTTACTCTTCATCCGGGCTCCGAATATCGCACCGGCTCTTATGTAATCCCCTGCGGAGAATCCCCCGGGTATCATCACTATATGATGATCGTTCAGATCTCTTTTTTCTTCTTCAGAAACATCTAATCCCAGAAGCTGTTTTAGATGCACCTTCTCTGCATCGGCTCCCAATCGTTTCCAAGCTAAATATGACTCTTCTTCACAGTTTGTTCCTTCGATACGAAGTACGGCGACTTTGATATTCTTGCGATCCATATGAACTACTCCTTTATACCGGTAATAACATCTATTACTAAAACGTTTTGAGTTACAGAAATTATATATTGCTTAGCTGTTTTAGCCTGGTACTCAATGGGGCCGTGGGGTAGCTTGGTCCATCCTTCGGGCTTTGGGAGCCTGGAACCCGAATTCGAATTTCGGCGGCCCCACCATTTCCCTTTTTGATTTATCCTTCCAAACCGAACATCTTCAGGAATTTTGTTTCACGCTCTATCAATTCTTTACCCTTTCCCTCTTTGTATTCTGCCTGGATCTCATCGGGTCTGCTCGGTACTTCACCGATCCCGAACATCTCTCCCCTTTTTTGCATTATCTTTACCTCTTCTTTTCTCCAGTCGATATGTGACCGTATTTCGGATATCTGTTCTAGCATGTCGTCAGTTACGGTACCTTGAACTTTAGCCGGTGCGCCGCTGACGAGAGACCTTTCCGGGATCTGCATACCTTCGGGTACGATGGAATCGTGAGATATCACAGAATGATGTCCGACTACCGCGCCTTCGCCGATGAACGCGCCCATGCCGATGAATGAATGCCCTTCGATCCGACATCCATTGAGCCTTGCGTTGGGAGATATGAACGCTTTATCGCCTATAGTGGCATCTTCACCCACATAGGACTTCGGCATCATGATCACATCTTCTCCCACCTCTGTTCCGTCACCTTCTACAACAGCCCCGGGCCAAAATGCGGACCCCTCACCGATGACAACATCTCCCACTATCCGTGCCATAGGGTCTATGAAACAGTGAACCGGCGGTGTTTTTCTCCCCTCTTTATCCTTATGATCTTCCATGGACTCTTCATTCATGATCGAATGAACCTTAACTAGAGATAAAAAGCTTGCGGGTAATAATTCATCGATTAAATTTAATACTTAGTTCGTATTGTACTGTAACATGATCACTCAGGCTGCCAAGATCGTGGTCCTCGGTGACGGGGCAGTAGGTAAAACATCTCTGGTCAGGAGGTACGTAGATAAAAAGTTCGATGAGGATTATGTAGCCACCATCGGAGTGAACGTCAAAAGCAAAGAATTGCCTGATATAGATCTACATCTGAACATATGGGATATCTACGGACAAAAATTCATATCTCCGGGAAAACACTCTTCAAATTACGTCGGGGCCGAAGGTGCGATAGTTGTGTTCGATCTGACCAGAAAGAAAACCTTTAACGAATTGGACGAATGGATCGAAGATCTATATGATGTGACAGGTCAGATACCTGTGGTGGTGTTGGGCAACAAGAAAGATATAATCGATGATTTTGAAGACGGATCCGACACCATATTCACTCGTGCTTCACAAAAAGAATTCCACGACTATATGGTCAAAAATCATTACTACCGCAGCGTGTACTCCACGGAGCCTGAGTTTTCACCGGTTCCTTATTCACTCGTAGAAGAGTGGGCAGCGGAATCTAACCCATTCGGAAAAAAATTTCCATATCTCTTGACAAGTGCAAAGACGGGAGAAAATGTAGATAAGTCTTTTAACGGATTGGCCAAAAAGATAGTTTCCAATAAGATCAAATTTGCATGAACAGGGATGATAATTTAGCGGCATCTTTTAATATGGCTTGAGATCATACTATGCCGAGGCCTATGAAAGTGATGTTGATAGACGACGAGCCCGCTATCAGGGAACAAGCTAAGGTATTTCTTAAAGACATATTTGGATTGCTGGATGTTCGGACTTTCGGAAGCGCAGTGGAGGCCTTGGAAGAACTGGAGGGGAGCTATTATTCCGCCGTGGTATCTGATTATCGTATGCCTGAGATGGACGGTATCGAACTTCTTCGGCATATAAGAGAGAGGGGAAATGATGTTCCCTTCATCATCTTCACCGGTAAAGGCAAAGAGGAGGTCGCCATGAAGGCGTTAAATCTGGGAGCCGACGGAT
>CAYVTG010000113.1:0-3673 GCA_964454575.1 uncultured Thermoplasmata archaeon
AACAACATCGTGTAAAGGGTACACATTGTTATGGTTCAAGAGTTGTCTTGGATGATAATAAATCAGTTGCTATAAGTAAAACGGAGTTGATTAAATATGGAAAAGGATTGTGCTATGTGTAGAGGTTTCTCCAATTCCTCTTCCCCCTGTTTCTTCGAAGACGAGAATGGAGTCTCCTTGGAGGTAACAAGATGAAAGTAGAATTGATCAACCATACACCGGACCCGGACAGGGCAGCGGCCCATGCTGCACTCACATGTTACAGAGAAGATATACCAAAAAAAGATGATATGGACGATGACCTAGTCTTGGAGATACTGGATAAGATAAAGGAGAGCGGTCATCACAGCGTCATCGAGCACTCTTCCTTCACATTTTCCATCGAGGGAGTTTCCCGGGCACTCACACATCAACTTGTCAGGCACCGATTGGCTTCATTCAGTCAGCAGAGTCAGAGGTACGTTGATATCGATGAATTCGACCCGGTGATCCCGGATTCTGTTATGGAAAACAATGGATGTTCAAAACTTTTTGACGATCTGATGAAGCAGATACGAGAAACCTATGCGACTCTCAAGGAAGAGATACCTCTTGAGGATGCCAGGTATGTTCTACCCAATGCTACCAAGACCAATATAATCGTCACCATGAATGCCCGTGAGCTATGGCACTTTTTCTCTCTTAGATGCTGTCGAAGAGCACAGTGGGAGATACGCGACATGGCGGATAGGATGCTTGAACTCTGCAAAGAGGTATCACCTATAATTTTTGAGAATGCCGGTGCACCCTGTCTAAGAGGTCCATGTCCGGAGAGTCCCGAGTTTACATGCGGAAGACCCATGAGGGATGACAGATGAAGAAAAAATACGCGTTCAAAGTGGTACTGATAGGCGACGGCGCAGTTGGTAAGACATCTTTGGTAAGAAGATTCGTTGACCAGCGGTTCGATGATAACTATATCACTACCATAGGGGTGAACGTTAAGAAAAAGGTGATCCCAAGATTAGATCTGGCACTCTCCATATGGGACATATTCGGTCAAAAGTCCCTAGCACCAAAATTGCATTCTAAGTATTATAAAGGTGCAAAAGGAGCACTGGTGGTATTCGATATAACTAGGAAGAGCACTTTTATGGATCTGGATGATTGGATCAAGGACCTATTCAAGGTAACCGGTCAGATACCAGTTTATATCCTGGCAAACAAGATCGACCTCATAAGCGATTTTCAAAAAGAGATGAAGGTCAGTTTAAACAAAAAGACGCAAAAACAATTCCATCAGTACATGGTAGAGAGGCATTACGTTAAAAGCCTGTATATGCAGGAAACAGAGTTCGTTCCTGTGACCTCCGATGATATCAGAAAGTGGTACCGAAGGAAGAAATTCACCCGGTCATCAGGATGTTTCCTCACCAGTGCTAAAACCGGTAAGAACGTTGAGAACGCCTTCAAAAGCTTGGGTAAAGCGGTGTTGGAAAACGCTATAAAGAAAGGAAACAAGTAGTAGATAACCTGGTTTACTTAATCACCGATTCAAACTGATCTAAATCTTTTGATAACTGATTTTGGTACCGGGTTCAAATAAGAAAAATCCTCGATTTTACACAACCGTTCAAAATCCGCATCCGTTGTCAATATTGCATCGGCATTTTGCTTCCTCGCAAGTGATATATAAAAACAATCGTAGACATCGTGGTTCTTCTCAGCACTGATCTCGTACGAATTGAGCAATGTTTCTTTTTTAGCCGAGATTATATCGATTGGACACCTTAGAAACGACTGGATACTGTTCCTTGCGTCTATTTTTGAGACATCAAACTTTTTCTCCATCAAGTATTGTGCTCTAAAGGGTAAGTAATCGAAAACCAACAGGTCGAATCTCCCCTTTATACACTCTTCAAAGAATGGGATTATATACGCATGGCCGGGGTGATTACTCGTAAGCCCGATAGCGAGTGCGTTTACATCTAGGAGGATAGAATTGATTTCGGATAAATCTATCATCTTTATTCCTCTACATCTCCAAAAAGTGCTTCTCCGGCATCGAAGAATGCATTGCCTTTCCAATTCTTCTTACCTGCAGTTGCAGTTATCAATCCTTCTCGACTGGAATCCAGCAATATCTTAAATTCTTCAAGTTCTAGTTTAAGTTCATCGCCGGAGAGTATCCCTAATTTTTCTCTTACATTTTTCGGGATCGTAATACGTCCCCTGTCATCTACTTCTACTACGTTGCCTCTTTTGCTTTTTGTTCCCATATTAAGTTACCCATTCTAAAATACCCATTATTTGTATTTAAACATTTCGGCATTTTAATATGTCGATTGTAAAATGATTTGTTCAAGAACCGGGTTCTCTCCCTCCTAATAATTGAAAAATAGAGCTGGGGGAGGGAATCCAGTCAGAATATTCACTAAGTTCATATTCTAACAGTTCGTGTATTTTAGGAAAAAAATACACTCACGAACCCCATGGGTTCTCTCCCTCTATAACAACGAATAATTGAAAAATAGAGCTGGGGGAGGGAATCCAGTCAGAATATTCACTAAGTTCATATTCTAACAGTTCGTGTATTTTAGGAAAAAAATACACTCACGAACCCCATGGGTTCTCTCCCTCTATAACAACGAATAATTGAAAAATAGAGCTGGGGGAGGGAATCGAACCCCCGGGAAACCGCTCTGCAGGCGGTCACATTAGCCGCTCTGTCACCCCAGCATGGTGAGTTCCGATAAAAAAGAAGGTCGGGTATAATCTTTACGGTAAGTGTTTTAGGTAGGCATCGTAGGTATTTTCCAGCAAAGATAGTACAGTGGTGGGGCCTACTCCTCCAGGTACGGGAGTGATCTTAGAAACTCTCTCCTTTGCCTCCTCGAATTTGACATCTCCAACCAATTTTCCGCTTTCGAGCCGGTTCATCCCTACGTCTATGACCACTGCCTTCTCAGCCAGCATGTTCGCTGATATTAGATGTGGTACGCCGGCCGCGGATATGAGGATATCTGCCTTGGAAGTATAGTCGGAGATATTTTCGGTGTATTCATGAACAACGCTCACCGTTGCATTTCGATTGAGCAAAAGTATGGCCATTGGCTTTCCCACGATCATGCTGTGACTCACGACGCATACCTGCGCACCCTTCAATCGAACCCCTTCATATTCCAACATGGTCAAGATGCCTTTTGGCGTACAAGGAATTCTCACTTCAGTGCCGGCTATCAAGCTTCCCAGATTGACCGGATGCATACCTTCCACATCCTTTACCGGATCAATTTCTGATATCAACCGCTCAGTGTCTATACCTTTGGGTAAAGGCATCTGAACTAAAATTCCGTCCACTGCATCATCGTCGTTCAAGGAGCGTATTTTTTCTATCAATTCATCCTCCGTTACCGTATCATCATAACGGTGAGTTACAGATTCGATGCCAACACGTTTGCATCCTTTATCTTTGGTACCCATGTATACCTTAGAGCCTTCGTCGTCACCGGCGAAGATAGTATCGAGTCGTGGCGGTCTATCCGATTCACCGATCTTTTTTTTGAGAATGGATTCCTTCTTGGAAGCGATCTTTCTACCATCTATAATATGTGCCTCCATCTATATCACCTGGGAACCCAATCGGGAAAAGTGGGATCTTCAGCTATCATATGCTTCGAAAACGATTTTATGT
>CAYVTG010000114.1:0-3659 GCA_964454575.1 uncultured Thermoplasmata archaeon
TGATCGCGTTTGAAGCAGATATCAGTTCCGAAGGAAAATTCTTGGTGATCGCTTTAAAACTTACTCTTGAAATCGTTGCGGGCATAGATAAAGAAAGAGATAGTAAAGCTGAGAAAGAACAAAAGATCTTGGATCTACTGGATGATGATACGATCACGAGTTTTTTTCGAGATGTATTAGTGTCTTGACAATTATGTTCTTTGGTTTTAGAGCTCTGCAAAATTTATACCTCTCGTTCCACATATAAACGAGTAAGGGACAGATAGAAATGATTTTGGTAGATCTTAACGGATACATTCTTCGAAAAGTGTGGTTTTATCGGACTTTATTGAGGTTGTCTTATGGTTTATGTGTGATCTTTTGTGGTTTTGAGTGTGTTTAATGAAGATTTTTGTGTGGATTTTGTTTTTCGAAAATTCGCCGGTTTCACGCCTGAGAATTTCCCGGAGAGCCCGCCGAAAAACCGCAAAAAACCGGGTAAATATTAAATACTATAAACCCCCTTATATATACATGAAACGCAGACGCCTGGGTAGCAGATATTTGAGTGATGATAATCAGATTAATTTGATGTGGTTTATTATACAAAAGTGATGTGTCTAATAAATTTATTTGAGTTATGTTTGATCATGGAATTTGATGTGTTTCTTTTTTCATGATCGATGTGGTTGATCACAGAATATTGATGTGACTAAATCCATTTCGAGCAGAGACAACTCTGTGCCGATATGGGGCTGCGTTCAAGCGTAGGAGACGTGTAATATGCAAAAAAATACGATAGAAGAATATGTAAAGCTTTGTAAAGAGATCGAAGAGGCCATAAGAGGCAACGAGAAGGAAGTCGATGGCGTGATAGGCGGTACCGCCGAAGTCGGGCTGTTCCACGACATGTGCACGGAGATGCAGTTCGTTGACGTCGATAAGACGGACGAAGGGCTTACAGATGCCATGTACCAGTTGATGAGCTGGTCCGGCCGCTGGTTCTTATACGGTAAAGAACCGGTGAAGGTCGTTGAGATAGACGGCGAACGGTGCGTCTTCGTGGAGAAGGGGGTCTTCGAAGACACCTACGGCGAGACGGACATTGAGAGGACTCTGACTTCCCTTGCACTTTTTCAGATGGAATATCCTATCTCGGATCGGATACGGGATCATGCGGAAGGGCTGGGTATAAGCGAAGAGTATGTGGACAACGTGGACGATGCTACCGTAGAACAGTTCGGTATCGATGCTGTGAGTCTGGATAGAAGAAAGCTGCCCGATATCTTGTTGGATAAAGTTGTGCTGCTGATATCCATGGACGGCTGTGGTCCCTGTAAGGTGGTGGAGAAGGCCTTGTCCTCGATGTCGGATGTGAACTATCACGTGGTTAAGAACGGAGACCTTGGTTATCTGGAGGAAGAGTTGAACGTGTTCTGTGCACCGGTGGTCATCTTTTCCGACGGTGATAGATTACTGTACAACTTCGGTGCCGTTGGATCGGTGGGCGAGCAGAAAGAGTTTATCCGGTCTGTTTTGGAAGCACTCGATACTGCAGTGTACAATCCCTATATCGGTTTGGGGCAGCTGGAGATCCATGGTGAGAAGTCCTATCTCAGGATGGCGGTGATCCGATGAATGATAAAGAAGGGTTGATGAAGAGTATCCAACAGTACGATTTCTTCAGTGAGGATTTTTTGAAGGAAGTCGAGCGGGTGGACATCTTCTGCGAGAACTGTGCCGAGTGCCCTTCCCTAAAAAACTGTCCCAGCTACAGAACACTGGGCCGCGTAGGATATCTGCTGAAACGTATCCACGAGGATTTTTGCGAGAACGACGTCGACTCGAGGCTGCACGAACTGACCTCCGACGATAATCCGGAGTTGGACAAGATCGTCTCAGACGCCGGGTGCGTACTCCCGCTGCACTCCTTCTTCACCGAAGACGGTATAGCCTCTCTCCCGGCACATAACTTCATCCTCTTCAGGATGTTAGACGGCCGTAAGCTGCTGTACGACGTCGCTCTAACAAAAGAAAGAAAGCAGGATTCCCTGGAGATGATGTACGTTTGAACGGGGGGGACGAAGGCATGTGCGAAGACATCGACGAGGGATGGCTCAAAAAGATGAAAGAAAAGAGGTATCTCCTCTCCCTTTCTCCCTTCGACCTGGGCCGAGAGATCGGTATCCTCTGGGATCTCGAGAAGAGATATCGCGAAGAGGGGAATAAAGAAAGGCTGGAGTGGGTGAAGCAGGAGCTGAAGAAGCGACTCGAGGTCGAGAAGCTGTTGTATCTGCAGGAGGACGAGATGTGTGGTGGTGACGAATAACAATTCCTTGTTCTATAAACATAACTACTCGAATTTGATCTCCACCCTGCAGTGGTCGCTGGGACCCCAGTGTTCCGGTTGGTTGATGGCTCGTACTTTTATGCGGTCTGTTCTCGGAAGCGAAATCAAGCTGCCAGCGATTTGTTTTAATCCCGCGTCTTACTTTCTAGATCCTTCAAAGCCCTTTGATATCTTCTCTACCGAGGTCAGTATCCTCTGGTTCCGTGGTATCTTCATGGCGTTTTCGAGGTGATCTTCAGTTTTTAATTTTCTGTTTGTGAAGATGTACGTATAATTCTTGTAGATCAATTGGTCGTCCAGTTTAGTCAGAAAGGATGGACCGGTTTCAATGAAACATTCGTGTTCGATCTGGGATCCGGACTCTATCATGAATTCCAAACCTCCCTGCCATATGATGGTGGAATATGGTGCTATTTTTTCTATCAGAGACATATTGTAAAAATATCTCCAGCTTTTTAGGAAGGAACAGCACGGAGTGAACCTTTCCGTTATCTCGTATCCTTGTTTTGAGTTTTTGACCATCCCGATTTCCAAAGATTTTTTCAGGTTGTTTCGTACGGTTTTATCTGTTTTATCCGTGAGAACCGCCAGTTCTTTGGTATTTGCCTTGGAATGACAGATCTGTGTCAATATCTGCACCTTAGAGTCGGAGAGAAGCTCTTTCCAGTCTATATGTGGGAACAGAGAGATCAGTTTGCAGAATTCCTGTGCATGTTCGTTTTTGGCTCGTTTGATGATCTTTTTCAATCCTTTGGATTTAGTCACGAATCCCTTATTTTCCAGGTCGGTCAGTAGTTCGCTGGTCCGTGAATAGGAGATACCTTCCGCTAATTCATCTATACTTCTCTCTTTCTTGCATATCTTCGAGAGCAAAGTGATCTCCTTTTTGGAAAGTCTGCAATCGAACATCTTTAGGAAACAAAGTCGAAATGATATAAATATATTTCGGGTTTATTACCGGATATGTGTAATTATATCGTTCGGCCATCAGTGAAAACACGAACGGACTATCATAATACCTCTAACCTCTCATCTACAACAACTGCCCGTATAACCTTTCCTACGATAGAACATACGGATGCAAAAATATGACCTCATTACCAGATGATCTATTACCCCCGTAACTCCCCACCTATCTTCTCCGCTGGCCCGGACCTCTCCCCTCCAGGCCTGCTCGAAGATGAGTGTATTTGTGAGAGGGAGAACACGGTGTAAAAGAGATGTGAACTTTTAGGGTAGGTGTATGATTGGGAAGCCGAAGTAGATAATTATATGTTATCTTGACATTGTTAAATTGTACAAAGGGATAGATGATATTTAAATAACAATT
>CAYVTG010000115.1:0-3645 GCA_964454575.1 uncultured Thermoplasmata archaeon
CGATGGGGTAACAACTATCACGGATAACGATTTTGTAGAAAATGGGTACGGTATCAACCTCCAGCAAGTCAAAACTAACAGCACTGTTGAAGGAAACTATTTTTGGGACACCTACGGGTGGAGTATGAGTATATCAGATTCATGGGGTGTACACGTCCGGAGTAATTTTGTAAGAAACGCGGCGAACGGCATACGAGCATCCGGTACGGACATACGGATAGAGTCCAACGAGATTCGGAGTTCCATGGGGATCGGTATTCAGATCCTACCGTCCGAAAATATCTTCTTGAACGGGAATACGATCATCGATAATTCCGGTATAGGATTGGAGTTGATCAGCTCATCGGGTGTGGCTTATGATAACCGTATACTTAGAAACTCAGGCGGCGTTATGTTATCCGCCGACATACATTTCTTAAACAACACAGTGGCCAATAATAGACTCTTCGGCATGAGTGTGAACGGTGCTTCTCCTTTCATAGAGAATGCGGTAGTATCCGGTAATTCTAACTACGGCATCAGATTCGAGAACTCAGATAGTATCATAAAAACCAGCAGTGTGATCGGTAGCGAACATCATCTTTACCTCCTGTCGTCTTATGTCACTTCCATAAACTCGTATTTTGACGAAGAGAAGGTATGGATGGACCAACGGAGTTATCTGGAGATGATGCATCAGTTCAATGTGACGATGAAGGAAGACGAAGAGCTGCATGGATACAATCTATCGGCGTGGCTTCCTTCGGGTGCTGTTATCACCGGTGTAGGCGGTCACCACAACGTAACTATCACCACAGACAGTCATGGAAATCTGGATATACTACCACCATCGAATTATCACGGTATAGTCAATTTTACAGTGAATTTACGTGTATTGGATACTGTGAATACCACATTCCCGATCACACTGGTGATAGAATCTGTCAATGATCCTCCCGTCTTAGTGGTCAAAGAATTTGGTGTGTCCTATGAACCCACTAGGATCCGTTGGGTGATCTCGTATCTTGATGTGGACGAAGAACCGCCTAAATATATCGAATTGGTGGTTAACGGCGACCATTATCCTATGAAAGAGTTTAACGAGACGGATACCTCATTCGGAGACGGCAAGCTGTACTACTACGAGATGTACCTGGATCCGGGAGAACACGGATATCACATCATAGCCGAAGAGACCAATCACATCGGACCCAATGTGACCGTTAGAACTGTATTACATGATTTTGACGTAAGCCCTCCTGTAGAAAAGATGGCCGGCTTTGCCCTTGCATTCGGCGGCCTCTCACTCATATTATTGGTGATAGCTCTCGTCCTGTTATTTTCCGACTCAACCATCAGAAAGAAGAAAGAAATTTTGGATGATAACGCCATAGAAAGTGTCGATTCACTGGGGGAGGAAAAATCCACTGGTGAGATGATAAATGAGCTCGAGGATGAACTCAAAGAGATAGATCGAAAACGGATGCTGGTCAAAACTTTACCGGTATTGAAAGCGAAGAAAAAGGTCGAAGAGAAGAGAAAACTGAGAAAAGTTTCTGAAGATCACAAAGAAGAAAAAGTGGCTGATCATGAAGAGGAGGAAGATAAAGAAAGCATCATAGATATAGTCGGTGATATCGTTCCGGAGGAGGAGGGGGAAAGCAAAAAGATCAGCCGGAGAAAAACGCGCCGGTTGAAGAGTGGTGAAAAACGTATCGTCATGCAAAAACATCGCGTTGTTAAAACGAAGGGGGCAAAGGATGGTGCAAAAAAGAAGTATAGAAAGTTGAAACGCGCGAATTGAGTTTAAAACCCTTCACCGATTATATCTATCTCCGTACTGTCCATATTCAAGCGTAACAGAGATTTGATGTTGATCCCAAATTCTTTTTCAAGCTCTTCTTTCGCCCCTACTTTTTCGAACACGAACACTATATCGGATATTTCGACCTCTATCTTATCCAGAGCTGTTAGTATAGCACGTAGAGTTCCGCCGGTGCTTATAACATCGTCGATAAAAAATACTCTATCTCCCTTCTCAACAAAATTTATGTGTAGGTCGCTGGAAGAGTATCCTGTTATCTGACTTACAGATGCTTCGCAGGGTAGTCCGTACCTTCTCTTGCGTATGAATTTGAATGGTATACCCGTCTTCATGGAGAGTGCCGTTGCCAGCGGGAAGCCCATGGATTGTGCGGTCAGTATGTAATCGCACTCTAGGTCCGCTATCTCGATCACCGCTTCCGCAACCTCATCAAGTAGCGCCGGTTCTACCAGTGGGATACCGTCCGTAAGAGGATGTACAAAGTAATTGTAGTCTCCCATGGGTACTATAGGGCAATCCTTTAACGATTCTTTCAGTAATTTCAGCATCATTCCACCGCCTTTACCAATCTCTTTGCTCTGGTAGTAGCTTCTCTTAATATCTCTTCTTCCCCTTTAACGTACCTGTCTTTCATCACCAATCTGCCGTTGATGATCACATCGGTAACATCTCCACCTTGTAGAGAATATACTATGTCAGATACGGGATTGTAGCCCGGTACGCCCCTTACCCCCTTCTCCACTAATATAAGATCCGCGGACATACCTTCCTCTACTCGACCGCCGCCTGTGTTCAATGCCATCGCACCTTGCTCGGTGATCATATCGTAGGCCTCCTCAGCCGGGAGCAGTGTGGGGTCTCCACTCATCTTTTGTTGTAATGCAGCTATCTTTACAGATTCCAGCATATCTAGATTGTTATTGGATGCACATCCGTCTGTTCCGATAGTCACCGAGACATTATTTTTCTTCATCGAAGAGTAGTCCATGGGTTTACCGACTCCGAGTTTCATATTGGACGTGGGGTTGTGACTGACTATGGATCCGGATCTGCCGATCTCGGTTATATCTTTTTCATCTAACCATACGCCGTGTGCCGCTAATAGTCGATGGTTCAATAGTCCTATTTCATCAAGATACTCTGTTATGCAAGTATATCCGGGATGTTCTTTTTTAAAATCCGTTACCTCTTTTTCCGTCTCTGCCAGATGGATATGAACGGGTGTACCGTTCTTTTTCGAAACTTCCGCACACCATCGCAAACCTTCCTCCGAAACGGTGTAAACGGAATGTGGACCTAGTGCCGGTTTTATCGATTCATGGTTCTTAACATACTCGATAAATTTCTCTGTTTTTTGTATCTCTGATCCCAGTTTATCACTGTCTCCCAGATCGATAAAACCATAACTGAGAGTTCCTTTTAGGCCCATCTCCTGTACTGCGTCTGCGGCGGACTCCATAAAAAAATACATGTCGTTAAAGGCGACCGTACCGCTCTTGATCATCTCAAGGCATGCCAATTTTGTACCCCAATAAACGTCCTCTGATGTGAGTTTACTCTCGAGTGGCCATATATGCTCGTTCAACCACGTTTCAAGCCTAAGGTCGTCGGCATATCCTCTGAACAGAGACATGGCGGCATGGGTGTGGGTATTCACTAAGCCCGGGATGAGGTATTTGCCTGCCGCATCAACGATGATATCCCCATATTCTTCCTGACTGATGCTCGATATCTTGGTGTCCTTGATCAAAACATCTGCACAGGAGCTATACCCCGGGATCTCGGCATTTTTGATGACTACGCTCATGTTGATCATAACTCCCCGATATAGTTCTTCAATA
>CAYVTG010000116.1:0-3398 GCA_964454575.1 uncultured Thermoplasmata archaeon
GTAACGTGGACAGTGAACTACTAAAAAACCCATTAAACCCCTTTCTTTTTTTGATAGAAAACATTTATTATCCACAATTTCATATCGATTCAAGGTGAAAGCGATGGTAGGATACAAAAGAAAAAAAGACATCGGGCTCATGGGAGGTTCCTTGATCTCGTCGACAGAGACTCAGCCGAAGTTTTCCCGTGTAAGCATGGTAAATTATGATAAGGAAACCCATAGTTTGATGAAACTTACCGATCCACAGGTTTTGAAAGGATTGAAGGACAAAGAGGGAGTCACGTGGATAGCTTTTACCGGTCAACTGCAACAGCACTGGATAGATTCTCTGGAAGAAGTTCTTCAGATACATCCTCTTGTGATCGAAGATATCGTGAATGCAGGGCAGCGTCCTAAAGTAGAGGAATTCGACGATCACCTTTTCTTAACACTCAAAACATTCTTCAGTTCCGAAAAAGCAAACACCATCAAAACTCAGCAGCTGAGCATCGTACTGGGTGAGAACTACGTACTCACATTCCAGAATCATCCAAATGAACTGTTCGATGATGTGCTCCAACGTATCAAGAGTGGTAAAGGCAGGATCCGCGGCATGGGGCCGGATTATCTGACCTATCGTCTCGTGGATTCAGTCGTTGACAGCTACTTCAATGTAATAGACAAGGTAGGAGACGCTATCGAAACGATAGAAGACCGGTTGATGGCGGAACCGGAAGAGCAGGTGCTCTATGATATACACTCATTGAAACGAGACATGATATTTTTACGTCGTTCCATATGGCCCATGAGGGAAGTTGTCGGCACTCTGAGCAGAGATAGAACATCGATGATCAATCCGGAAACAGAGGTATTTTACCGAGATATATATGATCACACAATACAGGTCATAGATACCATCGAGACTTTCAGAGATATGCTGTCCGGCATGCTGGACCTATATCTGTCAAGTCTCAGCAATAAGATGAACGAAGTTATGAAGGTACTAACCATCATAGCCACCATCTTTATCCCGCTGACATTCATAGCAGGTATCTACGGCATGAACTTCGATCCCGATGCCTCCCCGCTGAATATGCCCGAACTCGGCTGGTACTTTGGATATCCCTTTGCCATGGGATCCATGGTCATAATCGCGATCATAATGCTGATATTTTTCAGAAAGAAAAAATGGATCTAGAGTTTTCACTCTCTCAACAAGCTGGCTACATCCCGGATCTCCATCATGTTGGTAATTCCGGTAACAGGCTGCGGTACCCCTGCGGTCAGTATCAATGTATCTTCCTTACAGACCATCTTCTGTTGATACAAGAAGTTAGCAGAGCTCATCAACATCTCGTCCACGTGATCCGGGAATTCCATGTAGTAAGCCCTCACACCCCATACCAGATTGAGCTGTCTGCGTATCTTCTTTGAATCGGTGAAGGCGATTATATCGGTGTCCGGTCGTAATTTTGCTATCTTGTTTGCGGTGTATCCCGATGATGTATGGGCAACGATGTACTTCCCCTCGGTATCCCGGCTAGCCTGCCATACGCTCTTGGCGATGATGTCCGCAGTGTCCTTGCTTTTGGTACCGACGGTATGATGTACCCTACTACTCAAGTAATCCTCCACTTTGAGCGCTACTTCTGCCATGAAATCAACGGACTTAACGGGGAATGCACCTATAGCGGTTTCCTCAGACAGCATTATCGCATCGGCCCCGTCCATCACAGCATTGGCTACGTCGGAGACCTCGGCACGGGTGGCCCGTGGACTCTCGGTCATGGACTTCAACATCTGTGTGGCAACGATGACCGGTTTCTCCGCAAGGTTACATCTCTCGATGATCTTTTTCTGTAATATGGGCACATCCGAGGCAGGTACTTCTACACCCAGGTCACCTCTGGCGATCATGACTGCATCCGCTTCTTCTATGATCTCGTCTATGTTCTCCACCGCTATCAGATGCTCTATCTTTGCCACGATCTGAATACCGGAATCGCCCAGAATGTTCTTTACTTTTTTTATCTCGGAAGCGGATTTCACAAAGGAAAGTGAAACCATGTCGAAGTCATGCTCCATACCGAAGTCAATATCTCGTAGATCCTTTTCAGTCGGAGTGTTCAGCCCTACCTCTTTACCGGGTATATTAACTGACTTCCGAGAGGATATCGGGCCGCCGTAAACGACTCTGCACAGTGCGGATACCCCTATCTCTTCCACCGATAACTCCACAAGACCGTCCGCCAAAAGTATTACATCTCCAGGCTCCACGTATTCCAAAATATCTTTGTGGTCAACCGGCAGTTTTTTTCCATCACCTATGAAGTTTCCGTATGCAAGTTCTACAGCTCCACCTTCTCTAAGAACTGTCCCCTCTTCAACGTCACCGAGACGTATCTCGGGACCCTGTGTGTCCAACATAACGCAGATATCCGGATGATGCTCTCGTATATGAGAAAATATCTGCAGGTGTTTTTCATGGTCTCCGTGTGAGAAATTCAAACGTGCAACGTTCATCCCGGCAGATATCAATTCATCCAATCTGTTCTCCGAGGCCGGTCCGATGGTAGCTACTATCTTTGTCTTTCTCATGGGGACACTATACGAGAAAAGTGAAGAAGGTTATAATTTTTTAGTATGATCGTTAAGCGGTTTCATAAGTTTTTTATAACACCAAACACATCACTTATACATAGAGGTGAAAATATGACAGAACCGGAAAAAGAGATAGAAAAAAAATATACATATGATAAACAACAACTGATCGGATTTCTAGAAAAGTTCAAGGGAGAAATTGAAGCAGGAGAGATAAAGATCGGTGAAGAGCGGGTCAAGATACCAGAACAAGATATGGAAGTAGAATATGGTTTCAAGATCGAAAAGGGGCAAAAGGAGATCGAAATAGAAATAAAATGGAATAAATGATCAGAGAGCCTACGCCATACTAAAACTGTACGAGGGTGAATCAACAGATCCGAAACAGATTCTAAAGAGTACTACATATCCCAAAACCCAAACATAAACTATATATAGAACCTCCTACTAATTAGTAAATATGCATATGACAACACCAAGTTGTAAAGAAGAGGTGGTATAGATGGCAGAAAAAGGGAAAAAAGAAGAGAAAAAGAAGGAGATAGAAGAAAAGAAAGAAGAGGGCATAGCTGAACGAACCGGTGGTTTCTTCGATGAAGATTGGCTCTACAGACCACTGGCGGAGATGGACAGACTGTTCGATGAACTGGACAGGAACTTTGGAAAGATGCTCTATCGACCCATAAGACGCCGCGTCATGGGCAGGCCGACTAAAAGGATGCCTTTGGTAGATTTCAAAGATATAGGCGACAGTTATCTTTTGGAAGCGGAACTTCCCCGATTGAACAAGGACGATATCGAGATAGAGGTGAAGG
>CAYVTG010000117.1:0-3377 GCA_964454575.1 uncultured Thermoplasmata archaeon
TATATCTTGTAGACTCCGTTCTCTATCTCGTACAGTGGAAATACACAGCTATCCACGGCCAACCTGCATAAATTGATGGTATCGGACGGATCGGACCGCCAGCCTGTTGGACAGGGTGCGTATATGTGGATGAACTTGGGACCCGGTATATCCTTTGCCTTCTGTATCTTCTCTATCATCGACTCTGGATGACCCACACTCACAGTAGCCGCGTACGGGGCCCCGTGTGCATTCACTATCTCCATCATGTTCTTTTTGGGGTTCTTCTTCCACGCTTTCTGGGTACCCACGGGAGTCGTAGTGGTCCACGCACCGTAGGGCGTCTCACCACTTCTCTGGATACCGGTGTTCATGTAGGCTTCGTTATCATACATTATCTGTATCGTATCGGTTCCTCTTTCGATACAACCTGATAGAGCCTGTATGCCTATATCAGCAGTACCACCGTCGCCGGCGAAGCCGACGACCGTTATCTCACGCCCCTTTCCTTTGGCATCCAGTGCCGCTCTTACACCTGAAGAACCTGCTCCGGTCGCCTCGAAGGCTGTATAAAGAAGAGGTATCTCCAAGTTTCTCGATGGATAGACGCCCGGTATGACCGCCCAGCAGCAAGCCGGTATGTTCATTATTGTATTCTTTCCCAATGCTTTGAGTGTATACCTCATAGCGTGGGCCGCTCCGCATCCGGGGCACGCTGTCGTTCCTCTGTTCATCAATTCTATTTCCGGTACTTTTGCCATATTTATCGCCTCCATCTTTCCTGGTTGATCCTAAGATCCACCCATTCGATCTCCTTGTCCAGTCCTTTGTCCTGTAGAGATAGTGTGTCGAGCATTATGTTCTTCAGTATCTTCGGCGTAAGGTCTCTACCGCCGAGACCGACGATATAATCCTTCAATATCAGGTCTCTGTGTCCGTAGAGTGCATCCTTTATCTCTCTGGCTGCGTCTCCACCGTGACCGAAGGTATAGCTTCGGTCTAAGACACCGACTACGTTGACTCCTTTTGTTAGCTCTCTGAATTTTTCTACCGGGAACGGTCTGAACGTTCTGAGTCTTGCAAGACCTATATTGTGTCCTTCGTCTCTCAGTTCGTCGATCACATCCTTGGACGTGCTCGAGATCGAACCCATGGTCACCATGAGTACATCCACACCGTCGGTACGATATTCCTCTATCAGTCCGCTGTTTTCCTTCCCGAATACTTCGTTGAATTCCTTGGTGACTTTCTCAACTTTATCAGTCGCCTTGTCCATTGCCTCCGCGATCTTGTATCTGAAGTCCATGTACCAGTCAGGCATACCCAACGAACCGAATCCCAGCGGCTGGTCAACGTCTAGTTTGTATTCCGGATCGTACGACGGTAAGAATTCATCCACGAGTTCCTGATCGTATATCTCCACCGGCTCCTTTGTATGGCTGAGTATGAAGGCGTCTTCCACTACCATACCCGGCAGCATTATCTCGCTGTCCTCGCATATCTTGTACGCCATTATCACGCTGTCCAGAACTTCCTGATTGTTCTCGCAGAAGAACTGTAACTGCCCCGTAGCTTTTTGGGCAAGGGTATCGTGATGATCGGCCCAAACGCTCCACGGTGGTCCCATGGCCCTGTTTATGTTTACCATCACTACCGGTAAACGTGCGCCTGAAGCCCAGATAAGCAGTTCGTGCATCAGAGCCAATCCGTGTGCCGATGATGCCGTGAATGCCCTAGCGCCGGTATTCGAGGCGGCGATACAAGCGGCCATAGCCGAGTGCTCGCTCTCTACCTTGATATACTGCGAGTCCATCTCTCCTTCGGCTACCAGTTGAGCTATCTTTTCCACAACTTCGGTTTGTGGTGTTATAGGATAAGCAGCTACTACCTCCGCTCGTGACAATTTAGAGCCGTAAGCGGCTGCAAAATTACCTGATACTATCTTCATTTCAGACATAGTTTTCCTCCTTTTTCATGACTATCGCATCTACGGGACATTCCTTGGCACATATGCCGCAGCCCTTACAAAAATCATAGTTCACTTCCGCCCCATCCTCCTTTACGTGTATGGATACATCCGGACAGAACTTCCAGCAGATACCACACTTGATGCACTTTTCTTTATCTACTATAGGGCGCAGTGTTCTCCAGCTGCCCGTTTTATTCATCAAGTCTGAAGGACAGTCGGTTATCACCGCCAGCGGAAGATCCCTGTGGTCCTTCGGGTCGATCACTATCCTGAAAACTTCTTTACTCAATATCATCACCTCTTACTTCTTCATAAGCTTGTTTTGTAGCCATGGCGTTTTCCTCCTTCTTGGCGGGAGCCTTATTTCTTACAACTTCCAGAAGAGTTTCTATCTTAACCACTCCCGTAGCACCCACGATAGCCCCTAATATAGCAGTATTGACTATCGGGGCAACCTTAGAGCCCAATCGATGTTTTACGGCGATACTGCTGGCATCGACAGTATAGACCGGATTATCGATTCCAAGATCTATCTCGTCCGGCGATTTGCCCGTGTTGAGTATCACCTTTCCGCCCGGCTTCAAACCAGCGGTCACATCAACGGCATCAAGAAGTGCCATATCCATAACTATCACTATGTCTGGTTCGTGGATCTGCGCCTTGTTCCGTACCGCTTTGCTGTCGATCCTTGTAAAAGCAGTGACCGGAGCTCCTCTTCGTTCCACACCGTACATCGGAAATGACTGTACGTCCTTTCCTTCGTTGAAAGCGGCCCGGGCGAGTAATTCCGATGCGGTTACCGCACCCTGTCCGCCTCTTCCATGAAATCTGATTTCTATCATCTAAAAGCACCTTTGTATTGGGGTAAGTTGAGGGGTTATAATAGATTTTTGGAGAACTTTGGTAATTTGATAAAAAGAAAAAAGAGTAAAAGGGTTTTAGAACTCGCTCTCCGGCGGCGGAGTCTGTTCGGGGCCGCCATTGGGTGGTCCCTGTGGTGGTCCGGATTCCGGCGGCGGCTGTTCCCAGGTCTGCTGCGGTTGCCCGCCTTCGGGCGGTGCTTCCGTCTGCTCCTTGCCACCTTTCTTCTTCATGGCTACGATGATGACCACAACCACTATGATCGCTAAGAGCAGCAGTATCCACCAATAGTCACCTATGTTGAACTCACCCGGCAGCGGCTCTGTTGTCTCGCTCTCTGTGGTAAAGCTGAACTCGTGGTCCATACCGTTTCCGTGCAGGTCTTCAGCGGAGAAAATGACCGAGCATTCCATATCGTAGGCCATCTCGGATTCCGGTGTAAACTCCAGGCTGTGTCCCTGGTTAGACAGTTCCCAAGTACCATCGACCTCTTGACCATCCGATGTTACCGTGAGAACGATACTGTCTTCAGCTACAGATTCGTCGAACTCAACGGTGATCATCGTGC
>CAYVTG010000118.1:0-3313 GCA_964454575.1 uncultured Thermoplasmata archaeon
CATGTCTCCCGCTGAGACTTCTGCAACACTGGTGATCAGATCACCCGAAGGATGCATCACCACAGAATATCCTCTTTTCATCACTTCTTCAGGACCAAGAGCCCTCAATCTTTCCTTCTGATTTTTCAGCTTAAGTTTGAATTCTCTGATAAGATCCTTGATATTTCTGTTCAACATGTCAAACTTTTCGTCTAGTATCTGAGCAAAATCTTCCAGCAGCATCTCCGGTCTTCTGAATACAGGGCTTTTGATCACCCTTTCAAGTCGTTTTCTGCATTCGGACACCATATTTTTAAGAGCATAAACACTCCTTCGCTTTTCATACTGCAGATTTTTCAACATCTTGTCTTTAGAAGGAACCGCCCTTTCTGCTCCTGCAGAAGGAGTGGGTGCTCGAAGATCAGCAACAAAATCAGATATCAAAAAGTCTGTTTCATGGCCTACCGCTGAGATCACAGGTGTTTTTGCATTGAAAATAGCCTTTGCCACGATCTCTTCATTGAAGCACCAGAGATCTTCTATGGAGCCCCCTCCTCTGCTCACGATAATCACATCTACATCCTTCTTGTCTATGATCTCTATGCCTTCCGCGATCCTTTCAGCAGCTCCTTTACCCTGTACAGGCGTCGGCATGATAAGCACATCCATGTTGGGAAAACGGCGTTTGATCACAGACATTATATCCCTGAGAGCAGCTCCATCTTCTGAAGTTACAACCCCAACTTTTCTGGGGAGTATGGGGATAGGTTTTTTATGTTCGTCGTCAAACAAACCCTCTTCTAAAAGTCTCTTCTTAAGTTTTTCGAACGCCAGATATAGGGTACCCAGACCACCTGCGAGCATCTCTGTAACTATCAACTGATATTCTCCTCTCGCAGTGTAAATTGATATATTCCCCATACATAGTACATCCATCCCCTCTTCGGGAGTAAAATCAAGGGTTCTGTTGGCATTCTCGAACATAGCACATCTCAGTTGGCTTTTATCGTCCTTGAGCTGGAAGTACATATGTCGTCCTTGATGATGGATAAAGTTGGATATCTCACCTCTTACCCATACCCCCTGTAAGTTATCATCTCTTGTTAAGAGTGCCTTTACGTATAGGTTCAAGTCCGTTACGGAGTATACCTGCTGGTCTTCTTTTTTGGGCTCCATCCTCTCGTATACCGTAATAGAATCCACATATATATAGTTATTAGAGGGAGAGAAAGGTGAAAGTACAGATAAGTTACAAATACATAGTGTACATATCCAAACCTGATGACCGCATCGTTGACAGGTACACCCGGAGTGGGAAAGACCTCGGTTGCTAACGTTCTGAGAAGCATGGATTACAGCGTTCTCGACTTGAATCATTTTATCACGGAAAAAGATCTTAGGGGAATAAAAGACGTTCCTAGAGATACCTATGAGGTGGATATCTCTTTATTGAACAACAGACACTCCGATGATTTATCGAAATACGACATCGTGGAAGGCCATCTATCTCATCATCTTGATCTATCTCCCATAATCATCCTAAGATGCTCCCCAATAGAACTAAGAAAGAGGGTGGAAACAAAGGGTTGGCATCGGGCTAAGATAGAAGAAAACATGATGGCAGAGATACTGGATGTGATACTTCTGGAATCTTTGGAATACGATAACAGAGAAGTATATGAAATCGATACCACGGCTATAAAACCGCAGGACGCAGCACTTTCAGTCATAGATATACTCAAGGGAGATACTGCTTCGTATGTATATGGTCGTATCGACTGGTCGGAACACTTAGAATAGGATAACGTTTATACGCTAGCAATATAATCACCAGGTGATGGTACTAAATAGTTACAGAAAACAGGGCGACAGGATTTTACTTCCTATTGCAAACTTGATGAAAGGCATCAATCCGGACCATCTTTCCTGGCTCGCCCTCCTCTTTGCTTTGCTAGCGGGTTACTTTTTCTATATAGCTACACCATCTTTTGTGCTATTCGGTGCCGTAGCAGTTCTTTTGAATTCTTTTTTTGACGCCATGGACGGAAGAGTTGCAAAATTAACCGGAAAGGATTCTTTAAAAGGAGATTTCTTGGATCACACCTTCGACCGTTATGCAGATATATTCATAGTAGGGGGCATAGCATTCGGTCCTTTATCTCGATTATCTCTCGGCGTCCTGGCCTTGCTCGGAATACTCATGACCAGCTATATGGGCACTCAAGCCCATGCAGTCGGTGTTAAGAGAAATTACGGTGGTATAGCCGGCAGGGCAGATAGACTCATCTTGTTATTGATAGTTCCTTTGATCTATTTCACCTTCCACCATACTTATGCTGTTACATTCAATATTTTTGATTTCCAACTAGGGATCTTCGAACTATTGATGATCTGGTTCGCCTTTGCAGGTAACTTGACAGCTATCCATAGAGGTATAGCCACTTGGAATGAATTAAAATAAAAAAGAAAATATTGGGAAATGGTTTTTGATCTTTTAGAGGTCTTCCAAGTCTGCAAACAGGTCGTCTTCTTCCTCTTCTTCACTGGCCAATAGAGGCTCTCCACACTCTGTGCATTCCTCGGCATCTTCTGGTAATTCTGCGCCGCAGATGGGGCACTCGATCGTTGCTACAGGAATCTCTTCTTCCTCTTTTTCGAGTTCCTCTTCTTCCTCAAGTTCTTCCTCAGGTGGCGCAAGCTCTTCACCGCACTCTGGACATTCCGTGCAACTTACCAGGATTATAGCACCACAAGTCGGACAGATCCCTTCTTCTTCCTCTTCTTCGAGATCCTCTTCCTCGATCTCTTCTTCCTCCATAACCAATGGTACGGTTTTTGTTTTGCCCTTCAGGGTAACAACTAATCCTATCACGGTAAGGACAAGACCTCCTACCACGCCGGACAGGAAATATTCTCCATAAGTCCCCTTCGGATTTGTTATCCCCATGAACTCGTCCATCTCGCCGGTGGAGGTGAATTTGATAGCGATCATACCTATCATACCCACCAGTCCTAGGGCTAAAAGAATAAAGCCAAAATTGAATCCCCCTTTGCTTACCGATTCTTCGGCTATCTCTTCCTCTGCAACCTCATCGTCTTCTAAGTCGTCGAACAAGTCCTCCTCCTCTTCTACTTCATCGTCTTCTAAGTCGTCGAACAAGTCCTCTTCCTCTTCTTCATCTATATCCTTCGCACACATATTATTGCCCTCCTTTAGGGAGCGATACTGTTCACGTTCATTTCGCTACAACTATATATATTTAACGGATGGTCTTCACTCATGTGTTATCCTGTAATTATTTCGCCTCTTAGAAAATCCCTTTTTCATTTTATC
>CAYVTG010000119.1:0-3291 GCA_964454575.1 uncultured Thermoplasmata archaeon
CGATTGATACCCGTGCCTCAACTGACATTTAAAATAACCCTAGAGATAGTTAGGCCCGGATTTAAATTGTTAGATGTGGGAGATGTGATCATACAATACCAACAGACTGCATCGGTGATGTACGATGAAACCATCGACTTGGAAGTATACCTAACTGGTGAAGAAACAACAACTATATCTTCGTCTACCGAGAAATTGTCATTGGAATCTACTCTATATAAAGGAACTAAAAGGGAAGGAGAGATAAAGATAAATCTGTCTAATGATACTGAAGAAGTGTTGACATACACTGTGAAAGGCAGCCATGCTAACGCTGTCGGAGAACTCATATACACGATACGATGGGGTGATAACGAAGAGATGGTTGTTACAGAGGTTACAACGGGTCCTGCCCCTGAGAAAGATACGGATGATGAGCAGGAAAGGAATATCTTTGGTCTTTTGTTTGTGTTGGCCGTTATATGCATCGCCGCTTTATTTGTGATTTTAGCCAATAGAAAAAAGGGTGTCGAAACAGAAAGAGAAAAGAAGCGTAGAGAGTGGTTGGAAAGACACAAAGGAAGGGAGATATGAAACGCTGGTTAGTTGTTTTAACTATAACTGCAACAATCCTGCTGAGCACCACAGTCAGTGCCCAAAACAGCGGCGTCGGCGTACGCAATACACCACCGACTTTCGTCTCGATAGATATCACAGAGGTCGATGATTACTATCATATAGAAGTGGTGGTCTCGGATTATAACGGTAGAGGAGATATATACGGTTTGGATGTTAACATCTACGATACTGATGATAACATGCTGTCTAACTTCTCTTACTATCAGTGGGATTCAACGAATCGAGCTACCGCTTCCAGGATAGATTCATTCGTTGACCATGACGGAGACTATCTTGTAAGAGAAGAATGCGGTATAGAAAGATACGTAGGGAACAATTGGTTTTTGGAGAACACTACGATCAGCGTGAATTTCGTGATACAGCCTCTCGATGGAAAAAACATACAGATAAAGGCACATGATATGAATATGGAAGAAGCCTTCTACGAAGGGCCTATCACCTCTAAGATCAAGTTACAACCGATCATACAGGGCAGAGCTATACCGATAATCATTTCGGCCATCACGGCCAGTATCGGTACCGGAACGGTGATATTCGACAGAAGGAACAAGAACGTACTGGCAAAAGCGGTACGCAAGAAGATGGAAGAGGAGATAGGCTGATGGTAGATATACGTGAACTATTAGGAGAGCCGGGTAAGATATTCAGCCGATATTACCTGTTAAGTACCATAACTCTTGCATTCTTCTTCTTCCTAGCAATATTCGTTATCACCGAGTTCGTGATGGCTTTTTTCAATGTCTCCGAAGTCCCACTCAGCGCAATATTATATCTTGTCCCCTTTTTCGAACAGTCCATGAGCGCTAATATCTTGTTCATGGTAACGATAGTAGATTCTGCAGATGCTGTCTTGCATATGTTCGATAAAAAACTCAACCTGATGTTTTCGCTCTTACCTACCAGTATAATGATAAGTGGGATCGGAGTGAGATTATACTTGGGACCTATGGAGGGTATCGTTGCAGCCCTGTTCGTTATCCTGGTGGTCATGGCTCTCATAGACGTTCTCTGTATAATGTATCATCCCGAAGAACTGGATATCATAGGCAGGGGAAACCTGCAGATATTCCTCGAAAAGGAAGCCGAATTGAAGGAGAGGATGGAACAAGAAGAGGAGATGATGAAAACAAAAGAGGAAGAATTGATCCAGCTTAACCAGGAGATGAACACCTTAGAGGAAAAGGTACACGAAGAAGAAGAGATGCTCAGGATCAAAGAGGATGAAATCGAGCAGGTAAAAACTGAGATGGAGGAAACGAAAAAGGAACTCCAAGAAGAGGAAGAATTACTAAGGGTAAAAGAAGAGAACATGGAGAACACGATAGAGAGTAGGGTGGAAGAGCGTTTGATGGAGGAAGAGGAATTTTTACGTACTAAAGATGACGAATTGATAAAGCTACAGGATGAACTCGAAACACAGAGAAACCTCTATGAAGAAACAAAAAGAGAGCTCATGGAGAAGGAACATCGTATAGAGAATCTTAAAACCGAGATGGAAGAGAGGATGAGGAGGGAGATGGAAGAGGAGATGATGAGAAAGTTGAAAGAGGAAACTGACATCAGCTCAACAAGGGGTAAACAGGAAAAGACTTTGTTCCCCTTCGAAGCCATCGTTGGCCAGGGGGACGGAAAGAGGGCTCTAATACTCAACGCGGTTTACCCGGAGATAGGCGGAGTACTTCTCAGAGGAGAAAAGGGTACTGCAAAATCTGTGTCCGTAAGAGGACTGGCAGAGGTGTTGCCCAGCATAAAAGTGACAGGTTGTCAATATAACTGTGACCCGGACGATCACGACACATTATGCCCGGAGTGCAGGGGAAAACTAGAACAGGACAAATTGGAATCATTCGAAAGATCTGTCCGTGTTATAGATCTACCTCTTAACGTAACAGAAGACAGACTGCTGGGCAGCCTGGATATAGAAACCGTTTTAGGAGAAGGAAAACGTGTCTTTGAACCTGGGATCCTCGCGGAAACACACAGAGGTATATTGTATGTCGATGAGATAAATCTGCTGGACGATTACATCGTGGATATACTTCTTGACGCTGCATCCTCAAAAAGAGTTATAGTTGAGAGAGAAGGCATAAGCGCCAGTTATCCTTCTGATTTTATCATCGTAGGAAGCATGAATCCCGAAGAAGGCGAGCTGAGACCTCAGCTTTTAGACAGGATATCTCTGATAGTAAATATGCGAGGTATAGACGATATAGACGAGCGTATGACGATAATCAAGAATAGACAGGAATTTACAGGAGATCCCGAGGGATTTAGAGCACAGTTTGCTGGGCAACAGGAGGAACTAAAACGTAAGATAGAACGTGCTCGTGAACTGAGTCCAAGGGTGACTACCTCTAATAACATACTGAAGATCATCGCCGACCTCTGTAAAGATTATGATATCGCTGGGCATAGAGGTGACATCGCTATAGAACGCGCTGCAAGGGCTAATGCTGCCTTTGAAGGTCGTGTTGAGACAACCATAGACGATATTCTTACAGCTGCCAAGATGGCTTTACCACACCGTGTAAAACGTAAACTTATGGAAGACGAAGAGTTTTCGGAAGATGTATTGGAAGAATGGTTCGAGAACAGGGAGTTGAATTGACATGGTAGAAGAGAGTGGTGAAAGAATATATCCATTCTCTGCGGTGATAGGACTGGACCTGCTAA
>CAYVTG010000120.1:0-3078 GCA_964454575.1 uncultured Thermoplasmata archaeon
AACGGTATACCTTTCTCATTTAACAACTTTTCCCGAAGATAATAAAAAGCCTCCAAATTCACACCACAACATATATATACTCCGGCACATCCTATTTAAATTGAAATCAGTTGGAATCCTTAAGGTATTGTTAGGTTCAGATTGATAGTTACAAGCAGATCACCAATCACGCTAATCGATATCAAACCCACGCGCAATATTAGTAAAACGCAAAGAGGGAATAGAGGAAAATGACCGACTGTTTTCTATAAATCATAAGAGGTGTCAAAATATGGATATCGACCCAAGTACAACGAAATACTTGATCAAAACGAAATTGAAGGCCAGTGGAGTAGTGGAAAAGCCCGATGTGGTGGGAGCGATCTTTGGCCAGACAGAAGGACTATTAGGTGACGAACTAGATCTCAGAGATCTTCAAAAAAGCGGCCGGATGGGACGTATCGAAGTAGAAGTTAGCTCTTCGAAAGGTAAGTCAACCGGAACCGTGATCATACCATCGAGCTTAGATCTTGTGGAAACTTCCATACTCGGTGCGGCATTGGAAACCATAGATCGTGTTGGACCATGCCGTGCAGAGATAACAGTCGATGAGATCAGAGATGTTAGGGAGTCCAAGAGAAAGCGCATAGTAGAAAGAGCCAAAGAACTACTCTCAGAGGTAATGCAGGAAGGCGGCATGCCCATGAGCAACTTATCGGAATCCGTACGCTCTGAAGTTCAGATGGAAGAGATAACAGATTTCGGCTCGGCAAAGTTACCCGCCGGTCCCAACGTTAAAGAATCGGACTCCATCATAATAGTTGAAGGAAGGTCCGATGTTCTCAACCTGCTTAAATACGGCATAAAGAACGCTATCGCCGTCGAGGGTACGAACATACCAAACGACATAAAAACACTCTCAAGAGAACGAGTCACAACGGTATTCGTGGATGGAGATAGAGGCGGTTCACTCATATTGAAAGAGTTGTTAGAAACAGCCGAGATCGACTACGTGGCTAAAGCGCCGAGCAATACTGAAGTCGAGGAGATGACTCAGAAGCAGATAATGAAGGCTATGAGGAGTAAAATACCCTTCGATCAGTATATCGAGATGTACGACATAGACGTAGACAAACTACCTAACCAAAAGCCAAAAAAAGAGTTTGTACCGAAGAAAGAGGAAAAGAAACCGGAAAAACCCAGTAAACCTAAAACATCCAAATACGCAGACATACTGCATGATATAAAGGGAGATAAAAAAGCGGTCCTCTTGGACAGCAAGGACAAAGAGATCACCCAGGTGAAGACAAGAGATCTTACAGATGTTTTAAGCGAAGGTAAACATACACCGGAAAAGGTGATCTTCGACGGAATAATCACCCAAAGACTCGTGGATGTTGCCGTGGATTCCGGGGTAAAAACTCTGATAGCGCGTAAGGTCAGCAACATACCGAAACTGCCTACGTCCATAGAACTACTCTCCTGGGACGACATAAAGTAAAAACCCTTTCTTACTTTTTTCTTTATCGATAAGAATTTTTTTATACCTTGTACTTAACTCCCAGTTTGTTCACTATGACCAAGTATGTATATTCATTCAAGGAAGGCAGTAAAGACATGAAGACACTGTTAGGCGGCAAAGGAGCCAACCTAGCTCAGATGACGTCCATAGGCCTTGAGGTTCCCCCGGGTTTTACAGTTTCCACTGAAGCGTGCCTTGAATATCTAAAAGAAGGCAAGATGCCCTCTGAGATCGAGGTTCAGATGCACGAGAAAATGAAGGAACTGGAGGAACAAACCGGTAAACAATTCGGAGATCCCGAGGATCCATTATTGGTTTCTGTCAGATCCGGTGCGGTGTTTTCCATGCCCGGTATGATGGACACGATCTTGAATCTAGGTTTAAACAAAGACACACTTAAAGGCCTGATCGAACTGACCGACGAGCGTTTCGCTTACGACAGTTACCGCCGCTTCGTCAACATGTTCGGTGAAGTAGTTAGAGGCATACCCCACGAAGATTTCGAAAAAGAGATGGATAAGGTCAAAGAAAGAAAGGGTGTGGACAAAGACGTAGAACTCGATGCCGAGGGCATGCAGGAAGTATGTGAAAATTACTTAGAATTGGTGGAAGATATACCTTCCGACCCCTGGGAGCAGTTGGTGGAGGCGACCAAAGCGGTATTCTCTTCATGGAACAATAAACGTGCGGTAACTTACAGAGAATTGAACGGCCTTCCCCACGATATGGGTACTGCAGTTAACGTCCAGTCTATGGTATTCGGCAATACGGGAGATAACTCCGGCAGCGGAGTGGCCTTTACTAGGAATCCGTCAACCGGTGAGAACAAGATGTACGGAGAATTCCTGATGAACGCCCAGGGTGAAGATGTTGTTGCCGGTATAAGAACACCCATGCAATTAGAAGAGTTAAAAGAGATATTACCGGAGATCCACTCTCAACTCAATTACGTCTGCAAAATACTAGAAAAGGAATACCGTGATATGCAGGATCTGGAATTCACCATCGAAGACGGTCGACTCTTTATATTGCAAACGAGAGACGGTAAAAGGACACCCAATGCCACTGTTAAGATAGCTTATGATATGGCGAACGAGAACCTTATAACGAGAGAGATGGCATTGACTCGAATATCAGGCGATCAGATAGAAAAACTGCTGCATAAACAGATAGATCCTGAAGCAGATGTGGAGAAGATATCAAAGGGACTTAACGCATCCCCGGGTGCTGCATCAGGGAAGGTGTTATTCGACACCGACGAAGCTGCCGAAGCGGGAAACGCGGGTGAGAAGGTGATACTGGTGCGCAGAGAAACCACACCCGAAGATATCCACGGCATGGCCGCCGCTCAAGGCGTTCTCACAAGTAGAGGAGGTATGACATCTCACGCAGCAGTCGTGGCAAGGGGTATGGGTCAGCCCTGCGTAGTGGGTGCTGAGGGCATCTCCATAGATAGAGAAAAGGAACGATTTACAGTCGATAGCACGGTGGTCAAAAAAGGAGATATGATAACCATCGACGGAACCACCGGAGATGTGATCATGGGTGAAGCTCCACTCATAGAGCCGGAATTCAGT
>CAYVTG010000121.1:0-2847 GCA_964454575.1 uncultured Thermoplasmata archaeon
TTCATTGACTTATTGAAATCGAAACCAATATTCGTGCTAACAGATACGCTAGAAACAGTTGGATTGTAGTCTGTCACCGTCGGGGGCGCTGCTCGTCCCACGAATGAAATATAACTCATAACACTAAACATCATAACCACGATCAACATCCAGGAACATGCTTTTCTAAAGGCCATTTTAATCACTTCCTTTTACGAATTTTAGCTTATATATAGTTTAGGGTCAATATGATCAATATGTACAACATTCACTCTCAATGCTATCAGTCAGTCCTTTTACTCTTCATCACGTAGTAGGAGAACATCACTCCACCAATACCTAGGAATATCACACTCATAAAGTGGTTCCCAGTGTCTGAAAAGATGATGAATCTAGCTATTCCGCCAACGATCAATAGAAGACCGAGAAACATTCCACCAAGGTATTCCGGTAGATTCATAGCTCCTTCCCCTTGAAGTATTTTCCACAAGCTCTAGCATGCTCTAATCTTTTGTCCACTTTTATCCATTCGGCTTGGGGAGCGTTCTTTTTGATAGCCTTCTTCAGTTTTTTATAGAATCCATTATCATAATTTTTCTCGGTAAAATGAACACCATTCCAATAGGGCCTGTTTTCCCCCTTTTTCACCAGCACCAAATACTCCGTATCTTCTTTATTATAAACCCCATGCTCACCGTAATACACCTTTGATATATCATCATAGGGTAAAAAATCCCTACCCATAATGTTCTCTACGGTGTGTGAATAGTAAGAACTGATACCTTTTTCCCAGATTGCATCGATCTCCAGGCCAATGGCGTATATCACACCTAAACAAATAGCCAGAGGGGTGGCGGCTAGAACCAGCATCAGTACTTCTATATTGAAGATTTCAGGACCCGGGACCTCTTCGAATCCCCAATATCCCATAATGGTAGCTATAAGAGTTGAAGGCACCACGATAACTACTAATATAGATCCTATCAAATATTGGAGTTTTTTCTTTTTACTCTTCATCTTCCTTCCAGATACCATTTCTGGCTTTGCAATCAATTTTCCTCTTCCAATTTTCTTTTTACTCATGGTATTACACCTCTATTATCCGAAAACCTCGGAATAATCTTCAGTTAATATACCTGCTAAACCAGCGGCATCACCTATATAACTTACCCATTCTGAAACTCTTGCCACACTCGACACTTTATCTGTGTGTGATTTTTTAGCTATTCCATAACTATGCCAAAATAGAACCAAAGATACCATGTCTAAGCCAGCGGATATTACCGGATCTAATGAAATATCAGAAAAGAAGAGATACAGTCCTAAAGATGTTAAGGCCAAAGCAATAGCTTCGCCGAATGCAGATGATAGTATATCCGCCACCGCTTCACCTCGAATATACAATATCACCCCTGCAGAAGCCGCTAAAACTCCGTTAACTATGCCAGTCGCTAAACCCAAACTTGTTAAGGCATTCCTAATACCGTCACCGTATCTATCGAATATCTGGAAGGTCGCTTCCGCTATGGCACCTATTAAAGCTGTAATCAATAAACTCTGTACAACACTTCCTAAAGCTTGTACACTCATGCCGATTGATCCACCTGAGAGGATATTGAGCACGAATCCCAGACCCATCAATGTTATAATAACTCCTGTTATGGCATAGAATAAGTTGCTTGTGAATATATAACCGATAATACCATTGAACATACCTGCTGCTCCACCAGATTCGTAGCCTTTTTCCAATCTTTCCACGAGTCCTTCTCTGAAATCTTCAATCAACTTATTTATTCCTGACGTAGCCATTGATACTGCTTGTTTTATCAGGCCGATCGCCCAATCCACCAGCACGTTCAACGCACTAACCACCGCATCTCCGATGGCGGAAAGTGCATCCCAGATAGTACCTAAAACTGCTAGACCGATCTCGGCAACGTAACTACCAACACTTTCCAGGAACTCACCGATCGCACAGATACCGTTCCAAACGAATCCAGCGTAATCACTGATAGCCGCCGATACGCTCGCCACTAATCCTTCGTTTATCTCGCCGAGTTCTGACATCTTCGGCGGTACTATCGGGATCAACTCCAGGACACCCTCGGGGAGACCGAGTGTGTATATATCTTCGGTAACATCAACTGCTTTATACGGTCTGTCTCCTGTACTGTTCATCAACAAATAATCGATGATGACATCGAGTTGACCTGAATCTACCTTGGCCGAGAGTATACCTCTGACAGCTATCGGAAGCAGTCTTTTCGATTCGTCCGGTGATGAGAACTCAACGTTCTTCAAAGCGTCCGGTAATTGGTCTTTCTTATCCTCACCAGCTTGTAATATACTGCCCAATTTTGATGCATAATAGATACTCTCCGGAACGATGATAGTTTCCACGTAATCCTCTTCAACATCTGTCCAACCGTCTCCTTCGGTGTCTGTGTCCCACGGATCGGTGATGTAGCCGTCCGTACCGAAGTCGGTCTCTGCGTAAAGCGATGTATGATCTAGTTCTTCGGGTTTTAGCGTCGGTGACGATGAGGATGTTGTAAAACCATCTATCGTCTGGTCAGTAGAGTTGGTCAGAGCGGCATCGTCCATCGGTAGCGAAAAGCGGAACAGCCCTCCGCCTATACCCGTCGTGCCGGCGTCTACCTTGACACACATCCCTATCGTCTTGTTCCTCTTTCGCCGGCAGCGTGATTGACTTATACTGGGTCTTACTGCGTACATTATTTTCACCTCGCGGGGACCATGGATTGATAACGATAAAACTGTTTTGGTAGTGGTATTACAGGCTAAATTCGATTAATCTTTATTCACTTCTACTCTTACATCATCCAACTCTTCCTCGATAGGCTCTTC
>CAYVTG010000122.1:0-2841 GCA_964454575.1 uncultured Thermoplasmata archaeon
AAGTTTCCAAGATCGGATACTTCAATGCCTCTGCAGAATATAACGTGGAGTACGATTATGAACCAGCGACATTCGTGTTCGAACCTGGACAAGGCTATTGGATCTACAACTCCGCTGATGAACCGGTGATATGGACAGTGGATTACTGACACTCCAACTTACCGTATAGGATAGCCAACACCACTCATCTATCAAAATCCTCAGTATCCAGGATCTGTAAAGAATTGGAGTCGCGGGGGCTGCTCGAACTCAACATAGAGGGCCGTGAGATGTTTGCTGAGAGCTCACTGGCCGGCGAGCTGGTGTGCGGCAGTGTGTGGGGTGAGGAAAGAATACGTGACAACCAGGCTTCTTTGGGAACTGGTTGGATGTCCCATAAATGTCCCATATACACGTATGAATACACACACTCTGAGACATCAGATGCGCAACATCTTGAAACTACACAAAACATCACTGTTCATCCAATACCTCCCAGTGTCCGCCCCTGGGTGGGCCGATCCTTCTGATCCTGCCTTTTTTCTTCAGTTCCTTGATGTTCCATTCAACACCTCTGCGTGAAAGGCCGGTTTCATCTGCTATCTCTCTTTGTGTTATCCGTGGATTTTCCTTGATCAATTCAATTATCTCTTCCACAGTTTTCTCCACAGTTTTCTCCACAGTTTTCTCTTTCTAGACAATATTCTAGTACCCTTCGTTCCGATGGAATGTCACATAAAATTAGTTCTCGTTGAACTTGATATCGAGAAGAGGGGTATTCTCTTTTTTGCACATCTCTCTGATCCTCTCGGATCCCGTCAAAATCATACGTATCCAGGATCTGTAAGGAATTGGAGTCGCGGGGGCTGCTGGAGCTCGCTGCCAAGGTGAGATGCTTGCGGAGAGCTCGTTTGCGACTGCGTGAGTGATCAACGAGGTTGATATGTACATTAGGTTGGTTCATTGCCATCCAAAGCGAAATAGATTAAAGGGGCAAGCCGATATGGTCTTGAGAACATGAACAGTGAACGACTGATAAAACTGATAGATTCCGGCGAAACGGAGTATGTCGAGTTCAAGAACTCACTCAAACTTTGGGAGCAGGTAGGGCAGACAGTGTCAGGTTTCTCCAACTCGGGCGGAGGTACCATCCTTATCGGTGTGCAGGACTCCGGTAAAATATCCGGTGTGGATATCGGAAAGGGGACCATAGAAAAACTGGCGAACAGGATAAAGAAGAACACCGACCCGCAGATATATCCGGAGATCACCATGCAGGAAATAGATGGTAAAAACATCATCCTCATAAAGGTTGAAGAAAACGATGAAAAGCCGGTATTCTTCAAGAAACATGCCTACAAGAGGATGGGAAAGAGCACACACAGGCTGAACTCCTCGGAGATAAGAAAGCTGGCGAAGAATTCAGGTGAGAAAGTTTACTGGGATGAGCAAGTATGCGAAAAGGCCACCCTGGATGATATCGACGAAGAAAAAGTGAGGAAATTTCTCAAAACCGCAAGGAGCAAACGGGATCTCAATATAGACCCGGATATCTCCATGGAGGAAACTCTTGCAAGGCTGGAGGTACTCAAAGATGGAAAGCCGACGAACGCGTGCGTACTCCTTTTCGGAAAGAAACTACAACGGTTCTTCCGTCAAGCCGAAACAAGATGTGCTAAGTTCAAAGGAACGAAACCTATCACCTTCATAGATATGAAGGTATTCAACAGAGATATATTCGCTCAGAGAACAGACTCTTTGAATTTTGTCAAAGAACACATCTTGATGGAAGCTGAGATCAAAGGAACTGAGAGGGTTGAGAGATGGGAATATCCTATCGAAGCAGTTAGAGAAGCTATCACCAATGCTATATGCCATAGAGATTTCAGGATCGCTAGCAGTGTTCAGGTGAGGATATTCGACGATAGGTTGGAAGTTTGGGGTTGCGGTAGGCTTCCCGAACCGCTGACTGTAGAGGACCTGAAGAAAAAACACAGATCTATACTGAGAAATCCGTCTATCGGTAGGTGTTTCTTTTTTGCCAAGTACATCGAAGAGTGGGGTACGGGAACGAACAGGATCGTACAGAAATGCGTTGAGAACGGATTGCCCGAACCTCTTTTTGAAGAACTCAGCGGCAGTTTGGTCGTTACATTTAGGAAATACCCGGTCAATGAGGATATTATACAAGAACTGAATAATCGACAAAAAAAAGTAATAGAGTATATGAAAGAGAATAAAACTATAACTAGTGGAGAATTCCATAAATTGTTTCCAGAAGTCAGTAGAGAGACTTTAAGAAAGGATCTTAAGGATCTCACTAAGAGAGGAATAATTAAGAAGGAGGGGGCTAAAAGGGGTACGGTATATGTTTTTGCCTAGTATCCCAACTTTATCCCAACTTTATCCCAACTTTATCATCTAGCCTCATCATTAGGATGTTTTTCTTAACGAATATCATTGAACGTCGATAACGAACGAAATTATTGATATGTGCTTGGAACACGGATTGCCCGAACTGGAGTTCGAGTCCTCAGTATCCAGGATATGTAAAGAATTGGAGTCGCGGGGGCTACTAGAACTCAAGTTGAAGGGGCGGGAGATGCTGGTCGAGAGCTCACTGGCCAGGGAGCTGGTGTGCAACAAAGTGGGGTGATTGTTACTTTTTTACAATAGTTTTTTGTATTTTCTGATTTTCAGCGTGATAAATCTTCAAAAAAGTAAGAAAAAGGGAGGGAGGGTGATTATCGTGATGTGTGATTCTAAAACAGCATATGTATCACAACGTTATAAATATTTCGATTAGATCAGTACTTCGGAGAGTAAATAGAGAGATCTCATAATTCATGAACAATGATATAG
>CAYVTG010000123.1:0-2840 GCA_964454575.1 uncultured Thermoplasmata archaeon
TAGACGGCGATGGAGATGGTCTTGCCGATCTCACCGAGGGTACGGAGCCCGAAGAGCTGAGCAAGATGGTTTACACAGCAGATGACTTCGATAAAGTGGAACTGGAGGGATTCGAAGATACAGCCTACTTACAGATATCGTTGTCTGAATATGATATATACATCAACGTTCGTGGTTACATCGAGCTGAGTGCGGTGGATGGAGCCGTTGAAGAACTATCGCTGGACATAGGAGGAGACGGCAAGATAAACTGGCGTGCATCCATGCCGCTGGACAACCGCATACGTGTGGGTGCGATCTCACGACCTATCAACGTTTACATCTTTGAGCATTATATCAATACAGATCGTGAAATTATGTATGTACCTTTCGTCTTTCGCTCCGAAAATGGTGCACCGTTCACTATCTCCAACGCAAACATCGAAGTCGAACAGCGCATCACATGGAATTATTTATCGGATACCAGTGGAGACGGTCTATGGGATGGCTGGCAAGACAGGAGCGCAAATATGTTTTATAACCGCAAGGGTAGAGATGGTATTTTGGGCACCGAGGACGATAACATACCAGGTGCGCTGATATATGGTTTGGACCCAAACTCAAACAATATCATCGGCGGTACAGGGCGGATAAGACACAACGTGTATCACAAAGGTATGAGCACGGTGAATGCAGCTAATAATAATCTGATGCTGGAGGAAATCGATCTTGGTTTTAACTCGCTGGCGTATGATATTTCCTTAAGACGTACTTACAACAGCCAGAGCAATCGTACAGGACCACTGGGTCATGGCTGGAGTTTGAATTTACATCAATGGTTGGAATTCAATGATTACGATGTTGTATATGTGGATGGTACGGGTGCGGAACATATGTTCGAGGATCTCGGCGACGGCATATACTGGCCCGAGGTGGGTAATCGATATTCATTTATTTTAGATCAAAACAAATATGTGGTGAGAAGTCTCGATGGTAGACAGAGATTTTTCAGTGAAGACGGTATATTGTTGTATATACGTGACCGTAACGATAACCGACTGAATTTCGATTACAATGAAAACAGCGATCCCGTCAGAGTTTACGATGACACCGGTAAGGGATTGTATTTATTCTACGATAATGAAGGACGTCTGTCAACAGTCGAAGACCCTGCCGGCAGAGCGGTTAACTATATCTATGACACAGAAGATAGATTGATAGAATTCCACAATCCGCAAGGAGACATTTACAAATATACTTATTCTGAAGGTCTCTTGCAAAGAGCATACTTACCCGAAGAGAACGTGATCAATGGTGGGGTTGAAAGTGTGATTTGTAAATATAAAGAATATAATTTTACAGACGATCCCATAGAAGGCATGCTGAGTTCCGTGTACGAAGGTTATTATTATAAGGATGATTCGGAGCCCGGTGATGTACGTCTCGTTTATACACTGGATAACGAAAGTTATCCAAGCCATACAAACATTACCGATGCATCTGGTAATAGTACACAATATATCTTCGACGGAAACGGTGAATTGATAGGGCGTCGTAACCCGGATGGAACCGAATCATATGTAGATTACGACGGACTTATCAATCCTGTTGAAATATTGGATAGTAAAGGAAATGAGTGGGCATACGAATACGGTCCGCTCGGTACGATAATCAAAAGCAGCACTCCAGATGGTGGTGTTTCATCAACCATATGGAAAATAGTGGATACACCAGATATATACATAGCGGTGGAATTGGAAAAAGTCGATGAACTGGGTCACACCTCATCGATCGAATACGACAGTAATTTTAATCCCGTAAGAGTGATCGACGAAACCGGTGCCGTAACAAAAAACACATATACATCCAAAGGACTATTGAGTTCTACCACGGATGCTAACGGTGCAGTATGGAGATACGAGTACGATATTTACGGGAACGTGGAGAGAGAGATCGCCCCTGTCGGTGGTGCATGGTGGGGCGGTTGGCATTGTGGGGAAGAAGAGATCACTAGTACTTCGCAGAATGATCATACGAGGAATTCTCTCATGAGTGGTACTTCCCCGTCAATTGATCTATATACACCTTCATTGAATGAAAAACTTTATCTTGGGACGGAATACGATATAACGTGGGAAACTACTCAAGGTTCGGGTGAGATATTATGGGTAGATCTGGATTTGTACGATTGGAATTATAATTTCCTGACCAACATTGTAGTCGGTACGGAAGATACTGGTAGTTATAAATGGATTGTAGATGCCCCCGATAATTACTACGAATTCCGTGTAAAAGCAACAGTTTACGCAGATGACGAGTTCTTCGGCTACGATACAAGCGGTGGATTCGTCATTGAAGAAGGCACCTCGCCTGACATATATATCAATGACCCTATCGGCGGCGAGATATTACACTTTGGTGACACATACGACATAACCTGGAGTACCACAACAGGTGACGGTACCATCACTGATGTTGATTTATATTATTCGATAGACGGTGGTACAACATATACTTCGATCGTTTCAGGTACAGTTGATGATGGATCATATCGATGGACAGTACCTAACGAAAACAGTGATCAGTGTGTTGTCAAAGCAGTGGTTAATACGGATGTAGGCCTTTCTGGTTCTGATGTGAGCGGTTTGTTCACTATCGTTCCCAGTGACCCACCTGTTATAGACGTTACACGGCCCGACGGAGGAGAATCTTTTGAGATCGGCACTTACGAAAACATTTGGTGGAACGCAACAGCAGGCGATGGTACTATCACACACGTTGATCTATGGTACAGCGTCGATGCAGCAGTCTCCTGGACAGAGATAATCTCGGGTTTAACTGACCCTGCACCCTATAATTGG
>CAYVTG010000124.1:0-2748 GCA_964454575.1 uncultured Thermoplasmata archaeon
AAATAATAGCGATGTTATCTTCAGAATATTTAAACAGGTCGGTGGAAAGTACGATATAAAGGTATTTGAAGAATTGCCCCTTATTGTACAGATGGACATAATTGAGGATAATATCGTTATATTTGGAGATGAAGTAGATCTGTCATATTATTTTTATAAATATAGAAAGAGGTGGCGGGACAATAAATATCGGGTCGAAAAATACTCGTTTTCGTCAACTTCGGATATGATCGAAACAAGGAGGAAATGGTTGGATGAACAAAAAACAGCGCTATCTGAAAAAGATTGAAACTTTCGAAAAGGAAAAAGAATATATCAAGGAGCACACGATAGAAGACGATACTTCAAAGAGAGCTTTGCTATATTCGCTGCAAATTTGTGTAGAAGTTGCCACAGATTGTGTAGCGATGAAAGTGAAAGATGTTGGCCTCGTAGTTGAAGATGATTACACAAATATAGAAAAATTGGTCAAAGAAGGAGTGATCAAAGAAGGTGAAGGGAGTGTGTTGAAACAATTCAACGGCATCAGAAATGCAGTAGTAAATAAGTATGACTATTTGAATCTGGATATCATAAAAGAGGCTTTATCCCAAATCGATGGTCTTTCGGAAGCGTTCTACAAAGTGGTTGAGTGATAGAAAAGATCATTGAGCCATCGGAAGGAGGAGTACGATCTCATGCAAAACAACATCTTCATAACGGGTCCTCCACGTTCGGGTAAAAGTACCCTAGTTGCCTTTGTAGTGAAAGAATGTGGTTTGAAAACAGCTGGATTGTTAACGCCTGAGATAAGAAGTAACAATCAAAGGGTTGGTTTCGCACTCAAGGACATCGCAACCGAGAATGAGGGAGTATTGGCTCATGTGAATTTAAGGAAAGGGCCAAGATTAGGAAGATATGCTGTGGATCTTAAGGATCTAGCTCGATTCACTAAACTGAGTCTTACTGATATCCCCGAAGATACCGAGTTGGTCGTCATCGATGAGATCGGTAAGATGGAGATGTTCAGCCACAGTTTCAAAGAAGCGGTTGACAATTTACTGGGTCGGAATATCAAGGTACTGGCAGTTCTCCATAGGGACTTGGTAGAAGAATACGGCGAGAAAGGCATCGTTTACCGTTTGGGAGATTTTGAAGAGGTAAAAGCAAAGATACTGAAAGAGATATCTACATAGTATTCTTTATATCCATGCCTAGTATTACACTTAATCATGTCAAAGATACTGGGAGATCTCCTTTCCGAAGAAGCCTTCGAACTGTTCCGCTCCAAGATACCGACGGCCATCGTAGCAACGGTCTCAAAGGATGGTTTTCCCAACACCACGCCGGTTCATCTCATACTCGCAAAGAACAGGAGGACACTGCTCATGGCCATGGCCCGTCAGCATCAGGGTACGGCTAACATACGAGAGAGCGGTAAAGCGATGATATGCGTTTGCGATATAGGTAACATAAACGTCTCGATAAAATGCAGCGTCGATATCATGAAAGAGCACATGGGGTGCAACAAAGCCATGTGCATAGTCAAAGCGAATATCAAAGAGATAAAGGATGACTCCACCCACTCGGAAACCACCAGCGGTATCCGGTATCGGTGTATGTCGGAAAACGGAGAGAGGTTCATCAGCGATGTTTTCTCAGAGTTAGAGCGCAGTGATATTTGAAGAAAAAACACCGCTATCATCCGATAGATTTTTATGTTGCATAGTATATCAGCGTTTAGGACGTGAAGTTGAATGATAGGAGACTTTTTCAAAAAGAAGACCTCGAAAAGACTAAGAGGCGAACACCTCGGTTCAGAGGAATATATCGATCTTTCGGATCTAGCTGAAAACAAGGGCATGGAGATGGAGGCAGATACTCTCATCAAGGTGGCAGAGATCCATCGTTATGAGGATGTCAGAAACGTGACCAATGTAGCATACGAAGGTCATATCCTTATCGTGGATACAGATGCCATCGCCGGCAATAAAGAGGCACTAGAACGTGTACACAGCGAGCTCAAAGCGGTCGCTCGTGATGTAGGCGGTGACGTAGCCGGTGTCGGACAGAACATGATCGCAGTCACTCCAGCCGGTATAGGCGTAGACCGTAAAAAGATACGGCCCTACTAGATCATTTCCAGCGTTCGGATATCACTCTGGCGATCTGGAATTTACCCTGCTCAAAGAGTAGTGCGTAGTAGTTTTTGGTGTGGTCGACCTGCCTCATCTTAACGCATCTTATCCATAGCTGTATCTCTGTTTCGCTGACGTGCCTGTACTTTAGATGTATTATACCGTCTGAGAGAAAATCTTCACCGTAGGATCCGTAGCGGCCTTCCTCCTCATAGGTTTCGGTTATCAAAAATACTGTTATATCTAGAGTTTTTAAAAATCCGAAGAACTGAAACAGGTCTTTTCTGGGATTTTCGAATTCTGTGAGTGAATTCAAAGCAGACATAGAGTCGATGACCACTATGTTGAAACCTTCATCCACACGCCGCAGTATATATTTCTCTAAGATGTTCATCCAGCTCTTTGTTTTTTCCGCATCCTTCTGTTCGAGCCGTATCTTGGAAACGTCGGCTATCAAAAGGTCGTGTTCATCCCATTCCTTTATACCGAGTCCCTGAGCGGTGGCTTCAAGACTGTCTTTCGATTCCTCCAGAGAGATGTATATGCCCTTTGTCCCGTCCTCGCCCACATTATTGGCCAGTAGGTTAAGTGTGATACTGAATTTGTAAGTCCCAGGTCCCCCACATATAAG
>CAYVTG010000125.1:0-2647 GCA_964454575.1 uncultured Thermoplasmata archaeon
ACTTCATGAACCGATCAAAAATCTTGGGCACTACCCTTTTTACTTCGCCCTCATAATATGTGACCGTGATGACTTTTGGTTAGATGATGGAAAACACTGGGATAGAACATATGGATTCAAAGACATTGAATGAAGCGATGGATGAGGAAAAATTGACCGTGGTGATGTTCTATTCACCTAAGTGTCCCCACTGCTTATCCATGCTGCCGATCTTCGAAGAGATACATGAAGAGATAGGAGAAAAGGCTCTTTTCGGTAAGGTGAATGTGATGACCCAACAACAGATCACTTCACTTTACGGAATAGAAAGTGTTCCGACATTCAAGTTTTTTTGCAAGAAGGAGAACATCGGTGAGATGAAAGGTGAGATATATCCTGCACTTCTACGTAGAACGATCAAAGATATGATCCGATATCACGAAGACTGCGGGTTTAAAAAAACACCTTTGAAAGCGTTAGACGGCTATGCGTGATCAACTGCAATAAAAAAATAAAAAGGTGTTGATGGATTCACCAATGATCTCGGAGAATCTTCTCGAGTTCCTCTATATTCTCCTTTTTTTGCTGTTCCAATTTTTTCCAGATATCCAAGCACTTGTCACAGTGTTGTGCGTCATCTTTGTAGTGCTTTTTTATCTCGTACAAACTTGTGCTTTCCTCCACCAACTGTCTCATGATGTCGTATACTTCGTCTTTCAGCATTTTATATCACCACATAGTTATCGTTAACACCCAATTTATATCTTATGGTTGCACCATCGGCCTATCCGATAAACTTAATAAAGATATATATCTCTATAGATTGCATATGAAAAGGGTACTAGCGGTTCTGGTGGTGGTCATAATTGCCATGTCGACCCTGGGATGTACTGATCCTCCTAAACCTCCAGCTTCGGATCTCCCTAAACTGGTAGTGGATTACAATCCTCTATCTGCAAACCACACCATATTGTATGTACACGGGATCGGAGAAACCCGGTACCAAAACATCACATTGAAGATCAACGATGACATACTGATACAAAAAAATGATTCGTTTTCACTCGAATATCGAACGAACATGACACAGCTGCACATCGTCCTGGAATTATGGCTTGATAACAACTTTTATTACTATAATGCATCCTACAGCCTTGTGTTGATAGAAGATATTGTTTACGAGATCACACGTGCAGATGGGGAGATAGATGTTGTTAGACATGGTGATCTTCCGTATTCAGAAAGGCTTACCAAGGTGGTGATCGAAGAGCATGCGTAGAAAAATACCCATGCCGTTGTTGATGCTCGGTATGATAGTGATGCTCCTTGGGTTACTCGCCATAGGATTGATAACAGGCTTCTTTCCGGTAGGTGACTTACTGACAGATTTTTATACCTTCGTCTTCGCGTTAGTGGTAATCTCCATACTCAGTATAATCGGCGCGACTTTTCTCGGAATATATATCTCACACCGCTTTTTCTCTGCAAGGGAATTCAGTGCATTCGAAGAGGAGATGTTAAAGGTTAGAGACGATATACGATACATCCGAAAAAAGATCGATGAGATGGAAGATAGTTTAGATGAGTGATTCCGGGCATATCTCCCTTCGAGAACAGTACTTGCACTTGCCTTTTCTGTTATGGTTTCGGTGAACCTCTTCAGTAGAGATTATCTTTCTCATATCATCCAACTTTGCGATGAGTAGTTCCTTAAGTGTTTCGTCGTAATCTATCTCAAATTCCGTTTCACCATACTTGACTATACCATACGAGGGAGGCACGCCGCTCTCTTCTTCGAGTAATAAGCAATAGGCGGCTATCTGTAATATATGAGAAAAGAATGGGCCCTTGGGTATTCGGCCGGTCTTGACTTCGACAGGGATGTTCTCCCCCTCGATCTCCAGTATATAATCCGGCCTCCCGCGTAGTTTGTATTTTTCAGATGCCAGTAATTTTGCCTTCTTCTTCTGTCGATCGACATATTTTACCTCACCATCTCTTATATCAAGGAGTTTTCTTTTCTCCGAAGCTTCTGCAGTCAAAGCCAGGCTTCTTTTCAACCAATAAGAGGCCCCTATCAACCAGGATAATGAGATTATCTGGGCGAGACGTGCGAACAATATGTTCTCTCCCATCAATGTTAAACTGTAAACCCCTAATATCGTAGCGATCATGGCGAATATGAGTATGATACGCTCGAAGGTGAAAGTATCACCTTTAAAGAACCCGCTTTCGCTGACGTATAAAAAGAAAACAGCAGCTAGGAGCCAGATGAGGGAAAGCACTATGAATATCTGATAGATATATTGGTCAGATTTGATGAGAGTTAAACCCATTATGGATACGACCGAAGCTGCAACGGCGAGCCAAAGTACCAAGTGTTCGATGCTGTGAGATCTTTCTTCTTTCTCCTTGACGTCACCCAATATCTCACCGATCTCATTATGTTCTTCGGTTCCACGTTGAAGGTCCTCGTTGGTTACATCATCTTCTCTACTCAACCACCAACTGAGTGGACAGTATCCGAACTTTTCGATATCGCTTGCAGAGATCCATTCCTCGCTCATGACTATAATAGACTATCTTCTAATAGCTAATTAATTTTTGGTAGTCTCAGTACTTCGGAGAGTAAATAGAGAGATCTCATAATTCATGAACAATGATATAG
>CAYVTG010000126.1:0-2407 GCA_964454575.1 uncultured Thermoplasmata archaeon
TTCTAGTGCTCTGAGCAATACATCGAGAACATCCATATGCGTTTTTACTATCGGTATCGTTTCTTTAATCCTTTTCGAAGATAATCTATTAATAAGAGCGTATATCTTGTTATATAAACATGTCTGAGAAAAGAACACTTTGGTTTGACTTGACTAATACGTCACATGTGCATTTTTTCCATCCTTTCATAGATGAACTAAAGGATGATTTCAAAATAATCGTAACCACCAGGGACCTGGCAGAAACCAGAGCGTTACTCAACGGTTTAAATACAGAATACCAAAATTTCGGTGAATACTCCGGAGATAATAAGCTATTGAAGATATCCGGACACTTCTTACGGGGTTTGAAAATGTTACCCTTTCTTAAAGAAGTTGATTTTGCTTTTAGCCATGGTTCGCCTTGCCCTATAATGGTAAAATACATAAAAAACGCCAAGCTCATATCTTCGTACGACAACGAACACGCAATGAGTTTCGATCTTTTTTCAAAGCACAGCGATGCGTTCATCGTTCCAGAGGTACTCGGTGCGTTATCCAGAGACAATGCTAGTAACGGAACGAAAGTGATGACATACCCGGGTTTAAAGGAACAGATATATTTAGCCGATTTCAAACCTGATGAGAGATTCACAGATAAAATCCCTTTCGATGATTATCTGGTACTTAGGGCGGAAGCCTGGAAATCGGATTACGTTAAAAACGGTGTGGTTAGAGCATTTGATATCGCACGAAGACTTGTAAAGGAAGGGCACAACATCGTATTTTTACCCAGGTATGGTATGTCGCCCTCCTGGATGAAACGATCAAAAAATGTCTTCGTGTCTCCTCCTGTTAACGGCCCTCAACTTTGCTGGTTCTCCAAAGGTGTGTTGACCGGTTCTGGTACCCTTGCTAGAGAAGCGGCCGTACTCGGCGTTCCATCCGTGTCGTTCTATTCCTGCGAACCTTTGAAGGTTGATCTTTTCTTGGAATCCAACGGTATGGTGCTCCGCTCCAGAGATTCAGATGAGATCGTGAAGTATCTAGAAGATGCCGTAAAGGGAGAAGGATTACTAAAAGAGGCACATAAAGTTAGACAGAGTATATTAAATGATGTGAAAAATCTCATATCAGAATGAGCTTTTACCCCCATTTTTAAATACAATAATGCACTATCTTGAATTCATGCGTATATCTGTTATCGGTCTAGGATATATCGGATTACCCACTGCGGCAATGTTCGCCAACAGAGGATATCAGGTGATAGGGACAGACATAGATGGTAAAAAAGTAGAGAAGATAAACAAAGGCATCTTCGATATCGAAGAACCGGGTCTGCTTGCTTTTCTGAGAGATGCCTTCAATACAGGTAATCTTCGTGCTAGGACGGAAACAAAACCGAGTGATGTGTTCATCATCTGCGTACCGACTCCTATCGATAGCGACAACAAACCGGATATATCTTACGTCGAATCCGTCGGAAAAATGATCGCGGAAGTGCTTGAACCAGGTAATCTGGTGATCCTAGAATCAACAGTTCCGCCGGGTACAACGATCAACGTTCTCAAACCCATTTTGGAAGAAAGTGGTTTGACTGCCGGCCATGACTTCGATCTATGTCACTGTCCGGAAAGAGTGATGCCGGGAAGCATACTAAAAGAGTTGACGGAGAACCGGCGTGTCATCGGTGGTATAGATGAAAAGAGCAGTGAGAGAGCCAAAGATCTGTACTCTACCTTCGTGGAAGGTGAGATATACATTACTGAACCCACAACAGCAGAGTTCACAAAACTGGCTGAAAATACCTTCCGAGATGCAAACATCGCTTTGGCCAACGAATTAGCCAGATTGTGTGAACATTATGGAACCAATATATGGGATGTTAGAGAACTTGCAAACCATCATCCCAGAGTAGATATCCACAAACCCGGTCCCGGTGTCGGAGGACACTGTCTTCCTGTTGATCCTTGGTTCCTGGTGAACGGAGACTCCGGTCTGATAACCAAGTGTAGAGAGATAAACGATGGGATGGTAAAGCACGTTGAGAGGCTCATAAGGGGCAATACAGAGCAGAACGGTGTGGTAGCTATACTCGGTACTGCTTACAAAGCAAATACTGAGGACCGACGTAATTCGCCCTCCATGAAACTCGTCGGATCGCTGAACGATTTCGATGTTAGGCTTCACGACCCCTATGTGAAGGAACATGGTAAAGATATCGATGAAGCTGTCGCAGGCGCGGACACCATGGTTCTTATGGTAGATCATCGTGACTATCTTGAGATAATCCCGGATAAGATATTAAAGCTGATGAAAGGCAAAGTAGTCATAGATACAAGAAACTTTTTTGACTCTTCTGAGTGGATCGAAGCCGGTGCAAAGTATGTTTTACTCGGTGCTATAGTGGCGAACGTAACTACTGATA
>CAYVTG010000127.1:0-2374 GCA_964454575.1 uncultured Thermoplasmata archaeon
AGCAGGATGATGACGGTATGTGGCGTACGGAACTCGAGTTCGACGGAAGCGACTCCGAAGGCGATATATCGGAATACAAATGGGAGTTCAAGAACTTCGACGATACGACGACGGTGAAGTACGGGTCTGTCGTCACTCACGTGTACGAACATTCAACACCCGTGTTCGGCTTCCGATTCCCTACACTCACGGTTACCGATGATGCAGGATTTTCGGATACGACCTCCACACGAGTTGTGTTTTATCATCCTGAAAGTGAAGATGATATAAGCGGATTAGAAATGCATAACAATAATATCGGTTTACGGCTGATAAATGAAGATGAAGACGATGACGTCATAGATGATCTGTTAGTTGCTGAAAATGCCAACGGTAAAAATTACAAATATATTTCAGATTACCTCATACACAACAACCAAATCGGGATCCTATCAGAGGGAACACACTTTGCTATCAGAGACACCTACGTGTTCGACAACGACATCTCTGTCGAACTCGACGGCCGCGGCCACCGAACACTGATGATACCGGTCACCGGTGCATACGACAGACGACCGGATAAGATACGTTTCGTCAACTTCCGATCGGATTTACTTACCAGCCAAGACGGTGACAGTTTGTCATGGGCCGAGGAGCTCTGGCTGTACGGTACTAATCCTTACATCACCGACGATCTGACCATCGATACCGATGGCGATGGACTCATCAACGTCGAAGAGGTGCAGGGATACGGCACCGACCCGCTTAGCCCGGATACGGATGGGGATGGTTTAACAGACGATAGTGAATTATATTATGAAAGTAATCCACTATATACGCACACAACGAGCCCACGTCTTTCTGATGGTGAGCAAGCCGTACCTTACTTTTTTGAAGAAGAAGATGTAGCAGTATTGGAGTACGGAGAATCTTATACACTAGTCAAGGATGTACCTTACAAAGGTTATTTCCGATTTTCCATCCTAATTGAAGATGTGGGCACAAATCCTCCATTGATCCAGTTTTGGTTGAACGGATATCTGAGAGAGCAAACTACGAGATATTCTAACTTGTTCGATGAGCACCAAGATGGGCGAGTGGTACAAATTTCATCTTTAGAAGTTATGCCCGAAGGAGTGAATGAGGTAGAGATATATTTAGGATCTAAATATGAGGACGCTACAGACGTATCCATAAATATTAGGAGATTGAATGTAAGCAAAGTTCTGACAAATCCCGCACTTATTGATACAGATGGAGACGGTATACCAGATTGTATGGAGGAAAATTGGGATTTAGAAATGTTTAATTATCTCCGACCATGTAGTGTTAATATAATGACAGGTGGGTCTTTAGGTGAAGAAACGGTACACATGGGATTGTTCGATTATCCGCTATACGGTGCCGATGATTATACTGATGAAAAATTAGCGTCGATACTTCGGGACGATTACGGTAGAGGCGCGGTTACAACTAGGTATCTAAGTTGGGATAGAGAAGAGAAGTGTCTCGGAGGACCTTTTAGGGTTAGAACAAATCCCACGAGAATAGATACGGATGGTGATGGTATCCCAGACAATCTAGATATTTTCCCTGAAGAGCGAATGACAAAATGGGAGTTCGCTATCAATGCGATAAACGCATCCGTTGAGTATGTTGATAAAACACCTTATCCATATGAATCATACACTGGATTTACTACGGCACTAAAACTCGATTTTGAAAACATGTACAACGATGACGGTACTGTCGATGATCCATACGATCACTATCTCGCCAGATCCTTTACCGATCGCATACACTATATGGATTGGGGTCTCAACAGACCAGATATCGATGGAGATGGCATCTCGGATATGATGGAGGTGATGTACTACACCAACCCAGTGGAGGTGACTCGGAAAAGATTAGGATTTATGTCGCTAGGTGTTAGCGTCTCATGGAAAGCGGTCAGTGTTGGTACCTCCTTAGGCCTATATTTTGATATAGAGGACCTTACCGGTAACACCGAAGAGGGGCAGGACAGTTGGGTCACGGTCTGGGTAGTTGGGAGTGATTCCGTAAGCGTCTCAGTCGGTTTAGACCTTCCCATAGAAGTGGGCATGCAGATAATCCGAGTCCCTTCGGTGGATCACAACCCGGATATGGGTGGCGAAGACGTCAGCGTATCCTTCGTCGGTATCGGCTTTGGTTCCGGCTGGAGTATCAGTTTCTCTAGCTCTCTTAGTACAGGGATATCCTATTCAAATAGCGAACAAATAGCCAGATTCAACGTTAAGAATTCGTATCTTGCAACAGCCCTTGGGATCACCTCTTCGTTGACATGGAAGGCGCTTTCAAACACCGCACTGTTTAACTCTCATGGGTTTGGTGATTTTTTGGAAAATAATACCGA
>CAYVTG010000128.1:0-2338 GCA_964454575.1 uncultured Thermoplasmata archaeon
AAATATCTTTCTTCCGTAGGGTTCTTTGAAGGACCTGTTTTCGATATCGAGTATGTGATCAAGATGTTCTTTCTTGCATTCTTCTATCTTCATGGTAACATCGCCTTCTTGATACGGTTGGAGGGATTTTATATTGATGTAAATATCGGTCCGACTATATCATTTTTAGGGTATGGGAACAGAGGACCGGGGGTATCCTTTTTGACGTTAATATATTATACTCTGATGTCCATCTGTTGAAGGTACCATTTTAAGATCCGTCCAGATGAAATTATACTTAAAGGCGTTATGCCAACAAGCATAATATATTTATACCTGATGGCGTATCGCTAAGTGGTAACATGATCAAGAATCCGTTTATATATGGTAAGATAGTCAAGGGTGATCAATTCGCAGACAGGGAAGCAGAAAGGGATGAATTGGTCCGAACCCTAACCTCAGGTGAAAATGTTGTATTGTATTCTCCAAGGAGATACGGAAAATCATCCCTTGCTGCAGCTGTTTCCAATGAATTGAAAGAGAAAGATGTTCCTGTAGGCATTATAGATATGGAATATATCTCCACCAAAACGGCTCTGGCGGAGTACATAGTTTCTGCAACGCATGGCGCATTTCATCCAATGAGGAAGGAATTTTTCGATAGGTTAAGTGATCTAAAAGATTATCTGCCCAGTATAACTGTAAAACCCTTCGAAGAGCTCCCCATGACCATAGAGTTTGAATCTCCCTCTGTAGAAGAAGGGAAGGCCCTCAAAAAGGCTTTGCAACTTCCCGAGATCTATGCGTCAAAAAAGGGAAAAACCATGGTTATTATCATCGATGAATTTCCCTTCGTCGTGCAAAACATAGGTGGTGATATTCTAAATCTGTTAAGAGGGATCATGCAGGATCATACGTACGTATCGTATCTCTTTCTCGGTAGTAGTAGAAGTATGATGAGAGATATCTTCGACACCAATACCAGTCCTTTCTATAAATTTGGTAAGAAGATGACACTTGATGTTATACCGAAAGAGGATTTTGCCGAGTTCATAAAAGATAACTTTCCTCAAGGCACGATATCAGAAGGATCCATTCAACAGATACTTGATACAACAAGGTGCCATCCATATTATACTCAGCAACTCTGTCACGAATTATGGGATATGCTGACTGTGGAGGAGGAAAAAGAGGTTACGGAAGATCTTTTGGAATCTGCCATGGAAAGGGTTCTCAGCAGCGAAAAGGGGGTTTATCTTGAAATCTTGGATTCCCTACCGGGCACCCAGATGAGGATCTTAAAGGCCATCGCAGAAGGATGGGATACGTTATACTCTAAAAATTCCTTAAGAGAATTGAATATGAGCAGTGCCACGGCACAAAAAGCCGTCAAAGGCCTTATAAAAAAAGATGTGGTAACCAAAAAGAACGGTGATCCAGAGGTAGAAGATCCTTTCTTTGCGGTGTTCGTAAAGAGGAATGTAAGGTGAAAATCACTCCATCCATTCCCTATCGATCTCCGGGATCTTATCGAAGTCGGTATCTTCGGATACGATGGTATATATGCCGTGATTCAATGCGGTACTAAGATGTATAGCGTTTCTTGGATCGAGACCTCTTTTGGAGATCATCTTGTGGGCGTTCCAGATGACTTCGCTATCAACATCAAAGAAGCTGAGGTTAGGCATGGTCAGTATCACATCAAGGGCATCTAATGCATCTTCCCGGGATAAGACTTTACTTATTTTCCAAAGGACCTCGTCATAAGTCAGATACGATGTCCCGGCCCTGTCTTCTCCATCCTCGATCTTTTGCAATAAGCTTCTGCACCAATCGCCCTTTTCATGATCGTCGAGCGCTGAATAGATCAAAACATTGGAATCCAAATATTTCATCCCAGCCTCTCCTTCATCCTTTCATCGTAGTCTCTGTCTGAATCGACTTCCGCTTCCCCGCTCCGCTCTGCGATAGCTTTGAGTGTTTTCACAGCTCCCGTATCAGTTCGTCTGATCATCAATCGGTCCCCGTTGGATTCGAATATCACTTTGTCGCCTGGTCGTATATTGAAGTTTTCCCTGAATACAGACGGGATCACTACCTGACCTTTCGTACCTACTTTCATCTCTAATTCTATCATCAGGATATACAAAGGTATAACTATTATTTATACTTTTACATGACCGTAAGTAGGGCAGTGGGTCATATCCTAGTCACCGACGTCATATCTCGTGTTCGATCCGCTCGCCAGTGGTCATATACACCACCCGTTCGGCGATGTTACAGGCGTGGTCGGCGATGCGCTCGAGATACCGTATCACCAGTACGTACTGGGTACCCAGTGTGATAGCCTTGGAGTCCT
>CAYVTG010000129.1:0-2155 GCA_964454575.1 uncultured Thermoplasmata archaeon
GCAGAGACAAAAGACCTTCTTAATAAATTGATATCAAAGGGATTTAGGCTGTCTCCGGAGATATATTCAAGATTGTTGAAGGAACTCGACTGATCTTTAGGGAAAATGGGATAAACGAGGCATGTTGAAGACAACAGAAGAGTCATTTTTTGGACAGTTTCAAAAGGGTCGTTTTACCCGATCGTCTAAGCCCTTTAACAGCCAACACTTCTTTCACATATATGCTAATCTTTTTCATATCTTCCAGAGCTCTTTTCTTTGCCATATCTCTAAGTTTGATCCGGGGTCATATGGCCGTCGAAATTCCGATCTATGACAACAACGTATCACAAATAGCGGTTTTTATGACAACAACATATCACAAAGTTGCTTCACCCGTAAAATTATTATCTGCTTACCGTCTATCTATCTATATGTCAAAAGTATATTTCGCCGGTCTGTCGTCCTCCAGCAAGGACGATAATCTACTCAGCAGGATAGAACGGTTGTTTCAAAGAGCGAGTGAGGGAATGGATCACGATGATAAATTCGTAGCGGTTAAGCTTCATTTCGGTGAACTCGGTATCGACACCTACATGCGACCGGTTCGTGTGGCGCCCATCGTTAAGGCGATCAAAGATGCCGGTGGAAAACCATTTCTCACTGATTCCAATACACTCTACAGAGGTAGTCGTGGAAACGCAGTGGACCATCACGTTACCGCCGCTAAGAACGGCTGGCTGATGCCTGTGGTGGACGCCCCGGTGATAATCGCCGACGGTCTGCACGGACACGACTTCTACAAGCAGGAGATAGACGGCAAGCACTTCCAAGAGGTTAAGCTCGGTACCGCCATACAGCAGGCGGATGCCATGGTATGCGTGACACACTTCAAAGGTCATGGCATGACCGGTTTCGGAGGGACACTTAAGAATCTGGGCATGGGCTGTGCCTCCCGTGCAGGAAAATTGATGATGCACTACAACGTCAAACCCTTTGTGGACAAAGAGAAGTGTATCGGCTGCGGTAAATGCAAGATATGGTGTCCAGCGGATGCCATCATAATAGAGAAATACGCCAGCATCGACCTGGATACATGCATCGGCTGCGGAGAGTGCCGGATAGTCTGCCCCGAAGGAGCCGTCAAAGTAAAGGATTCGTCCTCCAACGAAGAACTGCAGGAAAAGATCGCGGAGTACGCACACGGCTCTCTGATAGGAAAGTACGATAATTCAGTATTCTACAACTTTGTGATGGACGTTACACCGGAATGCGACTGCCCTCCGTGGCGAAAGGCACCCATCGTCTCAGATATCGGTGTCCTAGCATCCAAGGACCCAGTAGCTGTTGATCAAGCGGCCTTCGACCTTGTTAAGGAAGCCGCCGGTGCGGATAAATTCTGCGAAGTCCACGGCATTGATGGATCTGTGCAATTGAAGCACGCAGAATGGATGGGTATGGGAAAGAGAGAGTACGAACTGGTGGATTTGTAATTTATGTGTAAGACTACTTTTTTACAGCTCGTCGATATATTTTTTGGCGAATCGGAAAAGTGCGGCACCTTCCCAGGACCTTTTGTCAGCAATTTTTTCCAGAGTTTCTTCGGCCTTTTTTTTGCTGATAATACCTTGAACAACCAATGTTGCTATCGGATAAACAGATAGATGTATTTTTACATCTCCAGAATGATTTTTTAGGCCTTCAAGGCTTCTGTAGTCATCTGTAATCATTATTCGGGCTGAAATTTCTTTAGCAAGAAAGAGAGTTTCGACTTCTCCTTTATCAATTTTTGAGCTTTTACCGACGATATCAAGGATAGTTTTATCTTCACTGAGTTCTACAACCTTTATTTTACTTTCCGATATCAATTTTAAAGCTGAAATCGCTCCATGAGCATGTTCATCCTTATACTCACTGATATCCTTTAATTCTTCGTGAACAGTTTTTGATATTACGATATCGAAATACTCCAAACAATATTTCAATATAGATCCTACACTCAAAGATATCAACGCACTGGTATCTGCCGTGATCACTATTTTTTTACTATCCCCTGGCAGAATCAATACTCTCCTTTAATGTGTCTCTAGCTATCTCTATTTCCCTCGCCTTATCGATCCCTACGACCTTGATAAAGTCCCTGTAACTTATGGAACCTTCCAGGAATTTCTGGGTG
>CAYVTG010000130.1:0-2037 GCA_964454575.1 uncultured Thermoplasmata archaeon
TCCATCTCGATGATCTTTGGGAGGCTGAATGTTTTTACCATATTTATGAATAGTTATTAACTATTTATAAAACTTGCGGTTGAGCTGTCCGGAATTCGAGAAGTTTTATTCCCGGATAACGTCTGGTATAATATTTGATGTATAGTTAGCTGGAGAAGCTGAGAACGGGGGGTTGTGAAGCAGGGGATTCTCCTCATGATTGCTTGTCAATTCTTCTATCACCTCTTGGTTTTGTCTCTCTTTTTCCAGTAGAATATGACTGCGGTCGATGCTATCATTGATAGAGTGATAAAAGAACCGATCGATGGGAGCCAGCCTTTTTCCTCTATCTGACCTCCTATTCTATACAGCGAGTTTCCGGAGGTAACAAACAGATCACCAGAAGGACCGATAGCTATGGCATCGATAGATTCATCAAATTCTCTTTCCCATGCAAGTGTTCCGTCGGGATTGACTGCGATTAGTGTTCCGGTCACACCTACATATATCCTTCCGTCTGCACCGACAATGGGTAAGGATTCAATAGGATGTTCTTTATATGCATTGAATCCGAGATCATATGTCCATTTTAAATCTCCGTCTGAGGTGTAGGCCCAGAGATAACTATTGTTATACTTTTCTCCACCAGCCACATATATTGTACCATCTGGTCCTAGAGCCGGCGCGGGTATCGGTGAAATTTCAATAGTTCTGTTCCATCTATGATTCCCATTTGAATCAACAGAACGTATTTCTGTGCTAGACAGGAGATATATATTCCCATAGGCATCGATAATAGGTACAATGGCAGGTTTTCCTACCCAGTTGGACCATTTATACTCTCCATCAAGGTTAACACTAACAACATAGCCTTCGAAACCGATAATAATATTTCCTCTATCATAATCAATTGCGGGGGTCGATCTCCAAGGCATTCCTTCTTGAATATGATATTTCCAACGCAATGTACCATCTGTTTTCAATGCATGCAATGTACCGTTATAGTCCACAAAATATATGTCTTCTTGAGAGGTTATTGAAGGATGAGAAATGAGGTGTTTTAATGTATATACCCACTCTATTTCTCCTGTTTTCAGATCGAAAGCGGTAAAATTTTCATGTCTTGATGTTACGTAACCATCATCTGTAGTAATATAAGATTCTACGAAATATACAGTATCTTCATCATTTATAACCACCGTTCTAGAATCAAGTGTATCAAACGTATAATTATGCTCCAAATTCCCATTTTGTGAGAAAATCAGTACTTCATTTGGCTCATCAAACCTTAATAAAGAAACATATATCCTCCCCTTTGAGTCGATTAACATCTCTCCAAATATCAAATCATCATGTAACTCGTAAGACCATTTGATTGTTCCATCTACATGACTGGTATCGTATGGGCTCAATCCGGTATTTCTCTCGTTACCACCCAAACTTGACCATGGAGTTTCGGCATTTGTGCCCCCTTGTATAACTATATAAATAAATAGGAGTATTATAAACACTGAAATCATGGATAATATCTTTTTTACCATGGTGGTCTACCCCCAAGCCATTTTATGCTAGGATACCAATCTGCTGTTCTTATCGGAGCATAACGTCGACCTCTCCTATTAAATTCTTCGTAACTTTGAGGTTCGACGGTAAATAAATCACCCATTGCTTGGGACAAGGCTGACTCAAGAGCCGCCTTATCAAGTGTGGCTTGGTAAACTCTATCGGGATGGAATAGAATAGATGCATAATAAGAAAAGTCTTCTAGAGATAATTTATGATGTTCTTGAAAAGCACGTACTGCTTCGTATTGCAAATCTCTGTTTCTATCAAAGTCTTTATGTATATTTGGAGATATAACTATCATCATCTCTCTTCTTAGGTCTTTAAAAATACCTTGTACCTCTGGATGCGCTAAACGATATGCTGTTGGTTCAAATAATGAAAGCCAGTAGTTTATCCAAGGGTCAGGAGTGTGATAGAAATAGGGAGTACCATAATCTATAGTATGAGAAAATCTACCCCAGAAGAACATGCCTGAACGCCCACTCGGGTCCC
>CAYVTG010000131.1:0-1927 GCA_964454575.1 uncultured Thermoplasmata archaeon
TATCGCTTTTTACCATAATCGAAGCTTATCACTAAAAACTTGACAGGCTCGTTTTTATATCATCCCGTAATGACACGGCATTAAATATCATTAAAAAACGTCAGCTGGTGATCGCCATGAACTCGTCGCACACCATGGCCAGAACGTTGTCGATGTCATCGGCCTGCTGTTCGGCCACCGCCATGATCAGGGTGAAACAATTGTAAGAACGTAGGTTAGACACCATGATGTGCAGGAACTCCGCAAGGATCTTCATGTCGTTGTGTATCGCCAGGGAATTTATTGAATCCAGAACTACCGTGTGTGTTTCGGCGGGATATTTTCTCAGTAGATACTCGATCTTCAACATGATGTTCTCCAGCATAGTCGGGCTCTCCACATAGGTAACGCCCTTCATCCTGCCGCTGCCCCCCATGGTCATGTAGGAAACAGCATCCACGAAGTGTACCTTGTCCCGGGGTATCTCCAATGCATCGAGAACTCCGATTATGGATGTGGCCGGGATGGTGGTCGTGGCATAGATGACGTTCATGTCTTTGCCTCGTATCAATTCGTCTGTTATAGTGGTGATGACTTCAAAGTAAGCATCCACATCGACTTTGAGTGCTACCGCCGAGCCTTCTTCGAGTGCTTCCAATTTGTCTTTCAGTTCATCTTTGCTGACCATCTAATCACGCCCCTCAACAGCTCCACCTTTCAAAAGCGGAACCAAAAGCACTCCGACCGGTGTAAGGTCGAGTACGTATTTAGCCCTTGAATGTTCCGTACCGCGCATCTTGACCACCTGTAAAGTTCTCAGCAGATCACCATGACGTTCCAGATTGCCCATGAGTACGATACCGTCTGCGATAGCTTCTTCAACACCGTATAGCGAGTAACGGGGTTCTTCGGGAGATATCTCGGATATCAACAGTGAAGTGCATCCGTGTGAAGATAACATCTTCATCAAGTTGAGTATGAAGTCGCGTATCTTCTCCTCAGTTTTCAACTGGAAACATACGGATGTGACGGAATCCACAACCAGCCGGTTTATATTTTTCTCTTTTACTATCTTCTTGATCTCCTTCACGATGTCGTTTATCTCGTCGAAAGAAAATTCGCTTTTATGAAGTATATCAAGGTTTTTGTATACGTCCGGCATATCGATAAAGTTGAGTTTACCCTCCTTGATGAGGTTTTCATCGAAAAAATCGTAGGGTACGATATTGTTCAGCATCTTCACCGAAGATTCGGTAACGGAGATGAACAAACAGTTCTCACCTGCCAAAGCTCCGTGCACTAGGAATTCCAAACTGAGAGTAGTTTTACCCGTGCCGCAGCTTCCGGTTACAAGAACACAGTTGCTTCTAGGTATTCCCCCGCTGAGTATCGTATCAAGGCCGTCGATGCCTGTAACGCACCGTTCTCTTTCTTTGTCCGGTGTTATCGTATATTTTTCTTCCGCCATAGAAACCACTGATTTCAGGTATGTAATACTTGTAGATTATTTTAATCTTTTGTGTGAATATGCGCTTATTAAGGTAGAAGATTCATCTTTCCGGCTCAAAGATCTCTTCTTCGGGCATCTCCTCCTCAAACGGCATCTCAGATGGTTCCTCGGTCCACTCTTCCGAAGGCTCTACGTATTCGGCCGGTTCTTCCTCCGGTGGATACTGCTCCGGTGGTTCCTGAACAGTTTCCTTGCCACCGCCCTTCTTCATCATGACTACCACCAGGGCGATCACTACTATGAGTACCAGCAGGAGCATCCACCAATAGCTGCTTAGGAAGTTAGCCGCTGCGGGTTCGTCTTCTTCGTCATCGTCATCGTCCGGTGGAATTTCACCGTCATCTTCTTCTTGGAAAATTGCAGTGACTATCTTGTCGTCGTCAATAGTGATGATGACCATCGTATCTGTTCCGGTAGCGTCACCAGTCCATTCCACAA
>CAYVTG010000132.1:0-1703 GCA_964454575.1 uncultured Thermoplasmata archaeon
CCTATGTTATAATTGTCAAGGATGAGTAACCAGGAATTCTGTCCCACACCCCCTTGTTCTGTTTTAGGGTAAGAAAAAAGGGGAGGAGAAAATTATCTTGATATACTACAAATTACTGTCATGATGTATATAGGTATGGAACATTTCGGATCTCGAAACGTCCGTGGAAAATCAGATGATCAATAGACTAGATCTTTAGATGGCAGACGGACGCCTTTCTCCTCTACCACTCTTCCTACAATTTTACCGTTTAAAAAATCAGCAAGATCCTTTCCCTCTTCTTCTGAAGCTATCAGGCAGAATCCCATCCCCATATTGAAGGTTTGGTACATCTCCTGATCGCTGACATCACCGTGTTTTTGCAGGAACTCAAAGATGGGCTGCGGCTCCAGTGGATCCTCTATAACGTAGCCGTACTCTCTATTGATACGGTTGATATTTCTAAGTCCTCCGCCAGTGATGTTTGCCATGCCCTTGATATTGTATTTTTTCATCGCCTTAACTACATCCCGAACATATATCGTGGTCGGTTCCAACAACACTTTACCGAGCACACCAAATTCAAGTTCATCGTCATGATCATATCCGGATGCTTCTACGATCTTCCTGACCAATGTATATCCGTTTGAATGGACTCCGGAGCTGGGAAGCCCGATGATAACGTCTCCGGGATAAACATCGCTTCCGTCGATGATCTCATCCTTTTTTACATAACCTAATGCGGTGCCGGCAAGATCAAATCCTTTCACGATATCTCCAAGGGTTGCAGTTTCACCGCCGATGATAGTGATGTTGGACATCTCAGCACCGGTTCGCAGACCCTTGCCGATCTCTTCCATGAGTTTAGGGTTCGGTTCCTCCACCGCTAGGTAATCCACGAATGCGATGGGCTCTGCTCCCTGGCAGATGGTATCATTGACGTTCATGGCGATACAGTCGATTCCGATAGTATCCCATTTTTCAACAGCATCGGCTATCAAAAGCTTGGTTCCTACACCGTCGGTACAGAGAGATAAGGCAAAGTCTCCAAAATCCACCAATCCGGTAAACTCGCTTTTCAGTGGCTTTCCGAAGCCTTCTCTGACAAAATGCAGTGTATCTTTCAAAGCAGAAATGGCCTTCTCCTCTTGGTCAATATCGACACCGGCTTCCTTGTAGCTCATCCCGGACATGATGGTGAAATAAACCTCAGATATATATCTCTTTACCATCCTTTTGAGAACAAAATCTATATTACATCATAGTTCTATGCCTACCAAGATGAAAATAATTGCCATCGCCGATTATCTAGGAGTAAAAGCCTATCTCGAACCCCTCAGAAAGGTTATCGAAGAGAAGGAGCCAGAGATACTAATGTTCGCAGGTGGGACCACCAGAGGTGATGAACACATAAAGGAGATGAAGTCCGCCCTTGAAGAAGGCCGGAAACCAGATAGAACAAAGGACATCCTATTCCAAGAACGGAAGAGGAAGAAAGAGGATTTTGAAACATTCTTCGATTTCCTTACAACACTGGATATCCCGTGTCTTATCATCCCCGGACGAACCGATTCGCCGTCTGGATTATATGAAAGTATCATGTCCGAGCGGTTGGAAAATCCGAATATACGGTACATTCATCTTAAATTCGTTCAGATGGACGGCATGCTTTTCAGCGGCTGTGGTGGGTTACTGGCTGAAGATAGCGAGCAGTTCTTCGAGTA
>CAYVTG010000133.1:0-1667 GCA_964454575.1 uncultured Thermoplasmata archaeon
ATGGTCGTAGTTCCCACAATCTACTTTTTATAAGTGATGTCGAAAATGAAATGTTAGAAATCGATAGCGAAAAAATAAGTCATTTGGAGGTAACACATATATATCACCGAGAGCTTACATCAGAGAGAATGTGTGAAGCGACGATCGGTAGAAACTCTGATGGAAGGATCACTGTAAAATTCCCTTACAATAAAAACCTTATCTCGATGGTGAAAACCATATCTGGATACCGTTGGCATCCGGATAAGATGTATTGGAGTTTCCCCTCTGACAAGAAAACTTCGGATAAAATAAAGGAGATATTTGGCGAACAAGACAAAAATCGGGAAGAAAACGAAGAACTTGATGATCTACGGAGCGAATTGACGTCTCGCGGATACAGCAAGAGTACGATCAAATCCTACTGTATGTTCAACAGGCGATTTCTGGATCACACAGGTAAATCGACCGATGATATAAACAATAAAGATATCACGGATTATCTAGCTCATCTAGTAGATGAATGTGACATGTCCATTTCAAGCTTGAATGTTGCTGTAAGCGCCTTAAAGTTCTATTACGGTGAAGTTTTAAATCGGAAATTTATCTACCATACAAAGAGGCCTAAAAAGGATAAAAAGCTCCCGGTGGTACTCAGTATGGAAGAAATCTGTAGATTACTCTCTTCGCTTGACAACATAAAACACAGATCAATATTGATGCTAACGTATTCAGCCGGCCTAAGGGTGAGTGAGGTGGTCAAATTGAAACCGGAGGATATCGATACTGAAAGAAAGATGATCCATATAAAAGGGGCAAAGGGACGGAAAGACAGATATACTCTTTTGTCTAATAATGCCTTGGATACCTTGAATATATACATGAGTGCAAATCCTACGGATATATGGTTATTCCCGGGACAAAAGGAAAACGAACATATCACGACAAGGACCGTACAGACGATCTTCAAGAAGGGCGTAGAAAACGCAGGAATAAAGAAGAAAACATCCGTCCATTCGCTGCGTCACAGCTTCGCAACTCACCTATTGGAAAGCGGCACGGACCTTCGGTACATCCAGGAATTACTTGGCCATAAAAGCAGCAAGACCACTGAGATATACACCCATGTCAGCAATTCCCAGATCAGCCGGATAAAAAGCCCGCTAGACACGATCAAGGATATGGAGGAAAAATAAAGATGAAAAACATGATGAAAACAAAAAGCGATGAAGAAAATGTTCGCCCAGCGGAAGGCACATACGAAGTAAACTTCGGATATCATCCCAAAACTAAGGTACATACGAAACCAAGTTCGCATATACCTGAGTTATGTGAAATTCTTACCGTGCTTCGCATAAATTTTTGGTTCCAACTTTGAAAATCCCAATCGCAACTGTTATTATCCATTAGATAATATTGGTTTAACAATCTATATCTTGGCGGAAGTTAAATATCATGAAATATGCAGAATCGGAAAACAATAGGGAATTAATTTACGACGAAGAGAAAATATCTGCTTGGAAAAAAGAACGAAATAAAAAAAGGAGGTTTAGTTTAGTTAAACTTGCTACAGCCTGTATTGGATATGGTGCAGGAATAGCTTTTTTCATATTAGGTATCTTTGTTAAAGAGATAGTCGTGTTTTGTTTTAGCATTGGATTTTTTTTGATGGCAACATATGTATTCTT